>NZ_JARWOJ010000305.1 GCF_029868625.1 Nocardia neocaledoniensis | reverse complement strand
CCTCTCCCTTGGGGGGGGCGGGCCCAAACCCGGCCCCGCCTCCGGTATCCCCGGGCTTTAACCCGCGGTCCCCCCCCGCCTGTTTACCCCTCCGGGGGGGTACTCGTCACCGGCTACTGCGGAAGGAACGGGCCGATCAGGCCCGTTCCCGCAGGTCAGGCCTACACGTCGTAGTAGAGCTCGAACTCGTACGGGTGCGGACGCAGGTTCACCGGGGCGATCTCGTTGTCGCGCTTGAGCTGGATCCAGGTCTCGATCAGGTCCTCGGTGAAGACGTTGCCTTCGGTGAGGTAGTCGTGATCGTTCTCCAGGCGGTCGATGACCGCGGCCAGGCTGGTGGGGGCCTGCGGGATGTTCTTGGCCTCCTCCGGCGGGAGCTCGTAGAGGTCCTTGTCGACCGGGGCCAGCGGCTCGATCTTGTTCTTGATGCCGTCCAGGCCGGCCATCATCATGGCGGCGAAGGCCAGGTACGGGTTGCCCGAGGAGTCCGGCGCGCGGAACTCGATGCGCTTGGCCTTCGGGTTGTTGCCGGTGACCGGGATGCGGACCGCGGCGGAGCGGTTGCGCTGCGAGTACACCAGGTTGATGGGGGCCTCGTAGCCCGGCACCAGACGGTGGTACGAGTTGATGGTCGGGTTGGTGAACGCCAGCAGCGACGGGGCGTGGTGCAGGATGCCGCCGATGTAGTGACGCGCCAGATCCGAGAGGCCACCGTAGCCGGCCTCGTCGTGGAACAGCGGCTTGCCGTCCTTCCACAGCGACTGGTGCACGTGCATGCCCGAGCCGTTGTCACCGAAGAGCGGCTTCGGCATGAAGGTGACGGACTTGCCTTCCTGCCACGCAGTGTTCTTCACGATGTACTTGAACAGCTGCAGGTCGTCCGCGGCGGACAGCAGGGTGCCGAACTTGTAGTTGATCTCGGCCTGACCGGCGGTGCCGACCTCGTGGTGGCCGCGCTCGAGCTCGAAGCCCGCGTTCTGCAGGTTGGTCGAGATCTTGTCGCGCAGGTCGACGTAGTGGTCGTACGGCGCGACGGGGAAGTAACCGCCCTTGTTGCGCACCTTGTAGCCCAGGTTGCGCGAGCCGTCCGGGTTGAACTCCTTGCCGGTGTTCCACGAGCCGGAGACGGACTCGATCTCGTAGAAGGAGCTGTTCATGCCGGAGCCGTAGCGGACGCCGTCGAAGATGTAGAACTCGGCCTCGGCACCGAAGAAGGCGGTGTCGGCGATGCCGGTCGAACGCAGGTACTCCTCCGCCTTGCGCGCGATGTTGCGCGGGTCGCGGGAGTAGGCCTCACGGGTGAACGGGTCGTGCACGAAGAAGTTCAGGTTGAGGGTCTTCGCGGCACGGAACGGGTCGATGCGAGCGGTGCTGAAGTCGGGGAGCAGCAGCATGTCCGACTCGTCGATCGACTGGAAGCCACGCACCGAGGAGCCGTCGAACGCCAGACCCTCTTCGGCCAGGTCGGCGGTGAACGCCTTGGCCGGGATCGAGAAGTGCTGCTGGACGCCGGGCAGGTCGGAGAAGCGGATATCGACGTATTCGATGTCCTCTTCCTTGATGTACTGGATGACCTCTTCGGCCGTGCTGAACGTCACTTGTTCTCCTTACGGATCGGTTCCCAGCCGTTCACGATGCATGGGTTCGTCGCGACCTGACGGTATGGACGCGGTGTTTCCCTACAGTCAAGGCTGTGTTTCGCCAGTGTTACGCGTGCCGGATTCCAGGTGATGTCTGCCATCCGGCCGCGACCTGCCTGCTCATCCTGCCATCCGCGACCAGGCGCAGCCACGTGACCTCCACCAATGCGCCCGGGAGGCCGCCTCTATCCTGGGAGCCATGGCACGCATCACCGGCACCTGGCTCTCCGGCAACCCCGCGGAACCGGGTGACGAGGAAACACCCGGCTACCCCGGCGAGCTCTACGGGCTGCCGCGCGAGGGCGCCGGCTCGCTGGCGCCCACCTGGCGCCGCGTCGTGGCGCTGTTCATCGACTGGTTCATCGCGGTCGGTATCGCCGCGGTCATCGCGCGCAGTCTCGCCGCGTCGTCGATGACGCTGCTGGTGTGGTTCGTGATCGGCATCGCGGCGGTGACGCTGTTCGGCTTCACCCCCGGCCAGTACTTCATGAAGCTGCGCGTGGTCCGCGTCGACGCGCCGGTCGCGGTCGGGTTCGTGCGCGCGCTGGCCAGGCAGGTGCTGCTGGTGTTCGTGGTTCCGGCCCTGTTCACCGACGCCGACGGGCGCGGCATGCACGACCAGGCCACCGGCACGGCGCTGGTCAACGCCCGCTGACCGGGGCGCACCGCGCCGACCGCGGCCTTACGCTGTGGCCGTGTCACTGAATCCGGCCATGCTGGCCACGCGTTTCCTGCTCGAACTGGTCGCCATCGTCTCCTTCGGGATCTACGGCTGGCGGGCGTTCGACTCGCCATGGCGGTTTCTGCTCGTCGTCGTGCTGCCGATCGCGGCCGCGACACTGTGGGGCACCCTCGCGGTGCAAGGCGACCCGAGCCGCAGCGGTGCGGCGCCGGTGCCGGTACCCGGTCAGGTGCGGCTGCTCGTCGAGATCGCGGTGCTCTTCGGCGGCGCCGCGGCACTGTGGGCGGCCGGCCTGGCCCGGCCGGCGCTGATCTCGGTGATCGTGCTGGTCGGCTATCACCTGCTCGCCTACGACCGGGTCCTGTGGCTGCTGACCGGCCGGGCCGCGAACTCCTGAGACGACACGAGCCCGGTACCTGCGATCAGGTACCGGGCTGGTCGGAAGCCGGGGCTCAGCGGCGGCGAATGGCGCGCTGCATGCCCTTCATCTTGGCGCCGGGGGGCATCGGGCCCTTCGGCATGGCGGGGCCGCCGCTGCGCGAGGACAGCGCCGAGAGCCTGCCCTCGATCTGGTCGATCCGCTTGACGTCGATGTTGCGCGGCAGCTTGGTGAGGAACTTCTGCAGGTCCTTGAGCGGGGTCTGGCCCTCGTCGTTGCCGACGATCACCTCGTAGATGGGGGTGTCGCCGACCAGGCGGGCGGTGCGCTTCTTCTCCTGCTGGATGAGCGACTTCACCCGCTGGGGGGAACCCTCGGCGACGAAGATGACGCCGGGCAGGCCGATGACGCGGTGCACCGCGTCGAGCTGGGTGGTGGCCGCGACGCCGTTGGCCACGCGCCACTTGCCCTGCAGGTTGTCGAGTACCCAGGCCGCGGCGCCCGCCTGGCCCTCGGCCTTGCGGTAGACGTTCTTCTGCACGCGGCGTCCGAAGATGATGAACGCGAACAGCACACCGAGCAGCAGACCCAGCGGCAGCAGGAACCACTGCATGTCGAAGATCAGACCGATGAGGAAGAACACGACCGTGGTGCCGACGAGCGCGCCGATCATCAGCGGCAGCAGCGCCTTGTCTTCCTTGCGCTGCATGTTGAACGCCTGCCACAACTGCTGACGCCGCTCGCGTGATGCCTGCTTACGTGCCGCTTTAGCCGCGGCCTTGGCTTCCTTCGACGGCTTGCCGCCCTTGCCTCCTGCCATGTATGTCAGCTTAGATGGCCCACCGCCGACCCGGCTGACCGCATGACGCCTGCGACCCGAATACCGCGATTCGGGCGTCTTCGGCGGCGAACGGGCCGGGCACCGGCGAGAATGCCAAGGTGCGCCCGATCATCGAGAACCCGAGCAGTTCCCCCGTCACCGTCGGCGTCACCGACGAGGTCGCCGAGCGGCTGGCCGCGGCGCTGCGCTGCGCGACGGTCTCGACCGAGGACCCCGCCGACACCGCCGACGCGGAGTTCGTCCGGCTGGCCCGTCATCTCGAGACCGCGTTCCCGCGCGTGCACGCCGAACTCACGCTGACCACCTTCGGTCACAGCAGGCTCTACCGCTGGGACGGCACCGAGGCCGGGCACGTATCGGCGATCCTGCTCGGCCATCAGGACGTGGTCCCGGTCGACGACGCGCAGCGCTGGACCCATCCCCCGTTCGCCGGCGTGGTCGACGAGGACTTCATCTGGGGGCGCGGCGCCATCGACGACAAGAGCCGGGTGCTGGCGGTGCTCGAGGCCGTGGAGTGGGCGCTGGGCGCTGGCATCCGGCCGCGCCACACCCTCTTCCTCGCGTTCGGGCACGACGAGGAGGTCTTCGGCGACGGCGGCGCGGTGCGGATGGCCGGGCACCTGCGCGCCGAGAACGTGCGCGCCGAGCTGTTGCTCGACGAGGGCGGGGTGATCACCGACGGGATCGCCGACGGCGTGGACCGGCCGGTCGCGAGCATCATGCTCGGCGAGAAGGGGTACGCGACGGTACGGTTCTCGGTCACCGAGACCGGTGGCCACTCCTCGATGCCGGGCAGGCAAACCGCGGTCGGGCGGCTCGCGCGCGCGGTGGCCCGGGTGCAGGATCGTCCGATGCCGCTGCGGCTGACGCCGGTGATCGCGGACATGCTGGCCCGGATGCGGGTGGCCCTGCCCGAACCGCACCGCAAGCTGCTCGAGCTCACCGATACGCGCGGGCTGGCCACGCTGGCCGCGCCGCTGGTCGCCCGGATCCTCGCGGCGGGGCCGAGCACGGAGGCCATGGTCCGCACGACCACGGCGCCCACGGTGATCCGCGGCGGCGTGAAGGCCAACGTGTTGCCGCAGAGCGCCGAGGCGCTGGTGAATTTCCGCATCC
Source organism: Nocardia neocaledoniensis (assembly GCF_029868625.1). Lineage (GTDB taxonomy): Bacteria > Actinomycetota > Actinomycetes > Mycobacteriales > Mycobacteriaceae > Nocardia > Nocardia neocaledoniensis_A. The sequence continues at coordinate 14,351 of NZ_JARWOJ010000305.1, read as the reverse complement.
TGCCCGGTGATTCGGTGTCGGCGGTCCTCGCGCACTGCCGCAGGGTGATCCGCGACATCGGCGTGGCGATCGATCTCGTCGGGCCCGCCTCCGAGCCCTCGCGGGTCACCGGTCCCGGCCCCGCCTACGAGCTGATCGCCGAGCTCGCCGCCGAGTTGGTCCCCGGCATCGTCACCACCACCGGTCTCGTGCCCGGTGCGACCGACTCCCGGCACTACGACGGCCTGGCCGAGACGCGCTGCAATTTCGCGCCGATCGTGCTCACGGCGGCGGATCTGGCACGGATCCACGGAACCGACGAACGGATCTCCCGGCTCAACTACGCTCGGCTGATCGAATTCAATCGGCGCCTGATCGCACGGCTCGCGGCGTCCGACCCCACGGCAGGAGAGCTGCGATGACCACGGACACGGGCGAGTTCACCGGCGCGGGCGGCCGGATCGCTTGGCGCGCATGGCAACCCGACACCGGCGTGCGCGGCGTCGTGGCGCTGGTGCACGGCGTCGCCGAGCACTCGGGCCGCTACGAGTACCTCGGCGACCAGCTCGCCGCCGCCGGGTTCGCGGTGTACGCGCTCGACCACATCGGGCACGGACGCTCGGCCGGGACCGGCGCCAATATCGGGTCGCTGGACGCCGCCGCCGACAATGCCCTGTCGCTGCTCGACCTCGCGAGCGACGCGCATCCGGGCGCCGCGAGGTTCCTGCTCGGCCACTCGATGGGCAGCCTGGTGGTGCTGCACCTGGTCACCCGCCGGCCGATCGAGCTGGCCGGAATCGTGGTGTCGGCGCCGCCGTTGGACATCGCGGTGGGCAATCCGCTGCAGCGCCTGGCCGCGCCCCTGCTCACCCGTTTCGCCCCGAATCTCGGTGTGCTGGCGCTGGACTCGTCGGCGATCAGCCGCGATCCCGAAGTGGTCCGCGCCTACGACGACGACCCGCTGGTGTACCGCGGCCGCCTGCCCGCCCGCACCGCGGTCGAGATCCTGCAGCACACCGCCCTGGTGAAGCAGCGTCTGTCCGTCCTCACCGCGCCCCTGCTGGTGCTGCACGGCACGGGCGACACCATCGCCGCGCCGTCGAGTGCCGACCTGCTCGAAACCGGAACGGGTTCGGCGGACGTGACGGTGCTGCGCTACCCCGGCCTGTTCCACGAGGTGTTCAACGAACCGGAACGCGACGAGGTGATCGGTGACCTCACCGAGTGGCTCACCCGGCATGTTACTGGCGAGTAATTTGTGGCCTAGTACACTCCTTCCATGGGAAACACCTCCTCGGTCGCGTTCATCCGCGCCAGCTGGCACAGCTCCATCGTCACCAAGGCCCATGAGGGTTTCGTCGCCGAATTCGGCGGACTGGGATTCGACCCGGCGGCCGTCGAGGTCTTCGACGTGCCCGGCGCCTTCGAGATCCCGCTGCACGCCCAGCGCCTGGCCCGCACCGGCCGCTACGACGCGATCGTGGCCGCCGCGCTCGTCGTCGACGGCGGCATCTACCGCCACGACTTCGTCGCCTCCGCGGTGATCGACGGGCTGATGCGCGTCCAGCTCGACAACGACGTGCCGGTCTTCTCGGTGGTGCTCACCCCGCACCACTTCCACGAGCACAGCGAGCACGTGGACTACTACACCAACCACTTCGTGACGAAGGGAGCCGAGGCCGCCCGCGCGGTGGCGAACACCCTCAGCTCCCTGCGATCACTGCCCGCGGCGCGCTGACCTACTCGAACTGGGTCAGGCAGGCCTGCTCGCCGTCGAGGACGCCCGTGCGGAACGCCTCGAGGCGCTGGTAGCCGCTGGCGACCACCTTGCCGTTGACGTCGGCGGCCGCGAGGCCGTCGGCGAGCAGACCGGACACGGCCTCGTCGAGGTCACCGGCCGACAGGCGCGGATCACTGCTCGGCTCACTGAGTTTCGTGGTCAGCGCGCCGGACAGGCACGCCGTGCGCAGGCCCGCCGACTCGGCGCCGGTCAACGACAGCTTGCGGTCCTGTTGCACCGCGAGCGCGTACCGGGACACGAAGACCACCGCCGCGTTGTAGTCGCCGGTGACGACCGCCGACAGCGGCTCTTCCTTGCCGCTCGCGCCCTCACCGGCGCGCTTGGCCATCGCCGGCACATCGGTGCCGATGGTGTTGCTGCCGGGGCAGTACGAGACCGGCTCGGTGGTGGTCGTCGACGCGCAGTTCCGGGTGACGCCGCTGTAGTCGAACTTCGGCGCGTTCCGCACCGGCATCGACTTGCCGAGCTGGGTGGCCAGCGAGCTCAGATTCTCCTGGTTCACCGGCAGCTGCTGGTCGCGCTCGCCCTCCTCGAAGGTGACCGGCAGGCCGCCGCGGCGCTTCTCGATCTCCTCCTCGTTGATGCCCTTGCAGGATCCGGCGCCCTCGGTGTAGCCCATCTGCACCGCGGTGACCCGCTCGAAGGCCGAACCGTGCACGGCGTCGGGATCATTCGGGTCGCGGTCGCGCACGGCGACGGTGGCGCCGAGTACGCCGTTGAGGCCGTCGGTGGTGTTGAGGGTGAAATGCTTGGAATTGCCCTCGGCGACGTGGCGCAGGAACACCCCGGCCAGGCAGTCGGCCTGCTGCTCCTTCACCAGGGCATCGGTGAGGAAGCCACGCAGCAGGTCGGCCTGGGACTGGATGGCGTGGCCGTACTCGTGGGCCAGCACCATCACCACCGCCATCTCCTTGTACTTGTTCACCAGCAGCGGCAGCAGGACGGTGCGGTCCCAGCCGATGGTGTGGTCGAGCGGACAGTAGGCGGCGTTGACCAGCTTGTAGGTGCTGCTCTTGCAGAACTGCACGGCCTCGGATTCGGGAGCCTTGGCCGACCAGGAGATGTACTTCGACGCGGGCTTGAAGGTGCCGCGGAAGGTCTTGGAGTACTCGGTCTGCCAGTACTCTTCGATGTCGGCGATGGCGTTGAGGGCGAGCTTGTCGATCGCGCCGTTGTCACCGTTGTCGGCCTTCTTGTCGGTGTCGGGCACACCGGGCCGCGGGCCGCTGGGTCCGGTGCTCGACGCGGCGCCCGCCACCTCCCACGGGTTGTCCATCGCGGGCACCGCCTGGTCGCTGGCCACCGTGGTCGCCGAGCAACCGGATACGAGCAATCCGATACTCACCACCGCCGCGGCCACGGCCGTGCCGAATCGACGTCTGATCATTCGCTGGTCCTCCCCGGGAAACAACTGACGCGGACGCCTGACGGTCCGCTGTCGAGCGGCTCACATGGTAGACGACTTCGGTCAGCTGTCCATCCGCACCGAAGCCAGCACCGCGCGGTGATCGCTGCCGGGGATGGTGAGCGTGCGAACCTGTTGTGCCACTCCACCTGCGACGAGCACGTGATCGATGCCGATCACCGGGCCCCAGCGCCGATCCGCCGGATACGTGAGCAGAATGCCGTCGCCCGTCTGGTCGGCGGCGGAGGCGAACGGACCGTCGAGCAGGGCACGGTAGGCCGAATGATCATGGGTGGCATTGAAATCCGCGCCGACGATCGCGGGAGCGCCTGCGACGCCGAGGATCTCGTCGACCCGGCGCATCTCGGCCGACCAGGCCGCGAAATCCAGGTTCGGTGGGATCGGATGGAAGGCGAACACCGAGATCGGGCCGCGCTGCGGATGTTCCATCGTGGCGGAGATGTTGCTCATGATGAAGCCGTCGTATTTCACGGTGTCGCGCAACGGGTATCGGCTGTAGATCCCGGTGCCACCGCCGCCGGACTGCGCCGGTTCGAGGTAGGTGTAGGGCAGCAACTCTTCCAGCCCGGCGGCGCGCAGCCGCTCGATCGCGCCGGTCGTCAGCTCCTCGGTGGTGAGCACGTCGACGTCGTTGTCCCGCACAGTCGCGACGACCGCGGCGGTGTCAGCCTGCCCGAACAGCAGATTCGACTGCAACACCACCAGCTCCGGACCGGCCGCCGCACGGCTCTCCGGAAGGTAGGACGGCACCACCAGCCACAGCACGCCCGCCAGCACCACCACCCCGGCGACGGCACTGCGCCAGCTCCGCGCGATCAGCAGCAGGATCAACCCGACGACGGCGCCGAGCATCAGCCACATCGCCCCCGACGCCAGCAACACCATCGACTTCTGCGACCAGTTCCCGACATGCAACACGATCCCGGCGACCGCCGTGACCACCGCGCCCCACCCCAGGACGAGCAGGGCTCGTTCCATCCACTCACGCATCATGCGCTCACCCTAAGCAGCCGTCATTACGGCCCACTTAAGACAGCCTCGAGAGATCTCTGTGGCCCTACACTGGCCGGAGAGGAAGGGGCGGCGACATGTACATCGAGGAATTCACGGCGGCGGGCCCGCTCACCGAGGACGCGGTCGAGGCGCTGATGACCGTCGCCGGTCGCTACACCTCCGCGCTCACCCTCACCGTCGCCGACCGCACCGTGCAACTGCCGGTGCTGCCCGTCTGCTGGACCGAACTGGACCTGCGCGCCGGCGCCACCGTCACGGTCGAGGCCGCGCGCGGGCATCGCCCGGTCGACGCCGAGGACCGCGCCGCGCTGCGCGACTTCGTCGATACGTTCCAGCGCGCGACCGCGTCCTAGAGCGGCAGGCCGGCCTCGATCCAGTTGTAGGCCTGGATCTTCCGGGACGCCGGGTCGTTGACGACCTGGTTGATGAGGTCGTTGATCTGGTCGGTGGACAGCGGGTAGCCGTAGTGTTCGGCGGCGCCCGCCGAGGCCCACAGCGAGGCGAACAGGCCGGGGCCGCCGAGCAGGTGGGCCAGCGCGGTGGCGACGTCCTCGACCACCTCGATGACTCCGTGCACGAGGGCGATGGCGATGTCCTCGTCGCCGGGCGCGGCGCCGGGGGCGAGCGCGCCCGAGTCGATGGCGCGGCGCGCGAGCCAGTCGCGCGGCACGAGCGGGGCGGGACCGATGGTGTCGCCGAGGTAGTAGCGCCACTCCCCCGGATTGCCCTGGTCGAAGGCGTGGATGTAGAAGGTGCGGGTCAGCGCCCACAGCGCGATGTAGCGCAGCGAGACCTGCTCGGTTTCCAGCACCGCGTCGGGGCCATCAGCGCGATCGCGTTCGAGCAGGTTCCAGGCGAAGTGGAACCAGACCTGTTCGGAGTTGCCGACCCAGGTGGCGGGCAGCCGCTCGGCCAGTGCCGCGACATCGGCGGCCGGGCCGTAGAGGCCCGTGTCGCCGGAGGCCTCCACCCGGAGATTGCCGACGTAACCGCGCAGGGCGTCGACGGAGGTGAAGACGGCGTAGCCGAGCTGGGACAGCCGGTTCAGATCGGCATTGGCCGGTTCGAGCACCAGCACCACCGGCATGCCGACGCCCGGCTGCAGGCCCTCGGGCCAGAACGCCTCGGCGACAGCGAGTTCGCGGCCGGTGACCGGATCGGAGACCTCGCTGTCGAGCAGCGGGAACCCGAAACCGTCGGCGACCAGATCCTCGACGAGCGCGTTCACCAGGTCCACCGCGGGATCACCGAAGCTCACCCCGGCCACGCCGACCGTGTGCAGGGTCGGGCGGTGCAGCTTGCCGGTGCGCAGCTTCTCCAGGAAGGCGTCGGCGGCGGCGGAGAGCAGCAGCCTGCGGGCGCGCAGGAATTCGCGGTAGTTCTCCACCCGCCACAGCGCCGGATCGGTCGGAATCCACTGCGAGGCCAGCACTCCCGGATGCCTGCGCTCCACCTCGGCGAGGTAGTCGGCCGGTTCGCGCTCGCCGAGTTCGGCTTCGGAGCCGGGGCTCAGGAAACAGAAGTTGGCGATGGCGTTGATCTCGTTGCGCTCGTATCCCGCGTCGCGCAGCGTCGTCTTCGGGAACAGGTAGTGCACCTGCACCGGGCTCCGCTCGCCGAGCTGCTCGATGCCCAGCTCGGAGCCGGTACCGAGGTCGCGTGAGCCGTCGACCCTGGTGAGCAGGTACAGCAGCGGGTAGAACCGCGAGCCACGGGTGGCGCCGCCGAAATCGTCGGCGCACAGATCGAGCGAGCCGCCGCGCAGCCGTTCCAGCGAGGCGATGAGCGCGTCGATGCCGCCGCGTTCGAGGGTGTCGTAGTCCTGCTGCAGGAAGGTCTCGGTGGAACCGCTGAACCGGCCCCACAGCGCGGAATGGATGTACCAGTACAGCACCCGGTCGCGGTGCAGGTCGCCGTCGAAGCGGCCGCCGTTGAGGAACAGCAGGCGGGTGATGACCGGAACGGCGTAGCGGCCCATCAGGACTCGATCGTGATCGAGCCCGAGCCGGCCCGCCACGGTGTCGAGGAAGGTGTCGACCTGGGTCGCCGTGGCGGCGAGGGCCTGCTCGAACTCCGCGGGCGACAGATCGCCGAGCGCGTCGAAATGAGCGCGGCCGTTGCCGACGGCGATCACATTGCGCAGCAGCCAGTCCAGGGTGAAGGTGTACCCCTCCTTGTCCCAGCGGATCAGGTGATCGCGCAGGTTGCCGCGGGCCTGCGGCCACTGCGCGCACAAGGTCGCCAGTGCCAGGTCACCCTTGGACAGCTTGGTGCCGCCGGAGTTGACCCGGTTGAAGATGTCGACCACCTCGTCGACGGTGCGGTCGGAGCCGGTGATGGTCTCGACATTGAATTCGCGGTGGGTGATCTCGCGCAGCTTGTTCAGCCGGTCCAGATACGCGGCCAGCGTCTCCGGCTCGACCTCGGTGAACCGGGGCAGGTAGTGCACGGGGCCCTGCGCGAACAGTTCGGTGACATCGATCCAGGTCGGCGCGGTGTCGCGACCGGGCACCTGGAACTCGAAAACCTCACGGTCCACATCGAAGTGGAGTCCGGTGAAGGCGACCGCGTCGCCCTCGAAGAACGACGGCGCCCGCCCGCGGATGATGCCGTAGAGGGTGGTGATGCGCTGCTGGCCGTCGAGCAGCAGCTGCCGCAACCCCGACCCGCCGCCCGCGCCACGGACCGCGATGTCCTCGGATCCGGTCTCCCACACGAGCAATCCGCCGACCGGATACCCGAGGTACAGCGACCGCATGAGCCCGCGCACCTGGTCCCTGTTCCACACGTACCCGCGCTGGAATTCGGGCAGCAGCACCGCTCCGGAGTCGATCTGGTCGAGCAGGGAGGACAGACGTGTCACGGCAGCCTTTCGATCGCGATCCGGTAGCGCAAGCGCTCCATCGTTGCACGGATCGTACCGACATACACCGACGCGCCAGCGGCCGAACAGAACTCGCGCTCGCGCGGTCCGCGGGCTACTGGCCGGTCACCGCCGCGCGGAAGGCGTCCGAGGCGTAGAACGGCGCCAGCCTGCGGCGGATCACGGTGTCGAGATAGCCGCGCTCGTCGAGCTTTCCGAGCACCGACGGCCCGAATCGCAGGGCCTCCTCGATGAGGTCGGCGCGGCTGATCCCCAGCTCGGTGAGCAACTCGGCCAGCGGGGTGTCGCCGTACTTGTCGAAGACGTGGTCGATGCCCTCGTCGAGCAGGGCGTGGAAGTAATCGGTGTCGCGGAAGGTGCGCCAGAACTCGAAGGTGAGGACGACGGCGTCCTCCACGTCGTTGGCCGAGACGAGATCGCGGAACGAACCGATGGCGTCGCCGGTGTGTTTGCGCCAGGTCTCGCGGGCGGTGTCGAACAGGACTTCGTCGGCGTCGTCGCGATTGCCGCGCAGCACGAAGCGCGCGCCGGTCCGGGTGATCCGGCCGACGCCGTTCTCGATGGCGGGCAGCGCCGGCTCGGCCAGCCGGGCCAGCGCGCCACGCAGCGATCCGGCCAGGCCGTGTCCGTCGGTGTGCCGGTTCTCGTCCACCGCGGCCACGACCGCGCGCTGCACGGCCTCGACGCAGGCGTCGACGGTGACGGGGCTGCTCAGCACCAGGCGCACCAGCCGGTGGGTCACCTCCATGTCGGCCACGGCCGAGACCAGTTCGTCGAAGCGCCGGTTGTCGACGACCTCGCGCACCGGGATCTCGTCCTGGGCCCGATGGTGGTAGAGGCGGGCGGCGATCTCGCCGACGAGTTCCGGGATCGCGCCCTCGACCGGGATCTGCACGGCGTACTTGTGCGCCACGCCCTTGATCTGTTCGCGGGTGACCGCCTCGGCCAGCGTCAGCTCCGCCGCCTCGGCGAGCAGGCCGTCGACCTCCTCGGTGGCGAGTTCGAGGAACCCCACCGGCTGCAGCAGCTGGTCCTTGGTGAAGGCCACATGCGCGTCGAGCACCCGCAGGGCGAGGTCGTGGTGTTCGGCAGGCTGATCGTTGGTCGCACCCATCCGCCAAGGGTGTCACATCTGCCCTTCGGCAGCCGCGACACGCGTGCAGACTCCGCCCAGATCGCCCTTCTGAAAGTCGCATTGCACAGTTTGCCGGTGAGTATGGCATACTGGGCTGCTGAGACTGGGCTGATCACAGAGATCGCCATGGCTCATCTACGGAAAAGACTTAGAAACACCATGACTCAAGGCACTGTTAAGTGGTTCAACGGCGAGAAGGGCTTCGGCTTCATCGCCCAAGACGGAGGCGGCCCCGACGTCTTCGTGCATTACTCGGCCATCAGCGGCTCGGGCTTCAAGTCCCTCGAAGAGGGTCAGCGCGTGGAGTTCGAGGTCGGCCAGGGCCAGAAGGGCCCCCAGGCTCAGGACGTCCGCTCCATCTGATTCGAGCGTGATCTGAAAGGCCCCGCACCGGTGGTGCGGGGCCTTTCGCATGCTCACCCGCCCCCGAACACCCGCTCGACGACCGCCTTCGCGCGGCGCGTGATCCGCATGTAGTTGTCGAGGAATTCACTGCCGTCGTCATTGGGCCATCCGGCGACCCGGGCCACCGCCGACAGCAGTTTGCCCGGACCCGGCAGCTGGTCGGTCGGCTTGCCTTTCACCAGGACCAGGGCATTGCGGGCCGCGGTCGCCGCCAGCCACGATTCGCGCAGCAGCGCGACGTCTTCGGGCTCCAGGATGCCCTCGGTCTCGATGACGTCGAGCGCCTGCAACGTGGAGGTGTTGTGCAGCGCGGGTACCTCGTGGGCGAACCGCAGCTGCAGCAGCTGGACCGTCCACTCGATGTCGGCCAGGCCGCCGCGGCCGAGTTTGGTGTGCGTGGCCGGGTTGGCGCCGCGGGGCAGCCGCTCGGAATCGACGCGGGCCTTGATCCGGCGGATCTCGCGGACCGCGTCGGCCGACACCCCGCCCGCCGGATATCGGATCGGGTCGATGACGTGCAGGAACCGTACCCCCAGGTCCTGATCGCCCGCCACCTGGTGCGCGCGCAGCAGCGCCTGCACCTCCCACGGCTGGGCCCACTGGCCGTAGTACGCCTGATAGGCCGCCAGGGTGCGCACCAGGGCACCGTTGCGGCCCTCCGGGCGCAGCCCGGCGTCGACCTGCAGCGGCGGATCGGTGCTCGGCGCCCCGAGCAGGCGCTGGACCTTCTCGGCCACCCCGTTGGCCCACTTGACCGCGGTCGTCTCGTCGGCGCCAGGGCGCGGGTCGCACACGAACAGCACGTCGGCGTCGGAACCGTAGCCGAGCTCCATGCCGCCGAGCCTGCCCATGCCGATCACCGCCATGTCGGCAGGCGCAGGCCCGCCGCGTTCGGCCTCCGAGGCCCGGATGACGGCGCTGAGCGCGGCCTCGAGCACCGCCACCCACACCGACGACAGCGCGACGCACACCTGCGACACGTCGAGCATGCCCAGCAGATCGGCCGAGGCCACCCGCGCCAGTTCGTGCCTGCGCAGTGACCGGGCCGCCGCCACCGCACGCGCCGGGTCGTCGTAGCGGGCCGCCGCGGTCTGGATGCCGCGGGCGACGTCGGCGGGCTGCGGGCCGAGCAGCTGTGGACCGCCGGGCCCGTCGGCGTACATCCGGATGGTCTCCGGCGCGTTGATCAGCAGATCGGGCAGGTACTCCGAGGAGCCGAGCACGATCATCAGACGCTGGGCGATCGCGCCCTCGTCGCGCAGTTCGCGCAGGAACCAGATCTGGTCGTCGAGCCCCTCGGAGATGCGGCGGTAGGCGAGCAGGCCAGCGTCGGGATTCGGTGTGTCGCCGAGCCATTCGAGCAGGGTCGGCAGCAGCAGCGCCTGGATGCGGCCCTTGCGCGAGACGCCGCCGGTGAGCGCCTTGAGGTGCCCGAGCGCGTTCGCGGGGGCGCCGTAGCCGAGGGCGGCGAGCTGGCGGACGGCGGCGTCGGGGCTCAGGCGCAGCGCGTCGGAGTCGAGCCGGGCGACCGAATCGAGCAGCGGCCGGTAGAACAGCTTCGCGTGCAGCCGCCGGACCCGCATCGAGTTGCGGCGGATCTCGGTCTCCAGCACGCCGACCGCGTCCTGGCGGCCGTCGGGCCGGATGTGCGCGGCGCGGGCCAGCCAGCGCATCCCCTCCTCGTCGTCGCTCGCGGGCAGGGTGTGGGTGCGCTTGAGGCGCTGCAACTGCAGCCGGTGTTCGAGCAGGCGCAGGAACTCGTAGGAGGCGGTGAGATTCGCGGCGTCCTCGCGGCCGACATAGCCGCCCGCCGCGAGCGCGGTCAGCGCCTCGACGGTGTTGGTGACGTGCAGCGCCTCGTCCACCCGGCCGTGTACCAATTGCAGGAGCTGCACGGCGAATTCGACATCGCGCAGGCTGCCCGCGCCCAGCTTGAGCTCGCGCTCGCGCAGGTCGGCGGGAACCAGGTCCTCCACCCGGCGGCGCATGGCCTGCACGTCGGCGACGAAGTCGGGGCGCTCGGAGGCGGTCCATACCATCGGCATCAGCGCGTCGCGGTACTGCTGCCCCAGTTCCAGATCGCCGGTCATCGGCCGGTTCTTCAACAGGGCCTGGAACTCCCAGGTGCGGGCCCAGCGCTTGTAGTACGCGAGATGCGAGTCGAGAGTGCGCACCAGCGCGCCGGCCTTGCCCTCGGGCCGCAGGGCGGCGTCGACCTCGAAGAAGGCCGAGCTCGCCACGCTCATCATCTCCGCGGCCAGCCGGGTCGCGGTGGCGTCGGCGGGTTCGGCGACGAACACCACGTCGACGTCGCTGACGTAGTTCAGTTCGCGCGCACCGCATTTGCCCATCGCGATCACCGCCAGCCGGACCGGCACCGGCCCGTTCTTGCAGACCCGCGCGACCGCGACCGACAGCGCCGCGGTGAGCGCGGCGTCGGCCAGATCCGACAGCTGCCTGCCCACCACCTGGTACGGCGGCACCGGCTCGTTCTCCACGGTGGCGGCCAGGTCGATCGCGGCCAGCAGCATCAGCTGATCGCGATACCTGCTGCGCAGCAACGCGACTGCCTCCGGGCCCGCGATCTCCGCCCGGAACAGCATCGGCCCCGCGTCGGGTCCGGTCTCCGGGCGCGCGTCGACCGCGTCGAGCAGGTCGGTGATCACCTCATCCCGCTCGGGAAGGTGCTTACGGCGCAGGATCTTCCACGATTCGGGGGCGGCGACCAGATGATCGCCGAACGCCGTCGACGACCCCAGCAGCCCGAACAGCCTGCCGCGCAGGGTCGTATCGGAGCGGATCACCGAATCCAGTTCGGCCCAGCCCTCTCCCAGCGATTCCCGCAGCCGCAGCAGGGTGGCCAGCGCGAGATCGGCATCGGGCGAACGCGACAGCGCCCAGAGCACGGGCACACCGTCGACATTGTCCCAGCCGAGCTGGTGCAGGGAATCCGCCGCGGTGGGCTCGAGCAGGCCGAGCCTGCCGACACCGGGAACAGCGGAGCGGGCAGTCGGGGGCCGGACCATGCCCTAAAAGTACCTCTTCGGGATCACCGTCGCGGTCACCTCACAGGCTCAGGTATTCCTCGAGCTCCCAGGGCGTGACCTTGCTGCGGTAGTCGGCCCATTCGCGGCGCTTGTTGCGCAGGAAGAAGTCGAAGACATGTTCGCCGAGAGTCTCGGCGACCAGCTCCGAGCGCTCCATCGCCTGCAGCGCCTCGTCGAGGGTGCCGGGCAACGAACGGAAGCCCATGGCGCGGCGCTCGGCGTCGGTCAGCGACCACACGTCGTCCTCGGCCTCGGGCGGCAGCTCGTAGCCCTTCTCGATACCGCGCAGACCGGCCGCGAGCAGCACCGCGAAGGTCAGGTACGGGTTGCAGGCCGAATCGGGGCTGCGGATCTCGACGCGGCGCGAGGAGGTCTTGTTCGGGGTGTACATCGGCACCCGGACCAGCGCGGACCGGTTCGACCGGCCCCACGAGGCCGCCGTCGGCGCCTCGCCGCCGTGGATCAGGCGCTTGTAGGAGTTGACCCACTGGTTGGTGATGGCGCTGATCTCCGGCGCGTGCTCGAGGATGCCCGCGATGAACGAGCGCGCGGTCTGCGACAGGTTGTCCGGATCGTCCAGGTCGGCGAAGGCGTTGTTCTCGCCCTCGAACAGGCTCATGTGGGTGTGCATGGCCGAGCCCGGGTACTGCGAGAACGGCTTGGGCATGAACGTCGCGCGCACGCCCTCGTCGATCGCGACCTCCTTGATGAGGTAGCGGAAGGTCATCACGTTGTCGGCCATCGACAGCGCGTCGGCGTAGCGCAGGTCGATCTCCTGCTGGCCGGGGGCGCCCTCGTGGTGGCTGAACTCGACCGAGATGCCCATCGACTCCAGCGCGTCGATGGCGTGGCGCCGGAAGTTCGGGGCGGCGTCGTGCACGGCCTGGTCGAAGAAGCCGCCGTTGTCGGCGGGCATCGGCTTGCCGTCCTTGAGGCCGTTCTCCAGCAGGAAGAACTCGATCTCGGGGTGCACGTAGCAGCTGAAGCCGACGTCGGCCGCCTTGTTCAGCTGACGGCGCAGCACGTGGCGCGGGTCGGCCCAGGACGGGGAACCGTCGGGCATGGTGATGTCGCAGAACATGCGCGCGGAGTGCTGGTGGCCCTTGGAGCTGGCCCAGGGCAGCACCTGGAAGGTCGACGGATCGGGCCGGGCGACCATGTCCGCCTCGGACACGCGCGCGAAGCCCTCGATGGCCGAGCCGTCGAAGCCGATGCCCTCTTCGAAGGCGCCCTCGAGCTCGGCCGGAGCGATGGCCACCGACTTGAGGTAGCCGAGCACATCGGTGAACCAGAGCCGTACGAAGCGGATGTCCCGCTCTTCGAGCGTCCGCAGCACGAATTCCTTCTGGCGATCCATAGGGCGAGCGTAGGCACCCGGCGTTAAATCCGTGTTACATCGCTGCTCGGGTTTGCGATCATGTCATCTTCCGCGCACATCTCACCAGCGCTGACGGCGCGCGGTGAACGGCACGCCGGTCTCAACAGGTGAGCCCTGGCTCGGGCGCGGCGAGCTCGACCAGGTACTCGATCACGGCGGTGTCGAGGCAGCGGTCACCGGCGACCAGGGCCGCGGTGTGGCGGTTGCCACGGAAGGTGATCAGGGCGGCGCCGAGCTGATCGGCCAGGTCGACCCCGGCCTGGTACGGCGTGGCGGGGTCCTCGGTGGTCGAGACGACGACCGTGGTCGGCAGGCCGGGCGCCGACACCCGATGCGGCGTGCTGGTATTCGGCACCGGCCAGGACGCGCACAGTTCCAGCGGGGCGGCGCCGGTGCCACGGCCGTCGTCGAGGAACGGGGCGGCCCGGCGATATTCGGTGTCCTGACGGCCGACGATCTCGCGGTCGGTGACGCGCGGGTCGTCGACGCAGCGGATGGCATTGAAGGCGTCCTGGATGTTGGCGTAGCTGCCGTCGGCGCGCCTGCCGTCGTACTGGTCGGCCAGTTGCAGGAGCGTGTCGCCGTGGCCGTCGCGCAGTTCGGTCAGGCCCTGGGAGAGCACGTTCCACAGGTCGTCGGTGTAGAGGGCCTGCTGGACGCCGGTGATCGCGTCGCCGTAGCTGAGGCCGCGCGGGTCGGCGGTCGCGGCCGGGGTCTCGGCCAGCGGCGACACCAGCGCGCGGAACCTGGCCACCGCCTGGGCCGGATCGGTGCCGAGCGGGCACTCGGCGTTCTGCGCGCAGTCGGCGGCGTAGGCATTGAACACGCCCTGGAATCCGGCGGCCTGGCGCAGCGATTCCTGCACCGGGTCCTGGGAGGAGTCGACGGCGCCGTCGAGGACGAGGGCGCGCACGTGCTGCGGGTACTTCTCGGCGTAGGCCGAGCCGAGCCGGGTGCCGTAGGAGTAGCCGAGATAGCTCAGCTTCGGGTCGCCGAGCACCGCGCGCAGCACGTCCATGTCCTGGACGACCTCCCTGGTGCCGACGTGGGCGAGCAGGTCGGCCCGGGGGGGGCGGGCGGCGGGGCGGGGGGGGGTGGCGGGGGGGGGGGGGCGCCGCGCGCGCGGGGCGGGGGGGGGCCCTTTTTTCGCTCCCGCTTCCTACTCGCCCCCTTCTGGGGGCCCCCGCGGTCGGGCTCCCAATCAATCATCATTCCGAGGGCTGCTCCGGTCCGTGCTCGCGCCGATGGTTCGTTGCCGCGCCCTGGCTCGCCGGGCCTCCAC
>NZ_JARWOJ010000304.1 GCF_029868625.1 Nocardia neocaledoniensis | reverse complement strand
TCGGAACCGCCGCCGACGCCGGCCGGGTGGGCGGCCCACGTGCCCCCATAGTCCGCGGCGGCCCCCCGCACTTACACGGACGCAACCCCCCCCACGCCCCCCGTGCCGGTGTAATTTGATATGTCGCCCCTACACCTGGGGGGGCCCCCGATTTTCCGGCTCGGGGGCCCACCGTCGTTCATGCTCAGTGCTGCTCGTAGGTGCCGATCAGGGTGGCCCGGCCGAGCGTGTGCGAGAACAGGTTGAAGCCGAGGAAGGCGGGCGAGGCGTCCGGCCCGACCTCGAGCACGGCCACGTCGACGGCGTGGACGACGACGAAATACCGGTGCGGGCCATGGCCGTTGGGCGGCGCGGCGCCCACGAAGCCGGGGAAGCCGCCGTCGTTGCGCAGCGACACGGCGCCGATGGGCAGGCTGCCACCCGCACTGCCCGCGCCGGCGTCGAGCGAGGTGACCGAGGCGGGAATGTTCGCGACGGCCCAGTGCCAGAAGCCCGACGCGGTCGGGGCATCCGGGTCGTACACGGTGACCGCGAAGCTCTGGGTGCCCTCCGGGAAGCCCGACCAGCTCAGCTGCGGTGAGATGTCCTTGCCGCCCGCGCCGAACACGCCCGAGACCTGGTCGTTGCCCAGCGGCTGACCATCGGTGATGTCGGCGGAGGTGAGGGTGAACGACGGAACCTGCGGCAGTGCGTCATACGGGTTGTAGCTCATGGTTTCTCCGATTCGTGGCGTCTCAGCTGTGCAGGAGGAAGTGTTCCAGTACCCGGGTGCCGAATTCCAGCGACTCGACCGGCACCCGCTCGTCCACCCCGTGGAACAGGGCGGTGAAGTCCAGGTCCGGCGGCAGCTGCAGCGGCGCGAAGCCGAAGCAGCGAATGCCCAACCGCGCGAACGCTTTCGCATCGGTGCCGCCGGAGAGCATGTAGGGCACGGTGCGGCCGTCGGCGTCGTGGGCCAGCACCGCGTCGTTCATGGCGTCGACGAGGTGACCGTCGAAGGTGGTCTCGTAGGAGTCGAGCTTGGTGATCCACTCGCGTTCGACATCGGGGCCGATGAGTTCGTCGACCTCGCGCTCGAACGCGGCTTGCCTGCCCGGCACCACCCGGCAGTCCACGACGGCCTCGGCGGTCTGCGGAATGACGTTGGCCTTGTATCCGGCCTGCAGCATCGTGGGGTTGGCGGTGTCGCGCAGGGTGGCGCCGATGATGCGCGAGATGGTGCCCAGCTTGGCGAGCTGGCCTTCGATGTCGGGGCCGTGCGGGTCGAACTGCAGCCCGCTCTCCTCGCTCACCGCGGTGAGGAATTCGGCGACCGAGTCCGACAGCACCACCGGGAAGGTGTGTTTGCCCAATCGCGCGACCGCCTCGGCGAGGATGGTGACCGCGTTGTCCTCGTGCAGGAACGAGCCGTGGCCCGCGCGGGCCTTGGCCCGCAACCGCATCCAGCCCAGCCCCTTCTCGGCGGTCTCCACCAGGTAGAGCCTGCGTTCGGTGCCGTCGGGGCGCGGCACGGTCAGCGAGAAGCCGCCGACCTCACCGACGGCCTCGGTGACACCGTCGAACAGGTCGGGGCGATGCTCGACCAACCACTGCGAGCCCCACCGGCCGCCGTTCTCCTCGTCGGCGAGGAACGCGAACACCAGATCGCGCGGCGGCACTGTCCCTTCGGCCTTGAACTGGCGGGCCAGTGCCAGCGTCATGCCGACCATGTCCTTCATGTCGATCGCGCCGCGGCCCCACACGTAGCCGTCGCGGACCGCGCCGGAGAACGGGTGCACACTCCAGTCGGCGGCCTCGGCGGGCACGACATCGAGGTGCCCGTGGATCATCAGGGCGCCGCGGCTGGAATCGGCGCCCTTCAGACGCGCGAACACATTGCCGCGGCCTGGCGCGCCGGATTCGACGTACTCGGTCTCGTAACCGACCTCGCGCAGCTGCGCGGCCACCCACTCCGCGCACTCCTGTTCGCCTTTGGTGGTGGCCAGCTCGCCGGTGTTGGAGGTGTCGAACCGGATCAGCGCGCTGACCAGCTCCACCACCTCGTCCACCGCGCGGGAGCGACCGTGGGAACCAGAACTCTCGTCAGATGCCGACACGTCCCCTTTCCTACCACCCCCGGCCCGATCGCCGCGCCCTGTCCCCGGTCGCGCCGCTGGTGACGGGTACGGCGCAGGGTGAGCGCAATTCGCGTCCGCGCCGGTCGCGTGTTTGGCTGTGCCGATGAGAGCGCAGGTCGTCCGGGTCGGAACCGTCGTACTGTCCGCCGCGGCGACGCTGGCCGGCGCGGCCGGTGTCGCCCTGCACTTCACCGGGTGGACGGCCGAGCCGGTGGTGCTGGCCGCCTCCGCCACGCCGTATCTGCTGGGCGGCGCGCTCGTGGGCGCGGTGGGCTTCGCGGCGAGCCGACAGTGGGTGGCGACCGGGGTCGCGGCGGTGGTGGCGGCCCTCGGGGTCGCGACGCAGGTGCCGCTGTATGTCGCCGATGGTGGTGGCGACGGTCCCGCGCTCACGGTCATGCAGGCGAATCTGTTGTTCGACGGCGCCGATCCCGCCGCGCTCGTGGGCGCGGTGCGCGAGCGGGAGGTCGCGGTTCTCACCGTCAACGAGCTGACCCGTACGGCGGTCACCGATCTCGGCGCCGCCGGTCTCGACGAGCTGCTGCCGTATCGCTACCTGGCGCCCGGTCAGACCGCGAGCGGGACCGGGATCTGGAGCCGGTTCCCCTTGTCGGACACCGTCGAATACGACGGATACGTCCTCAATCAGATCTCGGCCACGGCTACCGTGCCCGACATCGGACCGGTCTCCGTCTATGCCTTCCATCCGGTCCCGCCGATCTACGACACCGTGGTCTGGGCCGACGAGCTGTCCCGGCTCGACGGCGTCCTGCGCCGGGCACCGGCGGATCGTCCGGTGATCGTGGGCGGCGACTTCAACGCCACCTACGACCACGTCCGCTTCCGCGCGCTCATCGCCGGACGGTTCGCCGACGCCGCAGCCCAGGCGGGCGCGGGCCACCTGGTGACCTATCCGACCGACCAGCGGGTGCCGCCGCTGGTGGGCATCGACCACATCCTGCTCGCCGACGCGCACGCCGTCACGGTGGAGACGGTCGATCTGCCCGGCGCCGATCATCGCGCGCTGGTGGCGCGGATCATCGTGCCGCGCCCGTAGCGGATCGGCGCGCCGGCTGGTCAGGAGTCGACGGCGGTACGGCTGCCCTCGGCCAGCAGTTGCTCCACGCGCGCCGCCAGCGCCTTCCCCGCCGCGTGCAGTGGTTCGGCCGAACGCAGTGTGCGTGCCAGGAGGAACGCGCCCTCCAGCCCGCTCAGCACGCCCAGCACCAGATCACGTGCATCGGCCGCGGCGAGCCCGCGGCGCGCGAAATAGGCGGTGCCCTGCTCGATCCAGTCCGCGACGACCTCGGCCGCCACGGCGCGCAGGGCGGGCTCGCTGTCGGCGATCTCGCCCGCGACGGTGCCGACCGGGCACATGTTCATCCATCCCGACTCCGCCATCGTGCGCGCGGCGTCGTCGAAGGCGGCGGGGACGGCGACGCGCAGGTCCTCGTGTGGGTCCATCAGCAGCGGCAGCAACTGGATGTAGGCGGCCCCCGATCCGCGCAACGCCTCGGCGGCGATCTGCACTTTGCCGTGGGGGAAGTGGTGATAGAGCGATCCCATCGGCGCCCCGGCCGCCACGGTGATCTGTTTGACGGTGATGGCGCTGTACCCGTGCGTGCGCATCAGCTCGGCGACCGCGACGACCAGGCGTTCCCTGGTGGCCGTTGACATCTTCTCGCTCACCGTTCCAGACTAGAGCAAACGCGCTAGAGCGTCTGCTCTAATCCTGGAGGTTCGTATGCCCACTGTCGAGCTGCCCGCGGGCCGTGTCCACTACGCCGAGCACGGCGAGGGTCCGCCGGTCGTGCTGCTGCACGGGCCGCTGATGAACCACACGCTCTGGGATCGGGTCATCCCCCTGCTGCCCGACGGATTCCGCTACCTTCGGCTCGATCTGCCCTTCGGTGGACACCCCGAACCGCTGCGCCCCGGCACCGATCTGAGCATGCGGGGCCTGAACCAGCTCATCGCCGACGTCCTGGCCGCACTCGACCTGCGCGCGGCCACACTCGTGCATTCCGATTGGGGCGGCTCGCTGTTCCTGACCGCCTACGGCCTCGACGAGCGGGTCGGGCGGATGATCGTGTTCCCGTGCGAGGCGTTCGGCAACTTCCCGCCCGGCCTCCCCGGCAAGACCGCGACGGTGGCGGCCTACCTGCCCGGCGGGATCGCCCTGGCCCAGCGCCAACTGCGGATCCGCTGGCTGCGCGCGAATCCGCTGATGTTCGGGTGGATGGCCAGATACCCGCTCCCCGACGATCTCGTGCACGGCTGGACCGAGCCCGGCCTGCGCGACCCCGCGATCCGCGCCGACCTGCTCGCCTACTTCCGTTCCGGTTTCGATCGCGCCGAGCTGATCGCGAATACCGAAGCGCTCCAGCGCTTCCGAGGCGAGGCGCTGATCCTGTGGTCCTCGGCGGGCAAGGTGATGCCGCGCGAACACGGCCGCCGCCTGGCCGCGCTCATGCCCCGCGCCCGCCTGGTCGAGATCGACGACGCCTACGTGCTGTCGATGCTCGACCAGCCCGCCGCCGTCGCCGCCGCCATGACCGACTTCCTCACCACCACCGCGGCGCGCCCTGCCGACCGCTGACCCGGATCAGGTCTGCGCGAGGGGTTCGTAGGCGTCGGCGGTGACCCCGAAGGTCCAGGCCACCCCTTCTCGCGCGGTTCTGGTGGTGGGCGGCACCCGCAGCCAGTAGGTGCGGCTGGTCCCGTCGGGTTCGGGCGTGGAGTTGACCACCTCCACCATCACCACGTCCTCGTCGCCGACGAGCGCGATCCGCCACAGGATGCCGGTCTCGTCGCGATGGACGGGCTCGGCACCGGATTCGGTGAGGTAGCGGTCGTAGCCGTAGTGCTCCAGCATGACCCGGCGCAGTTCGGCGTTGTCCTCGTCACGGATCCGCTGCGGGGTCAAGGTGGCGAGCGTGGCGAGGAATTCGGCGGGCACCGGCATGCCCCGCCACGCGTACAGGGCGAAGCCGTCGGCGTAGCGCAGGGCGGGTCCGTCGCCGCGGTCGAGCCTGCCCGCCTCGTCGCGATGCAGCTCCAGCGGACGTTCCGAGATCACCGCCACCTGCTCGTAGGGCCACCACCAGCCCGCCTGCGTGGCCACGGCGGCGACACCGTCGAGCACGCCGCCGGGCGCGGTGTCGTAGGCACTGAGCCAGGCCGCTTCGTGCTGGCCGAGCACGGCGTCGAGCAACAGCGCCCGAATCCGCCGTTGCGCCTTGCGATCGTCCCCCGCCGCGGCGTCGACCACGCCGGCGCGGATGCGCTCGACGACGGTGCCGGTGAGTTCCCACAGCTCGGCGCCGGTCGCCTGCCAGTGCGCGCTGTAGCCGGCGGCGCCGAGCTCGGCGTGCAACCGGGCCCGTTCGGTGGCCCACGGACCGCTGCGGACCGCTTCGCGGACCGGGGCGCCGGTGTCGAGGCCCTCGGCCAGCATCCGTACCGCCGCCAAGGGCGAGGCCGCCCAGTGGATCCGCTCGGGTTCGGCCAAGCCCGCCCGCGTATACGCCAGGCGCACACCCGCTTCCGCGCGTGCGCGGTCACCGGCGCCGGTCGCGGCCGCGATCGCCCGCCAGGTCGTGCTCGTCATCGTCGTCTCCCGCACTGTCATCAGTCCGCCACCACCCGCACCGAACCGGGCACGTACTCGCGCTGCCGCACGACCCGGTACCACCCCTTGGGCAGACCGATGGGCGCGTGCTCCTCGTGCACCACCCGTCCGTCTTCGGGCAGGTGCAGCAGCATCGGGCCGAACGCGCCGGACTCGCGAATGAGCCTGCCCGGCCCCGGGATCGCATGCGCGTGCCCGGTCACCTCCCCCAGCGCGAGGACCAGCCTGCCCCTGCTGTCGCGCCGCTCCCCCGTCGCCGCGCGCGCCGTGTCGGGGACCGCGTGCTCGGCCAGCGGCACGATCAGCACATCGCCTTGTCGATACATGATTTCCTCCCGTCGCGGCCCACATCCCCGGACCGATGGCGAGGACGGTAGCCGCGGCCACCGACAACCCGCCCGGCGCGCGGAATGTCGGCGCCCCTTGGTAGAAACACTGCAGTCACACGGGGTCGCTACGCCAGAAGGGGCGGGAACACACATGGCCATCGGAGAACACCTGCGCGAGTGGGGCGGTCTGCCCGCCCACACGTTCCCGGACCTGGAGAAGGACACGGCGGTGTGGGAGGCGGCGGTGCGCGGGCTCCCCGCGGCCGAGGCGGTGGCGTGGCGGATCGGCGTGGATTCCTATGACGCCGAGGAGAGCTGGCCCGACGCGTTCGCGCGTTTCCTCGACGCGGTCGAGCCCGCGCGGGTGCGGTCGATCATCGTCGGCTCCTGGGCCGACGCCTACGACAACCGCCCCGACGATGTCATCGACGCGATCGTGGCTGCCCGGGAACGGTTTCCGGCACTGCGCGCGCTGTTCGTCGGCGACATCGTCGGCGAGGAATGCGAGATCTCGTGGATCCATCAGGGTGAGGTCACCCGGCTCCTCGACGCGTTCCCCGACCTCGAAGTCCTGGGTGTGCGCGGCGGCGAGAGCCTGGAATTCCCCGCGATCCGGCACGAGCACCTGCGCACGCTGACCGTCCAGGCCGGTGGCCTGCCCGCCGCGGTCGTGCGCGGCGTCGCCGCCAGCGACCTGCCCGCACTGCACGACCTCGAATTGTGGCTTGGCACCTCCGAATACGGCGGCGACGCCGACATCGCCGATCTCGCGCCGATCCTGACCGGTGACCGGCTGCCCAGCCTGCGCCGGCTCGCCCTGCGCAACAGCGAGATCCAGGACGCGGTGTGTGCCGCGGTGGCCGCGGCGCCGGTGGTGGCGCGGCTGAGCGAACTCGACCTGTCGATGGGTGTCCTCACCGACGACGGCGTCGCGGCCCTGCTCGGCGGCCAGCCGCTGACCCACCTCAGCTCGCTGGACCTGCACTACAACTACGTCAGCACCGAGATCGGCGCCCGCCTCACCGAGGCGCTCACCCCGGCCGGTGTGCGCCTGAACCTCGACACCGACGATGCCGAGTCCGACGAGGACGACGACGGTTCGGTCTGGCGATTCGTCTCGGTCGGCGAGTGAACTGACGTGCGCTGGGTGGTGGTCGGCAACGCCGAGAACCGGCGGGTCCGGCTGTTCACCGACGCGGTCCGCGCCGCCGGGCAGCCGGCGCCACGGGTCGTGGCATGGCACTCGGTGCTCACCGACGGCGGTCACGATTTCGCCGACGACGAGATCGTGCGCCTGGACTCACCAGGAGAGAACCCGGCGGTGGACCAGCTGCTGCGCGGGGCGGACGAACCGACCCGCGTGGAGGGCTCGGCGCGCTGGTACCGGAATTTCCTGGCCGCGGTCGGCACCCTGCGCGGCGGGGCGCGTCTCGATGATCCCGCCGAGCTGGCGGTGCTGTTCGACAAGCGCCGCTGCCATGCGCGGCTGCGCGCGGCCGCGGTGCCGGTGCCGCCGTCGCCGATGACCGCGCCGATCCGCGGATGGACCGATGTGCGGGACCAGATGCGAGCGGCCGGGATGGCCCGGGTGTTCGTCAAACTCGCGCACGGTTCGTCGGCGTCGGGAGTCCTCGCGATCGAGTCCACCGCGGCGGGCCGCTGGCAGGCGACGACCTCGGTGGAACGCGATGCCACCGGCGCCCTGCACAATTCGCTGCGGGTGCGCCGGTATCGCGACGAACAGCAGATCGCGGCCATCGTCGACCGGCTCGCACCCGACGGTTTGCACCTGGAACGCTGGATTCCCAAGGCCACCACGGCGGGCCGCAGCGCCGATCTGCGGGTCGTGGTCGTCGCGGGCCGCGCCACCCACGCCGTGGTCCGCACCAGTCGCGGGCCGCTGACCAATCTGCATCTCGGTGGCGCCCGCGGTGACCTCGCCGAGGTCATGGCCGCGGCGGGCACAGCCTGGGGCGAGGCGATGCGGATCTGTGAGCGCGCCGCGGCGTGCTTTCCCGGAACGCTGTGCGTCGGAGTGGATCTGCTGCCCGGTCTCGGGTGGCGCCGATTCACGGTGGGCGAGGTCAACGCGTTCGGCGACCTGCTACCGGGCCTGACCGGTCTGCCCGGCACGCCCGGCGACGGGCTCGACACCTACGCCACCCAGCTCGCCGCGGCACCCGGCTTCACCACCCGGACCCCCGCTCCCGTCTCGATCGGATCGCGATGACCACCACCGAACCCGTGCTCGCCCGGCCCGACATGACCGAGGTCGTCGGGCGCGACGACCTGTTGCTGCTCACCCTCGACACCCTGCGCTACGACGTCGCGACCGAACTCGCCGCGGCCGGTCGCCTGCCCACCCTGTCGGCGTATCTGCCGGGCGGGCGCTGGCAGCGGCGGCACGCGCCGGGCAGCTTCACCTATGCCTCCCATCAGGCGATGTTCGCCGGCTTCCTGCCGACGCCGGCCGCGCCCGGCCCGCATCCACGCCTGTTCGCCGCGCGTTTCGCGGGCAGCGAGACCACCGCCGAGGGCACCTTCGTCTTCGAGGAACCCGAGCTGATCACCGCGCTCGCGGCTCGCGGCTATCACACCATCTGCGTCGGCGGCGTCGGCTTCTTCAACAAGCAGGGTGCGCTGGGCAGCGTGCTGCCCGATCTGTTCACCGAAAGCCATTGGGCCCCCGAGTTCTCCGTGGCCTCGCCGACCTCGTTCGAGGCGCAGGTGGCGTGTGCGCGGCGCGCGGTCGCCGCGGTACCCGCCGGGCACCGGGTGTTCCTGTTCCTCAACGCCTCGGCCCTGCACCAGCCGAACTGGTTCCATCTGCCCGGCGCGACCCGGGAGGCGGGCGACACCCGCGAAACCCACGCCGCCGCACTGGAATACATCGACGCGCACATCGGCGCGCTCTTCGAATCGATGCGAGCGCGCGGCCGCTGCTTCGCGATCGTGTGCTCCGATCACGGCACCGCCTACGGCGAGGACGGTTACACCGGCCACCGAATCGGGCACGAAGCCGTCTGGACGGTGCCCTACAGCCATTTCTTCCTGGAGCCGTCATGCTGATCAGCACCGTCACGCCCCGCCCGTACCAGAACTATGTCTACGCCTACCCGCACAAGACGGCCTACCGTCCGCTGCCGGAGCGCCCCGCCCTGTCGCGGGTGTGGGCGGGGGAATCCCGGTCGGCGCTGTCGCTGTATCTACACATCCCGTTCTGCGAGGTGCGCTGCGGCTTCTGCAATCTGTTCACCCGGGTCGGCGCGCCGGACGACCTCACCACCCGCTATCTCGACGCCCTCACCCGCCAGGCCGCCGCGGTGCGCGCGGGCCTCGGCGCCGACGAGCCGGCCCGATTCGCCACCGCGGCTTTCGGCGGCGGCACTCCGACCTTCCTCGACGCCGCGGAGCTCACCCGGCTCTGCGATATCGCCGAGAACATCATGGGCGCGGACCTGCGCGCGATCCCGCTGTCGGTGGAGGCCTCGCCACCCACCGCGACCACCGACCGCCTCACCGTTCTCGCCGAGCGCGGCACGACCCGGCTGAGCTTGGGCGTGCAGAGCTTCATCGAGGCCGAAGCCCGCGCCGCGGTGCGCCCGCAGCGACGGGCCGAGGTCGAGGCGGCGCTGGGCCGGATCCGTGCCACGTCGATCCCGGTCCTCAATATCGACCTCATCTACGGCATCGACGGTCAGACCGCCGCGAGCTGGCGTGTGTCCCTCGACGCGGCGCTGGCGTGGCGGCCCGAGGAGATCTACCTCTACCCGCTCTACGTGCGGCCGCTGACCGGCCTGGCCCGGCACGCCGATCCTGCTGTCGCCGAACAGGAATGGGATCGCGAGCGGCTAGCCCGCTACGCCGAGGGCCGCGATCACCTGCTGGTCCACGGCTACGAGCAGGTGTCGATGCGGATGTTCCGGCGCGCCGACGCCCCGCCGCAGGGCCCCGACGACTACGCCTGCCAGACCGACGGGATGATCGGGCTCGGTTGCGGTGCCCGCTCCTACACCAGCACACTGCACTACTCGTTCGACTACGCCGTCGACATGCGGGAAGTCCGCGCCATCATCGACACCTACGTCGCGACCACCGATTTCGGTTCCGCGCTGCACGGACGGATGATCGACCGCGACGAAGCCGCCCGCAGGCACCTGCTGCAATCCCTGCTCCAGGTCGAGGGGCTGGCGGTGGCCGACTACCGGACCCGCTTCGGCACCGATCCGTGGGACGACTTCGGCGCCGAACTGCACACACTCGCCGACCGTGGATGGCTCGCCGACACCGGCACGGAGCTGCTGCGATTGTCGGAGCGCGGGCTGGCCTATTCCGACGCGATCGGCCCAGACTTCTTCTCCCCCGCCGTGCGCGCCGCGATGGCCGCCTACGAGCAGCGGTGAAACAGTGGACCTGACGATCCTCTACCGCGGCCCACTCGCCTCCTGCGACTACGACTGCCCGTACTGCCCGTTCGCGAAGCGCCGCGACTCCACCGAGCAGTTGCGCGCGGATCGCGCCGCACTGCACCGGTTCACCGAGTGGGCGCTGGCGCAGCGCGGCGACCGGCTGTCGGTGCTGTTCACACCGTGGGGAGAGGGCTTGGTGCGCTCCTGGTATCGCCGCGCCCTGGTCGAGCTGTCGCGGCAGCCGCACATCGAGCGAGTCGCCATCCAGACCAACCTGAGCGGCCGTATCGACTGGACGGCCGACGCCGACCCGGACACCCTCGCCCTCTGGTGCACCTACCACCCCGGCCAGACACCGTACGCCCGGTTCCTGGACAAGACCCACCGCCTGGCCCGCTCCGGGATCCGGTTCAGCGTCGGCATAGTCGGGCTCCCCGAGCACCTCGACCACGCCCGCAGGCTGCGCGCCGACCTGCCCGAGCACGTCTATCTATGGGTGAACGCGGCCGAGGGCCACACCTACACCGATCAGGCCGCCGACGAGTGGACCGCGATCGACGCGCTCTTCCCGTTCAGCCGGCACCCGCACCGCTCGGCCGGATCACCATGTCGCACCGGCTCTTCGGTGATCTCGGTCGACGGCGAGGGCACCGTCCGGCGCTGTCATTTCGTCCGCACACCGCTGGGCAACCTCTACGACGGCTCCTACCGCGCGGCGCTGTCCCCGCGCCCCTGCCCGCTGGCCGTGTGCGATTGCCACATCGGTTACATACACCTCGAGACGCTGCCGCTCTACGACGTGTTCGCCGGTGGCGTCCTGGAACGCATCCCGGCGACGGCTCAGCGGGCGACGCCCAGCGACAGCGCGCCGAACGCCTTGGGCGCGCCGGTCAGGTAGAACCGGTCGAGCTCGAGGGTCTCGAATCCCGCGCCGGTGATCAGCGCCGGGATGTCGCGGTCGAGATGGCACCCACCGGCGACGCGCCGCTGGATCGGATTCAGCCGATGCTGCCACGTCCGTACCGACGGATCGGGGGCCAGTCCGTGCTCCACGAAGTGCAGCGTGCCGCCCGGTTTCAGCACCCGGCGGATCTCGGCAAGGGCCGCCGCCACGTCGGGGATGGTGCAGAGGGTGAATGTCGAGAGGGCGGTGTCGAAAGTACCGTCCCCGAACGGCAGCGACTGGCCGTCCAGTCCGGCGCGTTCGATCGGAACCGAGCTCGCCGCAACCCTTTTCGCGCCGATCTTCCAGGCGACGTCGGCGGGTTCGACGCCGCTGACCCGCTCGACCGCGGCCGGATAGAAACCGACGTTGTTGCCCGACCCGAATCCCACCTCGACGACGGCGCCGTGCAGCCCGGCGCAGGTTCGCCTGCGCAGCGGGTCGTTCGCGGCGACGCCGCACACCTTGTCGGTGAGGTGGGGCAGGATCCGGTCGGTGTAGAAGCCCATACCTCGATCATGCTCCTGTGAGCCCACCGATGCGGTGCGAATACGACGGTGGGGGCCCACCCCCGCGGGGTAGGGGGCCACCCGGACGCCATACCGGGCGCCGCGCCGATGCCCTGGACCAGCGCCGCGCGCGTATGCGGCGAGGGCGCCGAGTTCGGCGTCGTGGCCGACCACGACCGGGATGCCGAGCACGCCGGTCAGCCGCGAGCCGAGCGCCACGTCGGCCCAGCCGAGGTTCGCGGCGTCGTGCACCAGGCCGCCCGCGCGGCGCACGACACCGGGTACCGACACTC
>NZ_JARWOJ010000303.1 GCF_029868625.1 Nocardia neocaledoniensis | reverse complement strand
GAACAGGCGCGACTGCCCCTGCTCGGCGCCCTCTGCCAGGAGACCCTGCGTTTGCACCCACCGGTGCCGATCGTGCTTCGCACCCTCACCGAACCGTGGGGCGGGGGCGGGGGGCGCCGGCCCCCCGCCCCCCCCCGGCCGGGGGGGGGGGGGGGGGGGGGGTCCCCCCCCCGCACCGCCACCGGCCGCGACGGCACGCTGCTCGTAGTACTCGTCCAGGGTCGGCTGCGCGGGCCGGGCCGTCGGACGCGCGGTCGGCGCGGCCTGCTCACGCGGCCGTGGCTCCACCGGAGTCGGCGGCGCGACGACCGGCGCGGCCTGCTGCGCCGGGGTCGGCAGGATGGTGGCCAGGCCGCGCAACGCGCGCCCGAAATCGGGGTCGATCAGGTCGTTGGCCGGATCGTCGAGCGGGGAGACCGAACCGCCGTGCGCGTCGGGCTGGTAGCGCCAGTGCGCCGCGATCTCGGAGTGTCCGTGCCGCCACTGCAATTGGGCGACCCAGAATCCTTTTTCGTCCTTCCAGGCGTCCCATTCGGCCTGTTCGATGGTGTGGCCGCGCTCGGCGAACGCCGCGGTGACGATCTCGTGCAGCGTTTCCAGGGCGGGACCGTCGGGGCGCACGGGATGCGCCTTCTGCGCCAGTTCGGCGGCCCGGGCACGTTCCAGCAACACCGGATAGGCGAAACGTTCGACTTTGCTCGCCGGCATGCCGGATTCCGCCGTGACCTGCTCGACGGACGCTCCGGCTCGAATGCGGGCCTGGATATCGCGAGGACGCATGGACGCCTCCGTTTCGATCTCGATCTGGCCGAATCGTGCGAGGTCGCCGCGCGCCGCCGCGCGGAGCTTGTCATCGGCGGGCAACCGGTATTTGGTGCCGGACTCGGTGTCACTGCACACGATGTGCGTGGAGTCGGGCGTCACCCCGATCACTCGAAGTTCACGCACCGTTACCTCCCTATCGCGTCGGCTACGACACCGCCCACTTTCCTAGACAGTAGTGCACATTACTTGCCCGCGGCAGCAGACACGCACGACCGAAATCGCGCACCGAGCGGGCAGGTACCGCTAATCTGATCGGCTCACCACCCGAATCCCACACGTGTACAGGCGTTTTGGTGATGGATCAACATCAATTGTCCCGGACCGAACCGGTGGTGTGATGCGAATATTGCGAATCCGTGGCGCGCCTACGCAAAGGGCCGGTGCGTGATGAACCGGAAATAGTTCACCGCGCACCGGCCCGTCGGCCGAATTGTGTCAGAGCTGGCCGACGACCCAGTCGATCGAACGGGTCAGCTGCGAAACGTCTTCCGGATCGATGGCCGGGAACATGCCGACGCGCAGCTGGTTACGACCCAGCTTCCGGTACGGCTCGGTGTCGACGATGCCGTTGGCCCGCAGGATCTTCGCGACCTGCGCGGCGTCGACCGCGTCGTCGAAGTCGATGGTGCCGACGACCTGCGAGCGATGCGCCGGATCGGTCACGTACGGGGTGGCGAAGGAGCTCGACTCGGCCCACGAGTACAGGCGCGAGGAGGAATCCAGGGTGCGCTTGACGGTCCAGTCGAGGCCGCCGTTGGCGTTCATCCACTCGATCTGGTCGGCGAACAGCAGCAGGGTGGCCAGGGCCGGGGTGTTGTAGGTCTGGTCCTTGGTGGAGTTGTCGATGGCGATCGGCAGCGACAGGAACTCCGGGGTCCAGCGACCCGACTCCTTGATCTCGGCGACGCGCGCCAGCGCGGCCGGGCTCATGATCGCGATCCACAGGCCACCGTCGGCGGCGAAGCACTTCTGCGGGGCGAAGTAGTACACGTCGGAGTCGGCGATGTTCACCGGCAGGCCGCCCGCACCGGAGGTGGCGTCGATGGCGATCAGGGCGTTCTCCGAACCGGCCGGACGCGAGACCGGGATGGACACACCGGTCGAGGTCTCGTTGTGGGCCCAGCCGATGAGGTCGACACTCGGGTCCGACACGGGCTCGGGCGCGCTGCCCGGCTCGGCCGAGACGACGATCGGGTCACCGATGAAGGGGTTGCCCTTGGCGACCGAGGCGAACTTCGAGGAGAACTCGCCGTTGGTCAGGTGCAGCGAACGCTCACGGATCAGGCCGAAGGCGGCGGCGTCCCAGAACGCGGTGGTGCCACCGTTACCGAGAACGACCTCGTAGCCCTCGGGCAGGGAGAACAGCTCACGCAGGCCGTTGCGCACCCGCGCCACCACGTCCTTGACCGGCTTCTGGCGATGCGAGGTGCCGAACACCGAGGCGCCCACAGTCACCAGGGACTGCAGCTGCTCCGGGCGGACCTTGGACGGGCCGCAGCCGAACCGTCCGTCGGCGGGCTTGAGGTCGGCGGGAATGGTCGGGAACGCACTGGTCATGGGGGCGAGTTTAGTGGTGGGTGGATGGTCCGGCGCGCACGGGGGCGGGGTCGCTGAGCCGCTGTGAGGCGGCCCACTCGGGGCTGGACGGTCGCTCAGGAGACGCGGGTCGGAGCGGCGGGTTCGACCCCGTCTCGGCCGCGCGTCGCGGCGCCGGGGCGAAGTGCGGGGAATTCGCCCATGTCCGTACGGTGTTCGCATTACCCTTTCGCTATGAGCCTCGCCGCGGCCGACTCGGGTCGGACCCTGCTCGACCGGTTTGTGTGGGCGTTCGGGAGGCGGCCGGGTCTGCTGGCCGAGAGCTCCCGGCGGGAACTGCTGATCAGGGGGTTACCCGCGACCGCGACGGTGCTGTCGGTGCGGTCGCGGCGCGGCGAAGGGGGATACCGGTTCTCGGTGCGGGTGCACCTCCCCGGCGAGCTCGCTTACGACGCGCGGGTGCGGCAGCGGGTTCGTAGCCAGGACCTGGAATGGATGCAGCCCGGCGACACCGTCGGCTGCCGGGTCGACCCCGGCGACCGCGATCGCGTGGTGCTGTACGTCCCCGACGTCCCGCAGTCCGGCCGCAGCGCCGCCGCCAAGATCCTCGCCAACGGCCGCCGCGCCGAGGCCACCGTCCTGGCGGTCGCCCCCATCGCCGCCGACTACACCGGCCGCGACGACCCGGTCCTGCGCCTCGACCTGGAACTGCGCGCCTGGGACGAACCCACCCCCTGGCGGGTCCGCCTGATCCAGCCCGTCCCCCTCGCGGCCGTCGGCCAGATCGAACTCGGCACCCGCCTCGACGCCGCCTTCTTCACAGTCGACCGCGGAACCTCCGTCGCCATCGATTTCTCGACCCTGACCTGACCGAGCGGCCCGCCGGTCACGCGAAGGGCGCCGGCGGCTCGGAGCCGTCGACGCCCATCGGCTGTGAGTCCTTGTGCGCGGACCGTCACTCGGCCGGTTGGGGCGCGAGTGTGGAGAGGTGGGCTCGGTGTTGCGGTGTGGGGGCCGGGCGGGGTGGCATCTTGTGGTGCACGCTGTGCAGTGCGTGTTTGACCACGCCGGGGACGAGCAGATTCAGCCAGGCGCCTGCGATGCCGAGCAGGTCCTGGACGTCGTCGGGGCGGCGGATGATGGCGTCGACGATCATGTCGACGGCGGTCTCGACGGGGAGCTTGGTGTAGGCGTGCAAGCCCTCGGGCGCGGCCATGGCGGTGTCGATCATCGGCAGGTGCACGCGGGTGAAAACCACTCCGTCGGAGAGGGTTTCGATGGCCGCGATGCGCATGACCGCGTCCAGGGCGGCCTTCGATCCGACATAGGCGGAGAACTGCGGCGGGTAGGTGAGGGTGCCGACCGAGGAGCTGGTGATGATCTGCGCGCCGTTCTTCTCGCGCATCTCAGGTAGCAACTGGAGGATCAGTCCGACCGCGCCGAAGTAGTTGACGCGCATGGTGCGTTCGAAATCGTGGAGGCGTTGCGCGGACCGGTCCAGCGGCCGCCTGATCGAGCGCCCCGCGTTGTTGACCAGGATGTCCGGTGCGCCGAATTCGACGAGGATGTCGTCGGCCAGCTTCTCGACGCCGGCCGCGGTCGACAGGTCCGAGGTGATGGCGAAAGCCTTACCGCCCTTGCCGCGGATCTCGGCGACCAGCTGATCCAGCTCCGCCGTCCGCCGCGCGGTGACGACCGTGATCGCCCCCGCCTCGGCGACGCGCGCGGCCAGCCCCCGCCCGATCCCACTGGACGCGCCGGTGATCAGCACGGTCTTGTCGGCGACCTGGTCGCGCAGGCTGGGGCGAAACGGGTTGGGGAGCCGAACCGGTCCGGTCAACGCGTTGCTGACGAGCCGCATGAGCTCGAATTCGGCCCTCTGCAGAGCCTTACCGGTATCAATCATCGTCGAGCGACCCTTCGGTTATCCAGCCAGAGCCCAACTGACCATACCGCGTGTCAGAATCCACTGCCCGGCAATGGATTCCGACATATCGGGTCGTTCATTCCGAAGGTTCGGGCGGGTATCAGCCCCCGGCGATGGTGGACCAGCCGGCGACCTCTTCCGGCTTGCGGGGGCCGGGGCCGGTGTAGATGGCGGCGGGGCGGACGAGCTTGCCCAGCTGCTTCTGCTCGAGGATGTGGGCACACCAGCCGGCGGTACGGCCACAGGTGAACATGGCGGGCATCATGTGCGCGGGGACCTCGGCGAAGTCGAGGATGACCGCGGCCCAGAACTCGACATTGGTCTCGATGGCGCGGTCGGGGCGGCGCTCGCGGAGCTCGGCCAGGGCGGCCTGCTCCAGGGCGGCGGCGACCTCGAAGCGCGGGGCGTCGAGGCGCTTGGCGGTGGCGCGCAGCACGCGGGCGCGGGGGTCCTCGGCGCGGTAGACGCGGTGACCGAAGCCCATCAGCTTCTCTTTGCGGTCCAGGATGCCCTTGACCAGCCCACGCGCGTCGCCGGACTGCTCGACGGCTTCGATCATCGGCAGCACACGGGCCGGGGCGCCGCCGTGCAGCGGGCCCGACATGGCGCCGATGGCGCCGGACAGCGAGGCCGCGACGTCGGCGCCGGTGGAGGCGATGACGCGGGCGGTGAAGGTGGAGGCGTTCATGCCGTGCTCGGCGGCCGAGACCCAGTAGGCGTCGATGGCCTCGGTGTGGCGCGGGTCCGGATCGCCCTTCCAGCGGGTCATGAACCGCTCGGTGACGGTCTCGCACTCGTCGATCTTGCGCTGCGGGACGGCGGGCTGATAGATGCCGCGCGCCGACTGGGCCACGTAGGACAGCGCCATCACCGAGGCGCGGGCGAGGTTCTCGCGGGCGGTCTCGTCGTCGATGTCGAGCAGCGGCTCGTAGCCCCAGATCGGGGCGAGCATGGCCAGGCCGGCCTGCACGTCGACGCGCACGTCACCGGTGTGCACCGGCAGGGGGAAGGGCTCGGCGGGCGGGAGGCCGCGGCCGAACTGGCCGTCGACCAGCAGGGCCCACACATCGCCGAAGGTGACGCGATTGGTGACCAGGTCCTCGATGTCGACACCGCGGTAGCGCAGGGCGCCACCGTCTTTGTCCGGCTCGGCGATGTCGGTGGTGAAGGCCACCACGCCTTCCAATCCGCTGACGAAATCCTGTGGTACCGAGCTGGTAGTCATGGTGACTCTCCTTGCGGGGGCATGCCGATCACCGCAACCATAGTCCCGCCGATACCCCGGAGTAACCTCGCCCCTATGCGTGACCAGGACCCTTCCGCGGCCGCCTCGCCCGATCTCGCGCGCATGCGCGTCGACTACGGCGACCCACTCTCGGCGCCCGCCGTCGAACCCGACCTGGACGAGACCTGGGTCGCGGGCGGCTGGGAACCGTTGCTGCGCAATTGGATCGAGCAGGCCACCATGCTCGGCGTCGCCGAGCCCAACGCCATGGTGCTGGCCACCGTCTCGCTGGCGGGACCGGTGCCGCGCCCGGTCGCGCGCACCGTGCTGTGCAAGGGCCTATCACCCGAGGGCGTGACGTTCTACACGAACTACGACTCGGCCAAGGGTGGCCAGCTCGCCGCCGACCCGTACGCCGCGGCGACCTTCGTCTGGCCCGCCCTGGCCAGGCAGGTGCACGTGCGCGGAGTGACCGAGCGGGTGCCCGCCGAGGTGACCGCCGCCTACTGGCAGGCGCGGCCACGGGAATCGCGGCTCGGCGCCTGGGCCTCCACGCAATCGAAGCCGGTCGCCTCGCGCGCCGAACTCGACCGCACCCTGGCCGAGACCACGGCCCGCTTCGCCGACGTCGACGACATCCCCGTGCCGCCGTTCTGGGGCGGCTACCTGCTGCGCCCCGACGAGGTGGAGTTCTGGCAGGGCAGGCGCGGGCGTCTGCACAACCGCATCGTGGTGCGGATCGACGGCGAGGACACCACGGTGGAGCGGCTGCAGCCGTAGGTGGTCTATGTCACCGAAAAAATCGTGGGATCTTTCCGCGGCGATCGCTAGCGTCCCGTGAGTGAAACTGCTCGCCGACACCGAACCCCTGCGGAATCCGGATTACCGCAGGCTCTGGACGACCAACATCGTCACCGTCATCGGCGCGCAGCTCTCGGTCGTCGCGGTGCCGCAGCAGATCTTCCAGATCACCGGCAGCTCGGGCTACGTCGGCTTGGCCGGCCTGTTCGGGCTGGTGCCGCTGATCGTGTTCGGGCTGTGGGGCGGCGCCCTGGCCGACGTGATGGACCGGCGCACCCTGCTGATCATCACCACGGCGGGCACCGGCGCGACGGCCGTCGCGTTCTGGGCGCAGGCCGCGCTCGGGCTGAACAATGTGTGGCTGGTGCTCGGGCTCTTCGCCGCCCAGCAGGCGTTCTTCGCGGTCAACCAGCCCACCCGCGGCGCGGCCATCGCCCGGCTGCTGCCGCCGGAGCAGATCGCCGCGGCCAGCTCGCTGAGCATGACGGTGCAGAACGTCGGCATGATCGCCGGACCGGTCCTCGCCGGCATCCTGATCCCCGTGCTCGGGTTGCCGACCCTGTACCTTATCGACGCGATCGCCCTGCTCGCGACGCTGTGGGCGGTATGGAAACTGCCCGCCTTCCCGCCGACCGGTGACCAGCGCAGAGCCGGACTGCGCGCGGTGCTCGACGGCTTCCGCTACCTGACCGGTCAGCGCATCCTGCTCGCCTCGTTCGTCGTCGACATCATCGCCATGGTGTTCGGCATGCCGCGCGCGCTGTTCCCGCAGATCGCGCACGAGACCTTCCACGACCCGGCCGAGGGCGGGGTCGCGCTGGGGCTGCTGTTCGCCGCCATCTCGGCGGGCGCGGTGCTCGGTGGCGTCTTCTCCGGCTGGGTGCCCCGTATCCGCAGGCAGGGCCTGGCGGTGATCGTCTGCATCGCGGTCTGGGGACTGGCGATGGTCGGGTTCGGCGTCGCGGTCGGACTCGCCGGGCACGTGTTCGGGCTCGGGGTGTGGTTGTGGATCGCGGTGGCGTTCCTCGCGCTCGGCGGCGCGGTCGACATGATCTCGGCCGCCTTCCGCACCGCGATGCTGCTGAACGTCTCCACCGACGAGATGCGCGGCCGGTTGCAGGGCGTATTCATCGTGGTCGTGGCGGGTGGACCACGTGTCGGTGATGTTGCGCACGGTTTCGCGGCCGCCAGCCTGGGTACCGCTGTAGCTGCCGCGGGTGGTGGCGTCCTGGTCGTGATCGGGGTGGTTCTCGCAGCGTTGGCCTTTCCCGCGTTCGTGCGCTACCGGGTGGGTCGCGCGCACACCGATTCGACCTCACCGTCTGACGGGCTCGGTGTGAGAACAGCGCAGGACAACCCCTGATTGCTCGCCTCGACCGAACAACAGCTAGCGTTAGCGCAAGTGCACCGCGTGCCGACCGCATCGGTGCCGACGGTTCTAGCCTGAGAGGGATCCTTCCGTGCCCGCTGAGAACATCACCAACGTCGCCGAAGACGCCAAGGCGGTACTGCAGTACCCCGGTGGCGAGTTCCCGATCTCGGTCACCAAGGCCGCAGAGGGCAACGACGGACTCGACTTGGGCAAGCTGCTGGCCAGCACCGGTTACGTCACGTACGACCCCGGTTTCATGAACACCGCGTCGACCAAGTCGGCGATCACCTACATCGACGGTGAGGCGGGCATCCTGCGCTACCGCGGGTACCCGATCGACCAGCTGGCCGGCCGCTCGACCTTCATCGAGGTCAGCTACCTGCTCATCTACGGCGAGCTGCCCACCCAGGCCCAGCTCGACGACTTCACCGATCGCATCCGCCGCCACACCCTGCTGCACGAGGACCTGAAGCGGTTCTTCGACGGCTTCCCGCGCAACGCGCACCCGATGCCGGTGCTGTCGTCCGCGGTGAACGCGCTGTCGGCGTACTACCAGGACTCGCTGGACCCGCGCGACCCGGAGCAGGTCGAGCTGTCGACCATCCGCCTGCTGGCCAAGCTGCCCACCATCGCGGCCTACTCGTACAAGAAGTCGGTCGGCCAGCCGTTCCTCTACCCGGACAACTCGCTGTCGCTGGTGGAGAACTTCCTGCGGATGACCTTCGGCTTCCCGGCCGAGCCCTACGAGGTCGACCCGGAGATCGCGGCCGCGCTCGACATGCTGCTGATCCTGCACGCCGACCACGAGCAGAACTGCTCCACCTCGACCGTGCGGCTCGTCGGCTCCTCCGACGCCAACCTGTTCACCTCGGTGTCCGGTGGCATCAACGCGCTGTGGGGCCCGCTGCACGGCGGCGCCAACCAGGCCGTGCTCGAGATGCTCGACGAGATCAAGGCCAACGGCGGCGACGTCAAGGAATTCATCCGCAAGGTCAAGAACAAGGAAGACGGCGTGAAGCTCATGGGCTTCGGGCACCGCGTCTACCGCAACTACGACCCGCGCGCCACCCTGGTCAAGCAGGCCGCCGACAAGATCCTGTCGAAGATCGGTGGCGACGACCAGCTGCTCGACATCGCCAAGCAGCTCGAAGAGGCCGCCCTCACCGACGACTACTTCGTCTCGCGTCGCCTGTACCCGAACGTCGACTTCTACACCGGCGTCATCTACCGGGCCATGGGCTTCCCGACCCGCATGTTCACCGTGCTCTTCGCCATGGGCCGCCTGCCCGGCTGGATCGCCCACTGGCGCGAGATGCACTCCGAGCCGCTCAAGATCGGCCGCCCGCGCCAGATCTACACCGGCTACGGTGAGCGTGACTACCTCGATATCGGCACCCGCTGATCTCGACACTCGTCTGGCGACTTACTCAACTATCGAAGGGGATAGCCGAATGACCAAGCCGGAGATCGAATTCCAGGAGGGCCCCGCGCCCACCGCGCTCGTGATCAAGGATCTCGTCGAGGGCGAAGGCAAGGAAGCGGTGCCCGGCGGCACCGTCGAGGTGCACTACGTCGGCGTCGAGTTCGAGACCGGCGAGCAGTTCGACTCTTCGTGGGACCGTGGCGAATCCATCACCTTCCCGCTGCGCGGCCTGATCCAGGGCTGGCAGGACGGCATCCCCGGCATGAAGGTCGGCGGCCGTCGCCAGCTGACCATCCCGCCGGAGCTCGCCTACGGCCCCGCCGGTGCGGGCCACCACCTCTCCGGCAAGACCCTGGTCTTCGTGATCGACCTGCTCGACGCGCACTGACCTGAGCAGACCACTGCGGCCCGCCTCCCCTGGGGAAGGCGGGCCGCAGTCGTCTGGGGGCCACTATTCGTGGACGACCTCGACCGGGTCGGTGAGGGCCAGGGCGAGGGCCGATTGCTGGGCCTGCCCCAGCGGCGGCAGGGCTTCGATGGCCTTGCCGGTCTGGGTGTTGAGGTTGCCGACGATGTTCTGGAGGGCGCCGACGCCCGTGGTCATCTGTTCGATGGCGGAGGCGACCTGGGCGCCGCCCTGGTCGGCGAGGGCGGGCAGGCCCTTGGCGAGTTCGGCGCCCTGGCTGAGCTGGACGCGGGCGCTGTCGAGGCGGGCGACGACGGTGCGCAGCAGGGTGCCCAGGTCGGTGCCGGGGTCGACGGCGGCGCCGGTCAATTCGGCGAGGCCGGTGAGCTGGGTGCCCGCCTGGCTCGAAATGCCTCGCAGTGCTTCGAGTTTGGTGATGATGTCGGCCAGCTGCGGATCGTCGGCGAAGGGCAGGGCACGCAGCAGCGGCAGGATCTGGTCGAGACCGGAGCTCATCGCCCCCGCTCCGCGTTCGACCTCCGCGATGGTGACGCCGGTGGCGCCGAGTGCGTCGGCGAGCTGATTCGCCTGCGTGGTCGCCCCGTCGACGGTCTGGTTGAGCAGCTCGATGGCCGAAGTGAGTTCGCCCGCACCCTGTTTCGCGAAGTCGAGGAAGCCGAGCATCTCCTCGGCGCCGCCGCTGAACTGGGCGGCGCCGTCTGCGGCCGCGTTCACCCCGGCGCTGAGCAGCTGCGCGGTGAACTGCACCGACGTCATCTGGTTGCGCGCCTGCGCCACCGCGGCCAGCGCGGCATCGACGCCCGAGGCGCCGATCCGGTGCGTGACGGCGGCGACGGCGCCGTTCACCTCGCCCTCGTCGGCGCCCTCGTGCGCGCTGACGGTGACCTTGGCGCGCTGGGGCTGCGGCGTGGCCAGGGTGGCCATGGACGCCGTGAGGTTCTCGGGCAGGGTGATCACCGCGGCGTAGTCGGCGGCGTCGATCTCGCCCGGCTTCGCCACCGTCCACTCGTAGCCGCCCGCCTCCTCGACGGCCTTGGCCACACGCGCCCCGGTCGGCCCGGCATCGGCGTTGACCAACGCGAATCCGGTGGGCGCCGCACCGCCGCCCGCGCACGCGGCGATGCCGCCCGCCGTGAGTGCGACAGCGGCGACGAGACAGGCCACTCGGGCACGTTTTCCGATCATGGCGGCGACGGTATCGGGGCAGTGCACAGCGCGCGTTGGGAGAGGTCTGAGAGTTCGGTGAGGATGCGGCGCGGGCGTTAGCCGCCGGTGTGCCGGCGAAAAGCTGTTCCCGGTGAGCGGGACAACCAAACCTTCACGCGATATGTACTGCGTCACATCTGCTTTCGTGGTCCCGGTACATCCGGTACAAATCTCGAGTCAATCGACATCGAGAATTTTTTCGATTCGTCCGGGGGTTGCGGGGATTCACCGGGGGCATCGGGAGGGAGACATCGAACATGGGCAATCACAACATCATTCGTACCGCGCGCCGCGCGCTGGTCGCGGCGCTGCCGCTGGTCGTCGCCACCTCGCTGGTCACCGCGGGCACCGCGGCGGCCGACGTCGACACCGAGCGTCAGGCGCAGATCGCCACCGGCCTGTCGAGCGCGGGTACCGCCGACGGCGTCGACTTCCGCACGGTCGTCGCGCCGGATCTGCGCAGCATCTCCGCGACCGTCGACAACGGCCGGTTCGTGATCACCCCCGACGCCGTCACCGTGGTCTCGGCCACCGGCGCCGTCGTCGGCCAGGTGCCGCTGAAGTTCACCACGGCCACCGGCAACGCCGTCGCGATCGCCTCGGTGGTCTCCGAGGACGGCAAGAGCCTCGCGATGGCGCCGCAGCTTTCCACCGACACCAGCACCGAGCTGAAGAACATCGCCACCGACCCGTCGGCCGCGAACCACGACCCGGTGCAGAACGGGGCCGCCGCGGGCGCCACCGTCGGTGCGATCGCCGCCGCGATCCTGTGCATCCCGGCCCTGGCCGCGTTCATCATCGGCTACGTGTTCTGCGCGGTGCCCGGCATCATCAACATGGCCCTGACCGGTGCCGTGATCGGCGCTGTCATCGGCCTGGTGATCCCGGAGTCGGTGCCGCAGGTCCTGCCCTGACGCTGAGCGTTAGCCGAACTGCCCCGTCTCCGCTTCGGAGGCGGGGTTTTTCGTTGTCCGGCGGATCGGCAGATCGAGTACCAGCCGGGCCCCGCCGAGCCCGCTGGTCTCGAAACGGGCGCTGCCGCCGTGTAACTGGGCCTGCTGGGCGACCAGCGCGAGGCCGAGGCCCGAGCCGCCCTCGCTGGCGTTGACGCCACGGGCGAAGCGGGCGAACACGGCCTCGCGCTCGGCGGGCGGCACCCCGGAACCGTTGTCGTCGACGGCGATGACGATGCGGTCCGTGCCGGTGCGGTGCGCCGAGACGACCGCGCGGGTCGCGCCGCCGTGCTTGACCGAGTTGGTCAGCGCGTTGTCGACGGCCAGCCGCAGCCCGGCGGGCAGGCCGAGGGTGATGAGTTCGGCGTCGGTGTCGATGCGGACCGAGAGCCCCGGATAGTGCCGCATCGCGTCGTGCGCGGCCTGATCGCAGAGGTCGGCCACATCGGTGGGTACGTGATCGGCCTCGGCGGTGAGGTCGCCGCGGGCCAGGCGCTCGAGCGCGGTGAGGGTGGTCTCGATCCTGGTCTCGTTGCGGGCGAGGTCGTCGAGGATCTCGCGGCGCTGGGCCTCGGTCAGGTCGAGCGTGCGCAGGACCTCGAGATCGGTGCGGATCGCGGTCAGCGGGGTGCGCAGCTCATGGGCCGACACGGCGGCGAAGTCGCGGGCCGTCTCCAGCGCGGCGGCCGTCTCCGCCTGTGCCTCGTCGACGCGGCCCAGCATGGTGTTCACCGCGTCGGCCAGTTTCACGGCCTCGTCGACGCCAGAGCCGTCGACCGGCTGGGCCGAGGTGGTCGGGTCGCCGAACCCGCTGCGCGCCGAGACCTGCTCGGTGAGCTTCACGATCGGGCGCACGGCCCGCCCGGCGAGCAGCCAGCCCAGCGCCGCCGCGGCCGCAACGGCGATCGCCGCACCGGCGAGCACCCAGCGCTGCTGGTCGGCGGTGGCCTTGGCGGCCTCGGTGGTCGGGATGGCGAGGGAGACGGTGCGTCCAGCAGGCTGGTTCTCGGTGGAGGTGAGCACGCGGTAGGGCTGGTCGTTCACCACGACGGTCTGCGAGCCGGGTGGTAGATCCGGCAGCTGGGTGGAACTCGACGCGGTCACCTGGCCGTTGTCGCGCACGGTGAGCGCCATGGTGTTCTGCAGCCCGGTCAGGTTGACGAATCCCGTCGCGAGCACCGGTTCGATCAACACGATGCGGGACGCGATCTCGAGCTGCTGATCGGTCTGGGTCACATTGTTGCGTTCGATTGCCTGGAATCCGACGAACGCGGCGATCGTCACGATGATGACGGCGCCCGCGGCGGCCGCGCCCGCCACTCGGGAGCGCAACGAAAATGATTGTCTCCGATGAACTTTCGATGAAGGCTCGGTACTCATTTGGGTTCCCGGAGCACAAACCCGACGCCCCGGATGGTGTGCAGAATCCTTGGCGTGTCATCTATTTCGAGTTTGCGGCGCAGATATCCCACGAACACGTCGACGACATTCGTATCGGCGACGAAGTCGTAACCCCACACCAATTCGAGCAGCCGCTCCCTGGTCAGCACGACACCCGCATTCCTTGCGAGCGTCGAGAGCAATTCGAATTCGCGTTTGGTGAGCTCGATTTCCCGGCCGTGCAGCAGCGCGCGATACCCGGCCACATCGATCTGCAACGGGCCGACGGTGATCGTGCCGGGCGCCACCGGCTCCGTGGTGTCGGTGCGTCGACGCAGCAGCGCGCGGATCCTGGCCACCAGCTCGGCCAGCTCGAACGGTTTCACCAGGTAATCGTCGGCGCCGGACTCCAGGCCGGCGATCCGGTCGTCCACCGAGGACCGGGCGCTGAGCACGCAGACCGGCACGTCGTTGCCCATCGCGCGCAAGGCCGTCACGACCCCGGCGCCGTCGAGCACCGGCATGTTCATGTCGAGCACCACCGCGTCGGGGGAGTGCTCGGACACCGAGCGCAGCGCCGCGGCCCCGTCGCGGGCCACCAGCACCTGGAAGCCGGACAGTCGCAGCCCGCGTTCGACCGAGGCGAGGACATCGGGGTCGTCGTCGACGACGAGGACGGTGGCGGCGGCGCGTTCGGTCACGGACGCCATGGTATTTCGCCGCGCCGCCCGGCAGCGTCAGGGCGTCGGCGCCACCGGGTCACCGTCACGCTCGCCCGCCTCCTGCCCGGGCGGAGCGGAAGCGCCGAGCGGGGGATTGGCCAGGATGCGGTCGGCCAGGGCGGTGAGCACGGCCGGGTCCTCGATGGTGGCCGGAACTTCCACGTGCTCGCCCGCGGTGAGCTGACGGATGGTCTTGCGCAGGATCTTGCCGGAACGGGTCTTCGGCAGCCCGGTGACGATGATCGCGCTGTGCAGGGTCGCGATGGCGCCGATCTGGGCGCGCACGCGTTCGGCCAGTTCCTCGCGCAACTGCTCCGGGTCGACCTCGACGCCCTGCTTGAGCACGACATAGGCCAGCGGAAGATGGCCCTTGAGCTCGTCCGGGACGCCGATGAC
>NZ_JARWOJ010000302.1 GCF_029868625.1 Nocardia neocaledoniensis | reverse complement strand
TCAAAAGCGAGTCCCGTCAGGCCGTTAGAGTCGCGAAGGGGCTCCCCGCTCAGCCGAGGAAGATCACGGTCACCGCATCCGGCGATTTGGACCCGACCGCAAAGTTCTGGCACCACGGCGTCGAAGATGCTCGCCCGCTGGTGGGGGGGGCGCCCCCCGGCCGCCCCCCCGGTACTCGGTGACCGCGGCGGCCACCGAGTACCGGCGCTGTGCCGATGCCCGCGAAGGCGATCCGCGGCGTGCGTCGGTAGTGACCCCGAAAGCGCCGAAAAGGTCTCTCCGCCCGTGGTATTCATGAGTGATTCCTGATCCTCGGGGGAGGCCTCATGCGGGGAAACGAGTCGGACCGCCGGGCCCGTGCGGCGCTCGGCTGGCACTGGGCGCGCCGGTTCCTCGCTGTGGTGGCCGGGGTGTGGGTCGCTGTGCTGCTGGTGCCGGACTTCCGGCTGCACGGTTCGGCGGGCGGGCAGGCGCTCGCGGTCGCCGGGATCGCCGCCGTACTGATCATGGCGACGACGGTGGTGCCGATGCCGGTCGACCGGTGGCTGCGCGGCGCGGGGGACCGGAACATGCGGGCGATGGCGGCGGAGCCCGCTCTCTACGCCTCGGACCGGGAGTTCTTCGCTCCGGCGCGGCGGGCGATGTGGCTCGGTGTCGCGGGGATGGTCGTGCGCGTCGTGGTCACCGTGGTCGTGCTGCCCGCGGCGCTGTGGGCGGCCGCCTGGCTCGGTGCGAAGGCCGGTGTGCCGGTGCTGCTTTCGGGTCTGTGGCCGACTCTCGTCGCGGCGCTGGTGATCGCCGCGATCTCCGGGACCGCGGAATCGCTGCTCGACTTGTCGGTCGGGCGCAGCCGAGGCAGGCGGGCGGTGCGGTTGCTGGTGGCGTACGGGCTCGCGCTGGGTGGCTTCGGCCTCGCGGTGGCCGTGCTCGACGGTGTCCGGCTGGAGCAGGGTCCGTTCGCGCGGCAGCTGCTCACGCTCGTCGTCCTCGTCGGGCTGTTCCTCATGATGAGTCTCGAACTGACGGTGCCGTTCGTGACCGTCCTGCTGACGGTCGCGGTCGCCGCGCTGAAGTTGTGGTTGCTGAGCTGGTTCAGCACGGGGCTGGAACTCACGCTGCAGATCGGTGGCTTCGTGAACTTCGTCCTCGCGGCCCTGATCGTCACGGTGGCGATCGGGCTGCCCGCGCTCGCCGACCGAGCGCGGACGCCACCGCCCGCCCCCGCTCCGCTTCACGATCCACTTCGTGACCTGCCGCCGATGGGGCCGTACTACTGACCGTCCGCGCGTCAGATGGTTGACGCCGGGGCGGTGGCCGGGGACTGTAGAGCGATGGCTGGAGGCGAGCTGCGTCACGGGGTCGAACTGTCCAATCTCGATCAGCCGTTGTTCGACGGAGCTGAGGCGACCAAGCGGGACTTGATCGACTACCTGGAGTTCGCC
This sequence comes from Nocardia neocaledoniensis, assembly GCF_029868625.1. Lineage (GTDB taxonomy): Bacteria > Actinomycetota > Actinomycetes > Mycobacteriales > Mycobacteriaceae > Nocardia > Nocardia neocaledoniensis_A. Next base: position 11,148 of record NZ_JARWOJ010000302.1, on the reverse strand, counting down.
GGGGAACGGTTGCTGCGGGTGCTCCGCGGTCGGCCGCTGTCGGTGGTGCGGGTGCGGCCGGGGCAGGAACCGTTCATGCAGAAGAATCTGCCCAAGTACACGCCGGAGTGGGTGGCGCGGACGACCGTGTGGGCGGAGAGTTCGCGGCGCGAGATCACCTACGCGCTGGGTGACGACCTGCGCACGCTGATCTGGTTCGGCAATCAGCGCGCGGTCGAATACCACCCGACCCTGTTCCTCGCAGATTCCGCGCCCGAACCCACCCATCTGGTGCTCGATCTCGATCCCTCACCCGGTCAGACCTTCGCCGACGCGGTCGCGGGGGCGCGGCTGATCCGGGCTGCCCTGGCGGCGGACGGTCTGGCCGGCGCGGTGAAGACGAGCGGTTCCAAGGGGCTGCACGTGTTCGTTCCGCTCGCGCCGGGGGTCGATGTGGAGGACGCGGCCGCGGCGACGCGGGCGGTCGCGGCGCGGGCCGAGCGGATCGACCCGACGGTGGGGACCACGGCGTTCATCCGGGAGGACCGGCACGGCAAGGTCTTCCTCGACGCCACTCGGGCGGGCGGTGCCACCGTTGCCGCGGCCTACAGTCCGCGGATCCGTCCGGGCGTCACGGTGTCGTTTCCGCTGCGCTGGACCGACCTGGACGACGTGACACCGGCCGACTTCACCCTGCGCACCGTCCAGGAAATCCTCGGAGCGGACGACCCCTGGCAGTCGGAAATGCCTGAACCACAACAGCTTCCCACCGACCTGGTCGAGGAAGGGCACACCATTCCGGTGGCCCGGGTGCAGGCGATGCACGAGGGCAAACGCCGTGCGCGGGCCCGCCGCGAGCCGAAATAGCCGCCTCCCGGCAGGGCGAACGTTCGGGTTTTCGACACCGGGGCGGGTGGGTAGTCAGGTCAGGGGAGTTGCCCCGCTGTGATCGGTCGGGCCGCACTGCCGCGGTGCCGACGGTCGTCCACGGCTGATCGGCGCCGGAACCTCGTCGAATCAATCGCCAGGAGAAACATGCGTTCTGTCACAGTCGGTGCCGTCGCGGTCGGCGTCGCCGCCGCCCTCGCCTGCCTCGCCGGACCAGCCGCCGCCGACAACCCCGCCGAGCCGAACGAGGTCATCACCATCGACCTCAATGTGCTCGGGTGCTCCATCGGCGCCGGGCTCGGTGGCGAACTCGCCGCCGCGTTCACCGGCGCCACGACCGGCTCCGCGTCCGGATCGAGCAGCAGCGTCGACACCGGCCTCGCGACCCGCCTGCGCGCCGCGGGCTGCCTGCCCTGGAAGTAATCCGGGCTGACACACCACCGAGCCACCGGGAGCAGATCTTCCCGGTGGCTCGGCGTCGTTCCAGGGGTTACTTGCCGAGGGCGGCCACGCCGGCCTGGGCGAACTTCTCGTCCAGGTCGCCGCTGGGGGCGCCCGCCACGCCGATGCCCGCGATCGGGGCGTTGTTCGCCTTGACCGGGGCGCCGCCGCCGAGGAAGAGGGTGCCGTCGATGTCGGCGAGGTGGGGGGCGGACTCGAGGCGCTTGGCCAGCTCGGTGGTCGGCGCGTTCCAGGAGACGGCGGTGAAGGCCTTCTGCTGGGCGGCGTCGTAGGACTGCGGGCCCGCGCCGTCGCCGCGCAGGGTGACGATGACATTGCCGTTGCGGTCGACGACCGCGACGCTCACCCGCTGGTTCTCCTTGGCCGCCGCGTCGAGCGCGGTCTGCGCGGCCTTGGTGGCGGCCGCGATCGACAGGTGGGTCGACTGGGTCAGGTTGGCGTCGGCGGCGTTGGCCACGACGGGGGTGCGGGTGGCCGGATCCTGGTCCTGGGCCTGCACGGTCACGACACCGACCACACCGGCGGCGACGACACCGGCGGTCGCGCCGGCGATGATGAGGCGGTTGCGGGTGGTGGACTTGCTCATGGCTGCTCCTGTGTGGATCTCGGCCGGTCCGGCGGTCGCCGTGGCCTGTTGATATCCATCCTGTTCGTCCGGCGGGCGCGGCGGATCGGCGTAGTGGCTGTACTCCGCGGCCGGATCGGTCGACACCCGGGTCAACCGATCGGATGACCCCGACCCGGCGGCCGGGGGCGAGAATGGAAGTTCGCCCAGATCGCGACGACACGAGGGGAGCGGCGATGGCACAGCCGGCCGGACAGGAGCGCGACGACACGCGCCTGCTCGCGGTCATCGTGCACAGTGCCTTCTACGTGCTGCTCGCCGCGTCGCTGATGCGCTGGCTGATCCGGCACAGCGAGACCAGGTCGACGCCGATGATCGTCATCCTGTCCGTGACGATCGCGGTGCTGTACGCGCTGAGCGAGTTGCGGCAGTCGGGGCGCCTGGTGTGGTTCGCGTCGCTGGTGCTCACCTGGTCGGTGCTGGTGGTCCTGGCTCCGAGTTTCGCCTGGTGCGCGGTGCCGCTGGTGTACACCGGTCTGCGGATTCTGTCGGAGCGGGTCGCGGTGATCATGGTCGTCGTGCTCACCGCGCTGGTGGTGACGAGCCAGGTCCGCATCGCCGGCTGGCTCGACCCGAACCTGGTGCTCGCCCCACCCGCGGTGGCCGCGGTGACGACGGCCCTGTTCGTCGGCATGCGCCGCCAGGCCGAGCGCCAGGCCGCGCTCATCGACGACCTCGTCCGGACCCGGCGGGAACTGGCCGCCACCGAACGCCGGGAAGGGACACTGGCCGAACGTCAGCGCCTGGCCATGGAAATCCACGACACCCTCGCCCAGGGATTGTCGAGTCAGCGGATGCTGCTGCAGGCCGCCGACCTGGTGTGGGACAGCGATCCCGATCTCGCGCACACCCATCTGCGCTCAGCCGCCACGATCGCCGAGCGCGATCTGGCCGAGGCTCGCCGGTTCGTCCACGACCTGGCGCCCGCCGACCTCGCGGCGGGCGGTTCGCTGGCCGCCGCGCTGAGTGCGTTGGCCGAGCGGGAGACCACCGACGCCTTGACGGTGCGCTGTCATATCGAAGGCACACCGGGCCCGCTGCCGCAGCGGGTCGAGGCCACCCTGCTGCGCATCGCGCAGGGCGCCCTGGCCAATGTGCGCGAGCACGCGGCCGCCTCGACCGCGACCATCACGCTGACCAGCCTCGATGACCAGATCGTGCTCGACGTCGCCGACGACGGTCGTGGCTTCGACCCCGATGACCTGGCCGACCCGGCCGAACATCGCGGACACGGGCTGCGGGCCATCCGCGCGCGGGTCGGTCAGCTCGGCGGTACCTGGGCGATCGAATCGGCCCCGGGTGACGGCACCGTCCTGTCCGTCGCGATCCCGCTGGTCGCGGGCTGACCGGGCGCGGACCGACCCGAGCCCGCGGTGGGGTCGCCGGGCGGCGACGGCGAGCCGTGGGCACCCGCCGCGCTAGCATCGGCACTTGTGAATCCCCCCGTGCGCCTGTTGATCTGCGACGATCACGCCGTCGTCCGCGCCGGACTGCGGGCGCTGCTGTCGAGCGCGCCTGATATCGAGGTGATCGGGGAGGCCGCCGACGGTCCGGCCGCGGTCGCGCTCGCCGCGAGCCTGCGCCCGGATGTGGTGCTGATGGATCTGCAACTCGGCGCGGACATGGACGGTGTCGAGGCGACCCGGCGGATCACCGCCCAGCCCGCCCCGGCGCCGCACGTCCTCGTCCTCACCACCTACGACACCGACGCCGACATCACCAGGGCCATCGAGGCGGGCGCCACCGGCTACCTGCTCAAGGCCGAGCGCCCCGAGGAACTGTTCGCCGCGATCCACGCCGCCGCGAGCGGGCAGACCACGCTGTCGGCGCCGGTCGCGGCCAAGGTGATGGCCAAGATGCGCAATCCCGGCCCGACGCTCACCGCCAGGGAACGCGACATCCTCGGCCAGCTGGCCCAGGGCCTGGGCAACCGCGAGATCGCCAAGGCCCTGCACATCAGCGAGGCGACGGTGAAGACGCACCTCGGCCGCATCTACGACAAGCTCGGCGTCGACACCAGGGCCGCCGCGGTGGCGGTGGCGACCGAGCGGCGTCTGCTGGCCTGACCGGCTGTAACGATTCGGCGGTCGCCGGGCTCTGTAGGACGTCACGGATATGCTTCGCCGAGCGAACGAGAGGAGCTGTGCGCATGGACTGCGACGAATTCGTCGAGCTGGTCACCCGGTTCCTCGACGGCGCCCTCGACGCGGAGACCGAGCGGCGCTTCCGTGACCACCTCGCCGTGTGCGAGGGCTGCGAGATCTATCTCGACCAATTCCGCCGGACGATCGATGACGTGGGCGCCCTCGACCCCGATCGGCTCTCCGGGCAGGCACGTGCCACGCTGCTCACCGCGTTCCGTGACTGGCACGACCGCGACTGAGACCCCGGTCAGGCCGGGGTGAGGGTGGCCGCGCCGAAGGACACGTGGAAGCGCGCGCACCAGATGCTCACCGACTTCAGCGTCGACAGATCCGTGCCGGCGGGCAGTTCGTAGTTCTGATTGCCCTCGTTGCCCTTGAGCGCGCCCAGATCCACGTGCTCGCCGTCGTCGAAGTTGTGCCAGTCGTCGGCGATCACCGGCTGATCGGTCAGCCACACCCGCAACGCGGGCCCGTCGGACGTGCGCAGATCGCTGATCCGCAGCACCAGGGTGCCCTCGGGCGTGCGCTGGATCTGCGCTGAACCGGACGTCTCGTGCTCGTGCGACACGAATCGGCCGGTCACGAGCAGGGGCGCGGGTCCGCCGTCGACGGCGGTCGCGACCGGGGCCTCGTCGACGGTCGTCGTGGTGAACAGCCGCCACGGCTGGAACAGGTACAGCCCGACCGCGACGGCGGCCACCAGCCCCATCGCGAGCAGGCTCAGCACGATCCGGCGGGTACGACGCGGTGCCATGGTTGTCTCCTTCTCTGCCATGCACGCACCGTTCCCCGACCCCGCCGCGGCGTTACACGGGCGCGGGTTGCCGGATTTGCCGGGAACGAAACGTGACCGGGGTCTCTATATCGCGGTGATACCGGTCACATCACGAGGGTGTAACGACATCGATGTCATTACGGATTTATAACGGCAGACCTGCACGGAACAGTGTTCTTTTGGACAATGGTCGATACAGAACGGCTCGTGATCATGACGTGATCTCGGCTGGCATTCCGGCTACATTCGGTCACGGCTTGAACAACAACCCGAGCCGAATCGAATCGCAGAACACCGGAAAGCCTGCCCCGTGATTCGAGGATCCCCGACATTCCTGAGGGGCAGGGACGCGGAAGATTCGATTCCCGTGCCGGTGGGCGCAGGCAGGAAAAGCGTATGTCTTTCAACCGCAAGTTCACCCGTACCCTCGGTTTCGCCGCTGTCGCCGGCGCGATGATCGCCGTTCCGGCCGGTCTGACCACCGCGACCGCCTCCGCGAACAACTGGGACGCCGTGGCGCAGTGCGAGAGCAGCGGCAACTGGAACATCAACACCGGTAACGGCTACTACGGCGGCCTGCAGTTCTCGCAGAGCACCTGGGAGGCCTACGGTGGCACCGGCACCGCCGACAACGCCAGCCGCGAGGAGCAGATCCGCGTCGCCGAGAACGTGCTGGCGGCCCAGGGTCCCGGCGCCTGGCCGACCTGCAGCGCCTACCTGTAAAGCGCGCTGATGTAAGACTTTCCTTTGTCGGGAAACGAATAACCCGCTATTCGAAGCACACGTCGAATAGCGGGTTTTTTCGTTGTCTTTTCAATTACGGATGAGCAGCGTCACACCGGCCGCGACAAAGGCCAGGACAATAGCGCCGATGCCGTAGGCGAGCTTGTAGTCGCGGAGGCCGGGGATGAAGCGGTCGAGCGCGAAACCGCCTGCGCCGGTGAGGGCCAGGCTCGCCGCGGCCACCGCGAGAATCGTCTCGTATTCGATACCCTTCGGCGCGAAGAACCCGCCCCATTTCACCGAGATCGCGTTGAGCATGGTGCCCAGGACGGCCGCCGCGGCCAGGGGGGTGAGCAGTCCGAGGATGAGTCCGATACCGCCGAGGGTCTCGCTCAGCGCGGCGAGTACGGGGAAGAACTTGCCCGCCGGATAGCCGCTGGCGGTGAAGAAGCGATCGGTTCCGTCGAGGCCGCCGCCGTCGAACCAGCCGAACAGTTTCTGCGTGCCGTGCGCGGCCATGGTCGCGCCGACGCCGACGCGCAGGACCAGCAGACCCGCGTCGGTGGGGGTGGTCGTCGTCGTAGTCGTCATGGTGATTCCTTTCGTTGGTCCCGGTCAGCCGATCTGAACCGAGCGTCGTGCCATCCCGAACCAGTAGCCGTCGATGACGGTGCGCAGGGAGTCGAGGTCATCGGCGCCCGCGCCGAGGGTGAGGAACAGGGGAGCGAAGTGCTCGGTGCGCGGGTGGGCCAGCCGCGCCGCGGGGGCGGTGTGCTCGAAGTCGAGCAGCGCGTCGACGTCGCGGTCGTCGATCGCCTGTCGGCCCCAGTCGTCGAACTCGGCGGTGAACGAGTGGACGGTGTGGTCGTCGGCGGTGATCGCACGCAGGTTGTGGGTGAAGAACCCGCTGCCGACGATGAGGACGCCCTCGGCGCGCAGCGGGGCGAGTGAGCGGCCGAACTTCATCAGGTCCTGCGGATCCAGTGTAGGGATCGACAGTTGCAGCACCGGGATGTCGGCGGCCGCGAACATCTGGCTGAGCGGCACGTACGCGCCGTGGTCGAGGCCGCGTTCCGGGGCGTCGGCGACCGCACCGCCGAGCAGGGCGCGCACCCTGGCGGCCAGGTCGGGCGCGCCGGGCGCGGGGTAGCGCTGCTCGTAGTAGTGGGGAGCGAAGCCGGAGAAGTCGTAGACCAGCGGCACGGTGCTGGTCGCACCGAGGGTGATCGGCGCGGACTCCCAGTGCGCGGAGACGATCAGGATCGCGCGCGGCCGTGGCAACTCGGCCGCCCAGGCGGCCAGTTCGGCGGGCCAGGTGGCGTGGTCGATCAGCGGCGGGGCGCCGTGGGAGAGGTAGAGCACCGGCATCGTCGTCACGGTCTGCTCCTTCGGTTCGCGTGAACAGTAGTTGTTCAAATTTGAACGATAACGGATGAGCGGCTATTCCACCCGCGATGATTAGGGTGCAGCGCATGGGAGAACCGAGGTGGCTCGATGCCGAGGAGATGCGGACGTGGATGGGGTTCCTGGCCGCGGGCGCGCTGGTCGACCGCGCGGTGGACCAGCACCTGAAGGAGGAAGGACTCAGCCACACCCAGTACGAGGTGCTGGTCCGGCTCGCCGAAGCGCCCGGCTCGGCGATGCGGATGACCGACCTCGCCGCCGCCCTCTACACCTCCAAGAGCGGCCTCACCTATCAGGTCGGCAAGCTCGAGCGGGCCGGGCTGGTGCGCCGGGTCGACGACGACGCCGACGTCCGCGGCGTCAACGCGGTACTGACCGACGCGGGCCGGGACCGCCTCGCCGCCGTCGCGCCCGGCCACGTCGACGTGGTGCGCCGGGTGTTCCTCGACGTGCTCGACCCGGCCCAGCGCGCCGCGATCGCCGACGGCCTCGGCGCGGTGGCCGAGCGGCTGACGCGCTAGCCCTGGTCGTCCGGCCCGGCCGCCGAGTCGAGCCGGTGCACGGTGAGCGCCGCGGCCAGCATCCGCGAGTCCTTCGGATCGGCCGGGTCGAGCCCGGTGAGTTCGGCGATCCGCCGCAGCCGATAAGTGAACGTGTTGGGGTGCACGTGAATTCGCCGCGAGGCCGTCTTGCGGTCGGCGCCGTGGCGCAGGTGCGCCTCCAGTGCCTCGATCAGGTGCGGACTGCCGAGCAGCGGGACCACCCGCTGCGCCAACCGTTCTCGTGCCGGGCCGGGTCGGGTGAGCTGGTATTCGAGCAGCAGGTCGTCGAGGCGGTAGCAGCCACCCGGCCGCCCACGCAGCCGCGCCAGCTCGGTCAGCTCGAGCGCGTCCTTCGCCGCGGTGGGGATGGTTTCGCGTGCGACGCAGGAGAATTCGGCCAGGTACACCGGGACGCCGAAGTGTTCCGCGAGGCGGGTCGCGAGGTCGTCGAAGCGCCGCGCGTCGACGACGTCGTCCTCGGAACTGTGACTCAGCAACGCGATTCCGCTCGCACCGTCGAAGGTGGCCGGGGTGGTGGTGCCGGTGAGTTCGTCGAGTGCGCGTTGCAGCACCCGGATCCGGCGCCGGGTCACCAGATTGGCGGCGCTGCCGGTCCGCGCCGGTTCGCTGACATGGATCGCCAGCACCGTGTAGTGCTCGGCGAGGACGGTGTCGGCGCGCGCGGCGAGTTCCTCGGCGGGCAGCCCGCGCACCAGGGCCGAACACAGTTCCCGCCTGGCTTCGCGCTCGGCGTGATAGATCGACTGCTCGACCTCGATGTAGGTCTCCACGACGGTCATGTTGATGTGGCGCAACAACTCCAGCAGCCGCATGCCGACCAGGCCCATCTCCGCGAACTCGTCGGGTTCCGACAGTGCGAACGCCTCGGCCAGCACCGACTGCGCCGAACCGTGGATGGCACCCATCAGCATCGGCAGCGGCAGCCGGTCCTCGGCGTGCCGCTCGGCCACCGGCGCGACGAAGGCCGCGACCTCGGCCTGGGTGAATTCGCGGTCGGCCGCGATCGCCTCCAGCACCGCCCGTCCACACGCGTAGATGGTGGGCAGCACCTCCGCGGTGAAGTGGCCGGGCGGCAGGTCCGCGGGCGCGGTGGCGCCGAGTCCGTCGGCGAGCATGCGTTCGGCGATCTGGGGCCAGTGGGACAGCAGGCGAGTGGTCAGCGCGGGTGGTGCGGAAACGCGGTGTTCGGCGAGCATGACCCGATTGTGTCCGAGAACAGGGCGATGTGGGCCGGTCCCATCGAGAACGGACAGAACTTGGCGCCCGCGCCAACTGATCCCGCGTTTTCTCGGTCCACGGTGCAGTGACAGCACTGTGGCGCCGGTCATAGATTCGCAGAGCGCGTCCGAGCCACCGCTCGTCGACGCGGTTCTACGGAAGTGAATTCATGATTGCAACGACGCATCCTCTCCGCCGCGCCCTGTGCGGCCTCGGCATCGCCGCGAGCCTGTCCGCGGCGTCGGTCCTCGGCAGCGGTCCCGCCGTCGCGGAGTCCACGCTCGAACCCACCGTCGAGTCGCTGGCCGCCTACCTCGACGCGACTGTCACCGCGACGCCGGACGGCCGCCGCCCCACCGCGGTCGCCGACACCGGCAGCGCCTCGGGCAGCAGCTCGGGTTCGGCGGGCAGCCGGTCCTCCGACGCGGTCGGCGAAGGGCCCGAGATGTCGGCCTACCTCCCGGCTTTCGCCTACGGCCTGCTCCATCCCGACGCCGCACCGCCCGGCGCCAACCGCTGGACCTGCAAGCCCACCGCCGAGCATCCGCGCCCGGTCGTGCTGCTGCACGGCACCTGGCTCAACGCCTACGACACCTTCTCCTATCTCTCCCCGCGCCTGGCGAAGGCCGGGCACTGTGTGTTCACGCTGAACTTCGGCAAGTCCGGGCTGCTCGAGGGCGGTGGGCTCGGCGCGGTGCTGCCCGGCCGCCACGGGGTCGGCCCGATGGCCGACTCCTCGCGCCAGGTCGCCGCGTTCGTCGACCGGGTCCGCGCCGCGACCGGCGCCGAGCAGGTCGACATCGTCGGCCACTCCCAGGGCGGCACCATCGCCAACCACTACCTCAAGTTCGAGGGCGGACAGGGCAAGGTCGGCAAGCTGGTCACCTTCGGCGCCACCCATCACGGCACCTCGCTGATGGGCATCGCCACCCTGGGCAGGCTGATCAACAACGCGGGCATCGACATCCTCGGCTTCTACCGGCCGATCGTCGGGGTCGCCAATATCGAACAGGCGGTGGGCTCCCCGTTCTACGCCACTCTCAACGCCGGAGGCGACACCGTGCCCGGTGTCGCCTACACCGTCGTCGGCTCCCGCTACGACGAGGTGATGAACCCACTCGACCTGACCTTCCTGCGGGCCGGGCCCGACGCGACCGTCGACAACATCACCCTCCAGGACGGCTGTGAACAGGACGTCTCCGACCACCTGACCATGATGTACTCCCCGCGCGCGGCCTCGCTCGCGCTGCGCGCCCTCGACCCGGAAGGCGGCTCCGCCGTGGCGTGCACGTTCAACCCGTGGTTCTTCGGCGGTGGCGGCAGCCTATGACCCTCGCCGCCCCGGCGCTGACGCAGTGGAGTCTCGCGCCGCTGCTCCCGCCCGACGACCCGTTCTACCTCGCCCCGCCCGACCTCGCCGGGCTCGCCCCTGGCACGGTGGTGCGCACCCGCTCGGTGGAGATCGCGCTGTTCGGCCTCGTGCCACAGCGGATCTCCGCATGGCAGCTGCTCTACCGCACCTGTGATCTGGATGGTGAGCCGGAGGTCTCGGTCACCACGGTGCTGCTGCCGTGGGACGCCGATCCGCTCGAGTCCCGGCCGCTGGTGTCGTTCCAGTGCGCCATCGATGCCGTGGCGCCCCAATGCTTTCCGTCCTACGCGCTGCGCCGCGGCGCGCGGACGGTGGGCTCGATCGCGCCGCTGGAATTGCCGATCATCGCGATGGCGCTGCGGCAGGGCTGGGCGGTGTCGGTGCCCGACCACGAGGGCCTCGGTGGCCGGTTCGGCGCGGCGCGCGAGCCGGGATACCGGGCGCTCGACGGGATCAGGGCGGCGTCGGGCTTCGCGCCGCTCGGCCTCGGCCCCGCGAATCCGGTCGCGCTGTGGGGGTATTCGGGCGGGGGACTGGCGACGGCGTGGGCGGCGGAACTGGCGGCCGAGTACGCGCCGGAGCTGAACATCGTCGGGGCGGTGGCCGGATCGCCGGTCGGGGATCCGGCCGCGGCCTTCGTGCGGCTCAACGGTGGGTGGTTCGCCGGGTTTCCCGCCGCCTTCGTCGCCGGTCTGCGCCGCGCCTATCCCGACCTGGACGCGGTCCTCGACGATCACCTGGACACGGGCTACCGGGCCCGGGGGGGGGGGGGGGGGGGGGCCCCGCCCCCCGGGCGGGGGGGGCTGTGGCGAGGGGGGGGGGGGGGTAACTGGCGGCGGTGTCGGCGCGGGTGCTGAACTTCGTCGGGGGGGTGGCCGGAGCGCCGGTGGGGGATCCGGCCGCGGCCTTCGTGCGGCTCAACGGTGGGTGGTTCGCCGGGTTTCCCGCCGCCTTCGTCGCCGGTCTGCGCCGCGCCTATCCCGACCTGGACGCGG
>NZ_JARWOJ010000301.1 GCF_029868625.1 Nocardia neocaledoniensis | reverse complement strand
CCCACCCGGCCCCCCCCCCCCGCCGCGGCCCCCCGACCTCAGGCCTCCGTGAGCGCGGTGTCGATCCGGCGCAGCAGCCCCGGCCAGCCGCGCCCCATCCCCTCGAACGCCGCCTTCCCCAGCGGCGAATCGAGATCGAAGCCTGCGTGTTCGAGCAGCAACCGGGTGCCGGTGCCCTCGGGACGCAGTTCCCAGGTGATGGTGGTGTCCAGCGAGCCGGGCGCGAAGCTGTAGCGCAGCAGCCGCTCCGGTTCGACCGCGAGCACCTCGCACTCCTGGGCGCCCCATTTCCCCATGTCCAGGGTGAACCGGTGGCCCACCACGGGGCGGACGTCACCGGCCGCCCACCATTTAGCGTGCAACTCGGGCTCGCTCAATGCCCGCCACACGATCGCGGGCGGATGCCCGAGGAACTGGTCGCAGCGGATGACGGTCGGTTCGGTCGTCGTCATGGATTCTCCTCGTCGAGTAGGTCGCGCAGTGCGCCCAACCGGGCGCGCCAGTAGTGCTCGAACGGGTGCAGCCACTCGCCGACCTCGGCGAGCGGATTCGCGTCGAGGTGGTAGTAGCGGTGCCGACCGCGCGGCTCCTCCCGCACCAATCCGGCATTGCGCAGCACCGCCAGATGCTCGGACACGGCGGGCCTGCTCAGCTCGAATCGACCGGCCAGGTCGCCCGCCGCGCGCGGGCCGTCCCGCAGCGCCTCGAGCAGGTGACGGCGCACGGGGTTCGCCAGGGCGCTGAAGACATCGACTTCTCCCACGCCCATCACTATGCGTCGGATGTTTCCGACATGTCAACTTTTTCCGACATATTTGCGTGACATTCGTCCAAGCGCCGGGCGATACGCGGGCGCAGAATCGACCCATGGCGATGACGTGGGAACAGGTGGTGGGCGTGGCGACGGCGCTGCCCGGGGTCGAAGAGGGCACCTGGTGGCGCTCGCCCGGGCTGAAAGTCGGCGGTAAGGGGTTCGCGCGACTGCGCGACGAGGCCGAAGGTGGCCTGGCGCTGCTGTGTGAGATCCCGGAGAAGGAAGCCCTGCTGGCCTCCGGCGATCCGGCGTTCTACACGACCCCGCACTACGACGGGCATCCGTTCATCCTGATCGATCTCGCGGTCGTCGACCCCGATCAGCTGGCCGAACTCGTCGACGCGGCGTGGTGGATGCGGGCACCGGCCCGGTTGCGGCGGGAGCGGCAGGGCGCGTAGGGACGCCGTTGTCCCGAGGCGCGGCCGTCAGTCCCGTTCGGACAATTCGCGCAGACGCGCAAGGGTTTTCGCGAGGATGCGCGAGACGTGCATCTGCGAGATGCCGAGCTGGGACGCGATCTGGGTCTGCGTCATGGACTCGAAGAACCGCATGGTCAGGATGCGCCGTTCACGCTCGGGCAGGCCCGCGAGCAGCGGGCGCACCGCGATGTACTCCTCGACCCGGTCGAACTGCGATTCCTCCTCGCCGAGGGTGTCCAGCAGGGAGGCGTCGCTGTCGCGTCCGACCGAGGCGGCGTCGATCGAGGTGGGCTGGTAGGCATTGCCCGCGATGACCGCCTGGGTCACCTCGTCGGGGTCGACATCGAGTTCGGCCGCGATCTCCTTGGCCGTGGGGGAGCGACCGAGCCGCTGCGAGAGCTGGTCGACCGCGGCGCCGATGCGCAGATGGGTCTCCTTGACCCGCCGCGGCACCCGCATCGCCCAGGTGTTGTCGCGGAAGTAGCGCCGGACCTCACCCATGATCGTCGGCACCGCGAAGGACAGGAAGTTCGAGCCACGGCTCAGATCGAACCGGTCCACCGCGTGCACCAGGCCGACCCGCGCCACCTGCGACAGATCGTCGAACGGTTCGCCGCGTCCGCTGAACTTCCTGGCGATGTGATCGGCCAGCGGAATGCACCGGTTGATCAGCGCGTCCCTGGCGATCGCGTGCTCGGCGCTGCCGGGCTCGGTCGCGGCGAGGCGCTCGAACAGCGCGCTCACATCGTCGTACCCGGATACCGGTTCCTCGGCTTCGGCGTCCCCGGTCTCGGCGTCCACCGGGTTCTCCGGTTCGGCCGGGTTCTCCGTGGTGACGTCGGTATCGGTGCTGTTCTCCTGGTCGGGCGCGTGCTCTTCGGTGGTGTCCTCGCCGTGCACTACGCCTTCCCCCGGACCCGACGGAAGCGGACCGTCGTCGGATATCCGGACACGGCAGCGTCGAAGCCCTGTTGGTCGGCGCTCACCTCATCGCTGAGCGTGCGCAGCACATGCCAGCCGAAGCTGCGCTGATCCGGCATGCCCTCCGTGCCCGCGACGCCGTCGACCCGCACCAGCAGTTCGGTGTCGCCGACGAGGAATTCGCAGCTCAGCTGCGAATCGGGGGCCGCGATCGCGATCAGCGTCGAGCAGACCTCATCCACCGCCAGGCGCACGTCGGCGACCTCGTCGAGGGTGAAATCGCTGAGCAGGACCAGGGTTTCGGCCAGGCCGCGCAGGATGGGCAGCTGGTTGAGCGAAGCTGCTACGCGAATCTCCACCGGGGCACTGAACAGCCCTTGTTCCGCCGAAATATTGGTCACCCTATGCAGGCTACCCACATCCCCCCGGGGCAATCACCATTTGGTCGCTACACTTGCGCGCTGTGTCCACACCGACGTTCTCCCGCCCGGCGAAGCCGATGATCGCCCCGTCCATCCTGTCCGCGGACTTCGCGAACCTGGCCGCT
>NZ_JARWOJ010000300.1 GCF_029868625.1 Nocardia neocaledoniensis | reverse complement strand
AGCTCGGGTACCGAACCCCCCTCGTCGCATACCGCCAACCCCCCCCGGGGTGGGCGCAACGGGAGTTTTGGCCCTGGGGGGCCCGCAACCCCGCCACCCCGCGGGGCCGGGGGCTGGGGGTGCCGGGGGCGCAGCAGCGCGCGCAGCCGCGCGAAGAACTCCGCCAGATGGAACGGTTTCGTCAGGTAGTCGTCGGCGCCGCCGTCGAGCCCGGCCACCCGGTCACGAACCTGCCCACGGGCGGTGAGCATCAGAATCGGGACGTCATCGCCCTGGGCACGCAGCGTGCGGCAGACGGTGAACCCGTCCAGTTTCGGCAGCATCACATCCAGCACGATCGCGTCATAGCCACCGCCGGTGGCGGCGTCCAACCCGGCGACCCCGTCGGGGGCGATATCGGCGGCATATCCTTCCTCGGTCAAGGCGCGCCGCAACAGCCGCGCCATCCGTGGCTCGTCCTCGACCACGAGTATCCGCATCACTCACCGCCCTTTCCCGCCCTTCACAGCATGCCGCAACGACCGCCACCTCCGATGCCAGGCTTCATCGCAGCTTCATACTTCATCGCAGCTTCATACTTCATCGTGGCTTCATCACCACGGAGTAGATCTGTCCGCACACACCGCACCGCGCGACCGAGCAGGAGGCAGAACAGCGATGGACACGCCGATCACACTGTGGGCCGGAGGAGCGAGCTGATGACGATACGCACCGCGTTGACCGCCCTGCTCGCCGTTCCGCTGCTGGCCATCACGGCCTGCGGAAACGACACCGACACCCCCGACTCCACCACCACCGAGCACGGCGGCACCGCCGAGCACGCCGCCGCCACGCAAACCACCGACGCGGACTGGGCACCGGTCGCCGAGATCCTGGGCCGCAGCGGAAAGTTCGACAAAACCAATACCGTCTACCGGGTCGGGCTGCCGCGCACCGATCTGTCGGTGCAGGTCCGCGACGTCACCATCAACCCGGGCCTGTCGCTGGGCGGGTACGCCGCGTTCACCAAATACGGCGACCAGGCCATGCTGATGGGCGACCTGGTGGTCACCGAGGCCGAACTGCCCGCCGTCACCGACGCGCTGCAGGCCGGTGGCCTGGCCCAGACCGCGGTGCACAAACACCTGCCCCAGCACGAGCCGCCGATCTGGTGGACCCACATCCACGGCATGGGCGACCCCGCCAAACTCGCGCAGACCATCAAAGCCGCGCTGGACAAGACCGGTATCCGCCCACCCACGCCGGCATCGGGTGAGCAGCCGCCCCTGGACCTCGACACCGCCGGCATCGACACCGCGCTCGGCCGCAAGGGCACCAGCGAGGGCGGGGTATACAAATACGGCATCGCGCGCGCGGAAACCGTCACCGCCGGCACCCACACCCTGCCCGCGGCCCTGGGGTTGACCACCGCGATCAACTTCCAGCCCGTCGGCGGCGGCCGCGCGGCGATCAACGGCGACTTCGCGATGATCGAATCCGAGATCCAGCCGGTCGTCCAAGCGTTGCGTAGCGCCGGTATCGAGGTCGTCGAGATCCACAACCACGGCCTCGACGACAACCCCCGATTGTTCTACATGCACTTCTGGGCCGTCGACGACGCCGTGCGCCTGTCCAAGGCACTGCGCACCGCACTCGACGCCACCAACCTGCAGAAATAAACCCCAGTATCGAGGTAAAACCGTGCTCACACGCGCGCGAACCGCGCTCACCCTGCTCGCCACGGTCGGGGTGGTGACCGCCGGGACCGGCTGCTCCGACACCGGCCCGGCATCAGAGCCCACCACCGCGGCTGGGCCCACCGCGACCGTCGGCCAGGTCACCACCATCGGCTTCGACGACAACACGACACTGCCAGAGGGCACCGACATCGCCACCGGGACCTGGCAGATCCAGGCCCAGGACGGCACACCCACCCCGCCGAACGCGTTGTGCCAGACCGCCACCGCCGAATATCCCGCCCTCACCCTCGGCCCGGCGAACTACACCGACGCCACGATCAGCGTCCGGTTCCTGCCCATCTCCGGCACCGAGGACCAAGCCGCCGGAATCATCTTCCGCAGCGTCGACCCCGGCAACTACTACGTGCTGCGCGCCAACGCACTGGAAGGCAACGTCAACTTCTACCAATACACCAACGGCACCCGCTCGATCCTCGCCGAAGCCAACACCCCCGTCCCGACCGGACAATGGCAGGAACTGCGCGTCGAGATCACCGGCGACACCATGACCGGCTACCTCGACGGCACCCAGATCGTGCACACCCGCCACGACCGCCTGCGCAGCGGCCGCATCGGACTGTGGACCAAGGCCGACTCCCACACCTGCTTCGACGACTTCACCGCCACGGCGCGGTAGCGCGAACACACCCACGCCACCGGTCATGGGCGCCTGCCCCGTCGCCAGACGCCCATGACCGACCCGGCTCGCCGCGAGCGGCAGCCGGTGCATCACGACACATCTCGAGAAGGGAACCTACGATGCGGCCACGCACGATACCGGACTGGATCGCCTTCGTATTACTGCTGATCGGCGCGTTCGCCTGGGCCGCGTTCGTCACCGACGTCAACGTGCTCGACCGGGCCCTGGAACCGATCGCCGACCCCCTCGACGACATCGTGTTCGTGCTCATCGGGCTCGCCGGCCTGTACTGGATCATCCGCGTGATCACCGGTGAACGCAGCCACCAGCACTGAACCACCCACGAATCCTGCTGGATGGGGTCCCGCACCGGGCAGCCGAGACCGGTGTCCGAGCGGCTCAGCGGGCAGAACGCGCCCCAGGAGCGCCCCCGGGTCAGTCGTCCTCGTCGGGGGCGTCCGGATCGCGGAGCGGCCGGTGGCCCTCGCCGAGTTCGGGCAGATGGAAGCTGTAATGGCCTTCCAGGCGAATGTGCTTTCGGATGAACGCCGAGAGGCGGGCGGCGTCCTCATCGCGCACCGGATAGTCCTGGGCGCGTAGCTCGTCCAGTGCCCGGTCCAGGTACACCGAATTCCACAGCACGACACAGTTCAAGATCAGGCCGAGCGCGGAGAGCTGGTCTTCCATGCCGTCGAGGTAGGCGCGGGTGATCTCGCCCCTGCGGCCGTGAAAGATGGTGCGTCCCAGGTCGTGACGGCCTTCTTGGAGGTTGGCTTGGGCCTTTGCCTCGCGCCGATACGGTTCGTCGTCGGCCATCCGCAGAATGTGCAGCGTCTTGAAGGTCCGGCCGTAGTGGGCGATGGCCTGTCCCAGGCTGGTGGGGTTGCCGTCGCGGGAGATCATGCGGGTGACCTCGTGCGCGGAGACCTCACCGCGGTTCATCGACACCGCCACGCGGCACATGTCCTCCCAGTGGGAACACACTTTCTCGATGTCGATGCGGCCGCGTGCGGCCTTGTCCAGGGGACCGTAGTCGGCGGCCGGGTCGATGCGCCACAATCGCTGATCAGGCAGGTGCTTGAGCTGCGGCCGATACTTGCGGCCCAGCAAATGCAGCAGGCCGAAGACGATGTCGGAATACGATCCGGCGTCGGAAATGATGTCGTCGGGTACCTTGCTGCCCTCGGGTTGGCGCAGGATCACGTCGATGGCGTTGAGCGAGTCACGCGGGGTACCCGACACGACCATCGCGTTGAGCCCGGCGGCCTGGTCGTTGAGCATGTTCAGCCAGGTACTGCCTCGTTTCGGTCCAAAATATTTTCGGTTGGGTCGGGCGTGGATGGACCGGACGGGCACGACGAACCGCATCCCGTCCACACTGGCGACGCAGCCGCCGCCCCACAGCTGAGCCAACGGCACGTTCGCTTGGGCGTTGACCAGCACCGTGTTCGCCACAGCCATCGTCTCCGCCCGAATATAGTGCTGGTCGACGTGGCGCAGCCGATCCCGTGTCAACGCGTCCGCGCCGGGTGAAACCACCGGCGCCAGACCGACATTCATCGCCTGCGAGCACAACACCGCCGCGACCGAGACACCGAGGTCGGCGACGCGGGCACTGGTGCCGGCGACGTGCGTGAAGGATTCACCGAACTCCGGAAGCCACGACATCACCTCCAACACCAGCTCCGGCAGGTCGACCCGCGGAATCATCGCCGCCGCGCGGCGGCGCAGATCGGTCAGACTGGGTGGATCCGGCACCGCGCTCAACGCCGCCACGTGCAGTTTGCCGTCCTCATCCACGCTGGCGGGGGTGTCGTCGCCCAGGCGCGCGGCCAGCTCCCGGTATGCGGCATCCACGCTCGCGGCCAGCTCACCGAGCATCGGCCGCGGATTGTCCGGCAGGCCCAGGGCGTTCATGCCGGTGTCGCGGGCAGTCTCCCACGCCATCCCCGACAGCAGATGCGTGCGCGGGTCACGCCATTTCGAGGAATCCTCGGCGAAAATGTTGCGGTAGCGCAGATGCCGATGGAACTGTTCGAGCACACACAGCGTGTACGCGGCCCGATCCACCGTCTCCTCCGGCCGCTCCGCGGGGTACACCAGTCGCTGCCAGCCGCCGCTCACCAGGTCGTGATCGACACGGCGGGCTTCGAGCCAGCGGGCCGGGAGCCCACGGCTCCGTTGCGGGGAGATCAGCTCGGCCAGAGTGTGCATAGCCTTGAGGACCGGCCCGGCGTCGCCGGTGGCGCCGAAGTCGATGGTGCGCATCATCGCGGGTAGGAATGAGCGGACCGTGGCGAATCGGCCGGCCAGCTCCTCGAGGCGCTGTCCGTCGAACTCCGGATCCGCTTGCGGGACAAGCTCGTCGATCGCGGCCAGCGCCGCGCGTAGCTCGGATTTGGAGACGGTGCTCTCGATCAGGTCCCACACCAGTTCCAGGGACAGCTGCGGGTCGGCCTCGCTCATCTCCAGCAGTACCCGCACGGCGCGGGCGAGCTTCCCGGCGTTGCGGGTCACTCGGGGATATCGGCGCAGCTTTTCGTCCTTGGACTGGCGTTCGGCCTTGGCCATCAGGTCGGTGACCATGAGCAGGTCGAACAGTTCGAGCACGTCGTCGACCGCTTTGGCCCGCAACGTGAACGCTGTCGCCGTCAATAACGCAAGCAACCGTTCCCGCTGTGACTTCAAGCGCCGTAGATGCGAGGTCTTGCCGGTGATCCCGTGCGCCGCCAGGGCGATCAACCGGCGCGGCGGCACCTCGGTGATATCGACCGACGCCGGGACCACCGCATACAGGTCCCGCGCCCGTGCCAGCGCGTGCTTCATTCCCGTCGTCGACGGGGTGAACGCGCCCCTGCGCAGGCGTTCCAGCTCAACCACCTTGCGGCGGCCCTCCTCGCGGGTTTCCAGCAGCCCCAACAGGATTCCCGCTTCCCGGCCGGTGAGCTGGGAGGCCAGATGCGTCCACAGCCGCTGATCAGCGGCCTGCTTGCTCTCGGAGACGAGCCGTTCCAGGGTCGTCACGCCCGGAAGCAAGGCACTGCGTTCGCGCAGCCAGCGCACCGCGCCCGCGGTCAGAGCCTTCGGGCCGTCGCCGGTCATCCACGCTTGATCAGCGATCCACGCCACCAGCTCGCCCTCGACCTGCGCGAACTCGGTCAGCCCGTCGGTGCGGACGATCTCGTCCTGATGGTCGTAGCGTGTCTGCTTGCGTTCGGTGTAGGACTTCACGCAGGTCGGGTCGGCGATATCGAGCTGTTCGGCCAGGTAGGTGACCACCTCGGCCGGGACATCGAGCGGATCCGGCAAGAACATGCCAAGGTAACGCACAGTCACGAGCTGGAGGGCGAAACCGAGGCGGTTGCTGTCGCGGCGACGCTCGGCGATCAGCTTGCGATCGGCATCGTCGAGGTAAAAGAACCGCTCCAAATCCGTCTGCGACAGCACACCGAACCGGCCGTATTCCACGGCCCCCTCATCACGCACAGCCGCACATGAAACCACCAGCGGCGCAACCGCGCTCGCTGTTCGACCGAATCAACCAGAATCAGAACAAGATCTCGGCCGAATCTTCCACATCAGGTATCGGCCCAGCCACGAAATCGGCGAACCATGAGCCCACGTCGACCGGGTCCGATTCCGGCGGCAACCCGGTCTCACGCCACACCCCGTACGGATCGGCTAGCCCGCGGCAATACCAGCCGGTGCTCGCGTCCCACAGCAGCACGCTCAGCCGCGCCGCCGGCACCGCGCCCTCACGCACCGCGAGCGTGAACCAGCCCGAACTGCCCCGCACCGGATCCGGCGGGTACAGGACCGGATCCAGATCCGCGGCGGGCAATCCCAGAGCCTCGCCGATCAGCACCTGAGCCTCGGCGACCAGGACCGCCGCATTCACCGCCTCCAGCATTCCCGCATGATCCCACCGACCACTGACACGCACCGACCAGGGCAAACATCGCTAAGCGCGACTTTTCTCGTCACTGGACCCCACATGCCCACACCTTGAAGGGACTCCCGATCATGGAGATCATCAGCAACCCGTTCCCGCTGCGCCCCGCCACCGAGGACACCCGGCCCGCGACCGAGACCAGCAAGGTCGTGCGGTTCCTGACCGAGGTCGCGCAGGAGCTGGCGGTCCAGGACGCCGACGGGTTCGTCGATTGCGCCGCGGACCTGACCGTTCGCGCGCTCGCGGCGGCGGCCGCCGTCGGCCACTTCCACGGAGGCGCCGAGGTCGACGGCGTGCTCGCTGTCCTGGGCGACACCGTCAACACCTACACCGATACCGCCCGCGCGTACATGGACCGCTTGTTCGCTGGTAACCGCCCGGATCTGCACGAGCGCGCGACCGCGCTGTTCACCGCAGCCGATCAGCTGACCGAAATCGTCAGGGCCATGGAGGCCGAGTTCCGGGGCGTGATCACGGTGCGCGCCATCTGGTCCCCCGGCGACCGGGTCGAGGTCTTCGACTACGAGGACCACCCGATGGGCGAGTACGTCCCGCTCGACCCGCCCGCCACGCCGGTCGACACCACCGAGGAAGCCACGCGCCAGCTGGCCGAGCGGCACTTCGTCGTGATCGGCGACTGGGAGAAGTCCACCGGCAAGATCCTCGACGTCGAGTTCGAGGAGTACCACGCCGCGCTGCGGTTCACCCTCACCTTCTAGTCCTCCCATCGGGAGCGGGGTGGCGGCGGTCCGAGGTCTTCGTCCGCCGCCCTTCTTCTCCCGTCTCCGACCGCACCCCGCCACAGTGGGAGGGACGCATCCATGCCTGCCGATAACCAAAACGAACGTTTTAACGAGAGCTGGGCGGCTGAGCGCTGGCACGACTGCACTCCTCGCGCTCCGCTCTACCTCACCCCACCCAGCACACCCGCGATCCGCGACCGAATCCGCGCCGAGGAACTGGGCGCGATCATGACTCCCGCTCAAGGCAACCGCCTGAGCGCTGACTACCCGCTGTGGTGTGCCGACAACGGGGTGTTCGGCGGGGCCTATCCCGGTGACGACGCCTACCTGAACTGGCTCGGCCGGCTGCGCCCGCACGCCGACCGCTGTCTGTTCGTGGTGGCGCCCGACGTTGTCGGCGACCACTTCGCCACGCTCGCCCGCTCTCTGCCGATGCTGCGGCGCATCCGCGATCTCGGGTTTCCCGTCGCCTTCGCGGCCCAGAACTTCATGGAGTTCGACACCTGGGACCCGTGGGACGAGATCGACTGTCTGTTCCTCGCCGGGGACACCGCCTGGAAGCTCGGCCCGGCGGCGGCAAACCTCGCCGCGGTCGCCTCGAGCCTCGGCAAGTGGGTCCACATGGGCCGTGTGAACTCGCGCCGCCGCTATGACTACGCGACTGCGATCGGCTGCGACAGTGTCGATGGGACCTACCTCACCTTCGCCCCGGACGCGAACCTCCCCAACGTTTTGTCCTGGACTGGCGATGCCAACGCCCAGCCGTCGCTGTTCCCGCTCTGATCGACGGCTCGCCCGCTTGCCACGGTAAAGCGCCACGCTTTACCGTGGTGGTATGGCGAAACTGAACATCAGCCTCCCGGACGCGACGGCCCAGGCTCTGCGCGAGAGCGCAGAGGGCAACGTCAGCGCCGAGATCAACCGGGCCGTGCTCCAGCGGCTCGCGGACAAGGAGTTGCGGCGCATCGCCGCGCACGAGCAGCAGAACCCACCGAAGTACAGCGACTCCGACTTGCTGCGCATCGGCATGGGCATGCCCCTGTGAGGGAACTGCACCAGGGCGACATCTACACCATCGCCGCCGGTGACGGCTACCTGACCGTGGTGATCATCGACGGCCAGGCGTTGCTGCGCCATCGTGATGTGGCGCTGGCGGTGCCGGTCGTCGACGCCCGGGAGATGCCGCAAGACCTGCGAATCTTCTCGGTGGGCTGGAACGACGGCCGCGTGCTCGCCGTACACCGGTTCATTCCCTGCGTGCGAGCGGTACTCGAGGCCGGAACCTACGACGGGACAGTGACTCCCGAGATGCTCGACTTCATCAAGATGGTGCTGGCCGTCCGGTTCGATCTCTGACAAGCACGGCCGCCGCCGCAGAGAGCTGGTGCCGGAGACGTCGCGGATCACCTCAGCACGGGCCGCGAAAACCGCTTCCCCGCCCCCCGATCCGAGAGCAGAATTCCCGTCCGTGGCCTACATCAGTCCGTTCGGCGACCCCACGGTCGACCACGACAGCCGAGACGACGTGCTCTGCATGTCCCGCGAGCATCCGATCAACGCGCCCTCGACGACGCTGTTCGAATTCGCCTCGGCCGCCCAAGCCGCCATCGACGCCGGGGCCGCGCAGCCGGCGTTCTTCCTGTCGCGTCAGCTCGCCGAGTTGTCGCTCAAGGCGCTGTATCCGGCCTACTCCGGCATTCCCACGCTGAGGTCGAGCCACGTTCTCACCGCATTCCTCGACGCCCTCGCCGCGGCCGATGATCCGCTGCTCGGCACCGGGGAGACCGAGCGCGACATCGTTGCCTTCGTCCGCGACCTCGAACGCCATGACCGCAACGGCGACCAGGGCCGCTACCCCACCACCAAGGACGGCCGACCGGCCCTGGCGACCGTGTGCTGCGCCGACCGGGAGCTGCTCTCGAAATCGGTCTGGCGGCTCTACCACTACGCCGCCGACCGCATCGACCCCCTGCCGGTCTGACCTCCCTTAAGTCGGGCCCGGCTGCCCCATGCTCTGCGGGACAGAACGTCCGAAAACCTTGCCGTCCCTACCGTGCCGAAGTTGTCGGTCACTTGTGTCACCCTGGGAGAGACCCACCCGGCCGGAGGAGAGAACGAACATGGCCGCGACCGAGACCGATGACCAGGAGCAGCCGACGGTGCGGCTCGTCGTGCACTGCCGCCGCTGCCACGGCTGGCTGCTCTCGGCGGCCTCGGTGAGCGCGGGGATCGGCCCAACCTGTGCTGTGAAGGAGCGTGCCGAACAACGCGCTAACAGCGCGGCGCTGACCCTGTTCGAGATTGCTGCGGCCTGAACCGGTGGGGTTCCTGAGCGTCAGTCCGGCTGTACCAGGCCAGGGGTAGGTGTCCCACCGAGCTGCATGACTTCGGCGTAGGCGGCGGCGCGGGCGACCGCGAGATCTGCGGTGTCAGGGGAATTGGCCTCGTCGGCGGTGCGGACCGCAGCGAGCGCCGCGTCGAGCCGGTGTCGGCGCGCGAGCTGCTGGCGGGAGATTCGTTCCCGCTCGGTTTCCGCCAGTGCGCGCGCCTCCGTGTCCTCCAGCGCCGTTGACAGCGTCCGGGCCGATGCCGCTGCGGTGGCCAGGGCTTCGGCGTCACGCTCCAGGTCCGCGACCAGCTCGTCGACCGTCCGCTGCGCGGCTTCGGCCGCAACACGGTCGGCGGGCGAGATGACTCCTTCTTCGGCGTCGAGCAGCTCGGCCCGCGCCGCCACCAGTTCTCCGCCGCGCAGCGCTGTTTGCGCCATCTGCCAGGCCGTTGCGCTCAGCTCCAGCTCGCCCAGATACTTCTCGCGAAATGCCCGGCCGGACTTGATGTCCTCGATGGCAAGAATCGCGCGGGCCAGCGGACGGCAGAGGGCCGGCGGCAATACCTTCAGCCTTGCCCCGGTCAGCGTGGCCTTCTCCATCTGCCGCTGATCCAAGGCCGCTCCGATCGCTGCGGTCGACAGCCCGGATACGATAAGGATGCCTGCGGCGAGAATGCACCACCACCACGAGGCCCAGTCCGTCAGCAGGGCCAGGAAGGCGGTGACGGGTACGCCGACCAGAGCGGCAATTCCGCCGATCCCCATCGTTTTGCCCGCGAACAGCAGTTCGGCAGGATCACGGTATGCGGGATCGCGGAGGAGGACCGTATCCCAGTCCAGGCGCACCGGATCGAGCCGCCAGCCTTCCGCGTCCGCCGCTACCGCCGGGTCGTTTGCCTCGGTCATCGGTTTCCCCTCTCCCCCGTCGCTCTGGGTCGTCTCCTCCGGCGGCGTTCGCCGCTGGTGGACGCGGGTATCGCGCTCCCGCCATGCCCATTTATTCTAATGTATCTAAAGGTGCTCCGCGCGGGGGTATCTCACCGTAGTGTTTTTTGGTGTCACTCCGGATAATGGCAGTTATCCGGAGCCAGAACCACATTTGCCCAGGTCAGCTCCATATCAGCGTCATCAGGGCATCGATGTCAGTGGGCGGGTGGAGCGATGCGCTTCTTCAACGGGGTCTCCCGCTGTATCAGCAGGCCGTAGGGCCGCCCGCCACGGCCCGCAGCCAGTATGCCAAAGACGCGGCATCCCACACGCCTGGCCACGGCCGAATCAGGAACTGGGGTCTTCGTCCGTGCCGCCGAGAATCCGCTCGGGGCTGGCGAACTCCTGCGCCAAGTCGGCCGCCCACGGCGACCCACCGGCGGCCAACTCGTTCATCCGCCGGAAAACCCTCTGGCGTTCTGCCACCATCGTCCGGTGGCACACCTCCGGATCGGCGCAGACCCGCTCGTGCAACTCGCCCGCGACGAAACACCGGGCCCCGACTTCGACACCTTCGGGTCCGTACGCCTCACAGTGCCATGATTCCGTCACGACTCAAGCACCCTCGGGAGTTACGTCACCGTGACGGTGGTGGCGGACTCCGTGCGCCGACGGAACCGACCACCCGGTCAACCCTGACAGCAACCCTGCTGCGCCTGCGGTCCCGCGGTCGCGCAACAGCTGCGCCATGGCGGGCAGCCCGGCGGCGGCGAACTCCTCTGCCACCGCAGACAGCGCCACCTCGTCACCCTGGGCGAGCGCCTCACCGAGCCGGCGGTCGGTCGCGGTCAGATTCTCCATGGATGTGCTCACCGAGCGACCTCCTCTTGAGCGTGGGCAAACCAAGCACGGGTGCCGGGGTGGCCGGCTGCGGCATCGCCTTGGCCGTCGGTGACGCCGAACAGATCGCAGGCATAGCGGTTCAGCACGGTGTCGGCGGTTTCATCGGCGTCGCGGAGCACGCCCTCGTCACCGAGCAGGTACGCGACGCCCGCGACCTCGCCGGACGACCACACGTACCGATAGTCGTCCCAGCCGTGCGCCCGGACCGCGCGGGCCCGGCGCACCAGGTCAGCGAGCCGGGCAGCGTTCTCGGCGTCGCTGGGCCGCCGCGCCTTGAAGTCTTCCCAGGTGATCGGTGTTTCGTCGAACATTTCCAGTCCCCTTGTTGAGCGGTCGTCCTGTCTCGTTATTTCCGGTCACCGAGGCTCTTCGCGCCACCGCGCAATTGATTTTCGAGGTCGCGGATCTCGTCCTTGAGCGTCTCGAGCCGGGCGTACGTCGCCCGGCGGGCGTTGACCGCTTCGTCGGTCAGAGGCTTCGTGTCGGACCAGTCGGACTTCAGCCAGTCGCGCACATCAGATAGGGCCAGTGCCGCGCGGTTGGCGGCGTCGGCGGCATTGGTGAAGATCGCCTGCTGTGTCGGCAGACTGGTCATGAGGTGCGCTCCTCGGTGTTGGCGGATTCCTCGCCGAGCAGCTCGGCGAGGAAGTCGTTGTTCCGTTGCAGCGCAGGCGTTTCGGAGATCGCGTAGAACTCGTCGACTCCCGCGCAGATCGCGACGGCTTCTAGCACGCGCCGGGCGTGCGCGTGGCCGAGCCCGCTCAGCGTCGCGGACAGGTCGACCGGCTCCCCGTGGGCCATGCTTGCGGCCAGGCGCACGAGCCGTTCCGCGCCGCCGTGCAGGTGGCCCAGGCCCTCGAGGCGCCCGAGCCGGTGCCAGTCGCGAATCCACGCGGCGGGCACGGACCGTCCGTCGATGTCGACGTCCACGATGTCCACGTAGGGAGCGAGGTCGGCCCGGCCGGGCAGGTCTGTGTAGGTGAGCAGGTGGATCGCAGCCCGCTGGAAGGGGGAATCAGCTGCGGCAGCGCCGGTTTCGAGCATCGTGCGCAGCTGGTCGGCGGTGTAAGAGGCGGTCATCGGTCCTTCTCGTCCGTGGGGAGGTTCGGTGAAGTCAGCGTGCCGCGTGCCTGCTCGAGCAGCCTCAGCGACATGGATTTGCCAGAGATCGCCCCTTCTCTGCGAGGGAAGGTGAGCCAGTCGCGCGTCATGGTGGCGCGGCTGCCGTCGCCCAGGATCACCGGCACCGGGTCGGGGGTAACCTCGCCGTCTGTGGCCCATCTGTCGAGGACCGCGAACACCGGCGCGAAGTAGTCGATGACCTCGCCAGCTGTCTGGGTGTCGGTCATGCTTCCTCGTCGTGGTAGAGCGGGCTGGTGTGCGCCTGGGCACGCTGGAGAGCCCGCATGAGGGCATCGGCGTGCCGGGCGGCCTCGCGCAGGTCCTCAGCGGTCTCCACGGCGGCCTGCTGCGCTTGGGCGACGCCGCCGCCCGGCTGGTCGCGGTGTTCGGCGTGGCGCAGGGTTGGGTCGTTGGCGAAGTGCTCGGCCCAGGCGGCCAGCTGTTCGAGGCTCTGGTGTTCGGAGCTGGCGGCCTCGGCGAGCCCGCCGAGCACGGTGTACCCGTCGGCCACGTACGGCAGGGCCTTGAGCGCGTCGGCGCGCACCACGGTGGCATGCGCGAGCATGCGGAAGATCTCGCGAGAGGCGACGGCGGCCGCGCCGAGCGAGTCGGCATTGTGCGGGCCGATCGTCGGCCACATCTCCTGCACGACCTGTACGCGATCGACTTTGGTCATGGGCGGGGTGCTCCCGTTCCTGTGTTGTTGGGCCGCTGCGTGGTTCGTCCACGCCGTCCCGACGAGTCTGCCACCGGGCACCGACGGGTGCAGGCGGATGACCGGGGCGGGACGGCCGGCGGTGGGAGGACGGGGCCCCGAGCTTGCCGCCGGGCCGACGTCCTTGGCGGCCCTACCGGCTTCGTTGGCGGGGGCGAACGCGGGGCGACACCCTTCCACACACCTAGTGTATCTAAAACCTCTAATGTATCGGTAGTGCTTCTGGTGCCGATTTCAGCAGGTCGCATGGCCGTTCAAATCTATTGCGAGACAGCATATTTCGATTTAAGACACGTCAAGAAAGTTCTTGACCTCGATCAACTTTAACGGGTAATATATGACATAGAAGGAAGCGGGACCGGACACCCCGCCTTCTTCGACCCCACTCGCAAATCACGAAGGGACGATTCCCATGCTCGAATTGATGGATTGGTTCTGCGGCGCTGGCGGCTCCACCCAGGGCGCATCGAAGGTGCCCGGTGTGCGCGTCACCCGCGCGGCGAACCACTGGTCGAAGGCCATCGAGACCCATGCCACCAACTATCCCGAGGCCGATCACTTCCTCGGAGACCTGAGCACCGAAGAGGCCAAAGAACAGATCGTGAAATGGCCTGTGGCCGATATCTTCTGGGCATCGCCGGAGTGCCCGCAGTGGTCCTCGGCGCGCGGCAAGAAGCGCGACTACGACAACACCCTCCAAGGTGACCTCCTCGACCTTCAGCGCGATGAGGAAGCCGACCGCAGCCGGGCGCTGATGGAAGAGGTCCCGATGTACCTGCGCGGCGTGATCGAGCGCGGTGGCCGGGTCCGCGCCGGGGTCGTGGAGAACGTGGTCGAGGTCCGTCAGTGGGACCAGTGGAACCGCTGGATCGGCGAGATCCGGGCCCTGGGCTACGGGGTCAAGGTCATCGCCCTCAACTCCAGCCATGCCCAGCCGGTTCGCACTCCGGCGGCCCCGCAGTCCCGGGACCGGCTCTACGTCGCCTACTGGGATCTCAAGCTCGGCCGCGAGCCCGACTGGAACAAGTGGCTCCGCCCGTTGTCGTACTGCCTGGCCTGCGACGAGTGGGTGAGCGCCCTCCAGGTCTTCAAGAAGCCCAATGCCGACATGGGGCGCTACCGCACCCAGTACGTGTACCGCTGCCCTCGCGTCAGCTGCCGCAACTCGATCGTGGAGCCGCCCGCGCTCCCGGCGGCCGCCGCGATCGACTGGACCCTGCCGGGCACCCGCATCGGCGACCGGGACAAGCCTCTGGCTCCCAAGACCATGGAACGCATTCGCGTCGGGATGCGCCGCTACGCCTCGATGATGCCGATGATGGTCCCCGCCGGGGGAACCTGGCGCGACGACGCCACCCAGGTCACCGGGCCCATGGCCGCCCGCACCACCCGGGAGAACGACGGGCTCGCGATTCCGCAGCCGTTCCTGGCGCTGCTGCGCTCGGACCGCCCCCGCACGATCGGGCTGAACGAACCCCTCGCCACGGTCGTTGCCGACGGCTCCAACCACGGCCTGGTCGTGCCGCCGCCGCTGATGATTCCGATGGAGGGTCGCGACGGCAAGGAAGCCCAGCTGGCCTCGATGCCGCTGCGCACCCAGACCACCCGCAACGAGACGGCGGTGGCGTTCCTCCCCTTCGTCGCCGAGCTGCGCGGCGGTTCCTCGGACGCGCGTCCGGTGACCGAGGCCCTGGCCACCGTCACCGCCAGCGGCAACCACCACGGCCTGGTCACGCCGCCCGCCGGGATGTCGCCTGAGCTGTGGAACACGCTGCTGCTGCCCTACTACAGCACCGGCACCGCCCGGCCTGCCACCGAACCGCTGGGCACGGTCAGCACCCGCGACCGGTTCGCTCTGGTCGACATGATCACCGAGCGCGACATCGAGAACACGCGGTTCCGCATGTTGGAGCCGCACGAGATCCAGGACGCGATGGCGTTCCGCAAGGACTACATCGTGCTCGGCAACAAGCGCCAACGGGTGCGCCAGCTCGGCAACGCCGTCACCCCGCCCGCCGCCGAGATTTTGATCTCTGCGCTGGTGGAGGCCATCACCGGCGAAGAGCTCGACCGCTACACCCCGGCGGCGTGATCCACGGAGGGGGCCCCCAAACCCGGCCCCCACCCAGGCCCATACATTATAGTACACACCCCCCACCCCCAACCCGCCAGAAAACCCACGCCCCCCAGAAATAAACCGGATGGACAAAAACCAAAAAAATAACCAAGTTAGTCCCCC
>NZ_JARWOJ010000299.1 GCF_029868625.1 Nocardia neocaledoniensis | reverse complement strand
CCGGATGCCGGGCGGCGGCGCGGGCCCCGCCCGCGGGGGGGGGGGGGGAGCCGCCGCGAGCGGAGGTGGCCCCCCCCGCCCCGCCCCCCCCCCCCCTCCCCCCCCCCTTTATCCTGCCCGCCGGGTGGCCCGGCCGGGGGCCCTGTGTCCTCCTAATCCGCCAACAACCCCGCGGAACCGACCAGCGCGGACGCGCCCGCCTTCCACGTCGTCGCCCCGTCGCTCCCCGGCTTCGGCTACAGCGACAAGCCCTCCACCACCGGGTGGGGAACCGAGAAGATCGCGGCCGCCTGGGTGGAACTGATGGGACGCCTCGGCTACGACCGATTCCTGGCCCACGGCGGCGACTGGGGCGGCAATATCACCACCGTGCTCGCCGGCAGATTCCCGACGCACGTTCTCGGCATCCACACGCTGTTCGCGGAGGCACCGCCCGGACTGCCGACCGAGGGGCTCACCGCCACCGAACGCCGGTGGACGGAGGAAACCCGCCACTTCTGGCGTCACCGCGCGGCCTACGCCAAGCAGCAGGCGACCCGCCCGCAGACGATCGGCTATTCGCTCGTCGACTCACCGGTCGGCCTCCTCGCGTGGATACTCGACAAATTCGCCGAATGGAGCGACACCGAGGACAGCCCGTTCGAGCGGATTTCCCGAGACCGTATCCTCGACGACGTCACCCTCTACTGGCTCACCCGCTCCGGCGCCTCGGCGGCCCGCATCTACTACGAGAGCCACAATTCGCTCGATCCCGACCTGCGCGTCGACGTCCCGACCGCGATCACCATGTACCCGCGCGACATCGAGAAGTGCCCCCGCCCCTGGGCCCAGGAACGGTACCGGAGCATCGTCCGCTGGAACTCCCCCGAAGCCGGCGGCCACTTCCCGTCGCTCGAGGTCCCCGAGTATTTCGTCCAGGACCTACGAGGAGGCCTTGCGGCCGTGACGGCCGCGATGAAGTGAGACATCTTTCGTTGTGCACTGTGGCTCCACGTGCCCCTACGCAGAGGATCGGCACACCGGTGTTTTATGCCCTCCGCCTGTCGCCGATACCGTCGAATTCATGGAGTGGAACTTTCAATCGGCCGAACAGCTCACGGTCGCTTTGCGGGCCGGTGCGGTGAGTGCGGTGGAATTGGCCGAGGCGGCGATCGCGCGCATCGAGCGTGAGGACGCGGCGATCAAGGCGATCTGTGTGCCGGATTTCGATCGGGCGCGCACCGCCGCCCGCGCGGCCGATGAGGCGCGTGCCCGCGGCGAGGATCGGCCGCTGCTCGGTATCCCGGTGACGGTCAAGGAGTCCTACGACATGGCCGGGCTGCCCACGACCTGGGGTATGCCCGAACACGTGAACCATGTGCCCGCCGCCGACGCGGTCCAGGTGGCGCGGTTGAAGGCCGCGGGCGCGGTGATTCTCGGTAAGACCAATGTGCCGGTGATGTTGCGAGACATCCAGAGCTTCAACGAGATCTACGGCACCACCAACAATCCGTGGGATCACAGTCGCACCTCGGGTGGGTCGTCCGGCGGTTCGGCGGCGGCGCTGGCCGCAGGCTTCGGTGCGCTGTCCCTCGGTTCCGACCTGGCCGGTTCGCTGCGCACGCCCGCGCATTTCTGCGGCGTGTACGCGCACAAGCCGACACTGGGGCTGGCACCGACGCGCGGCATGGTCGCACCGCCGTCGCCGGCACTGCCGGTCGACCTGGATCTCGCCGTCGCAGGCCCGATGGCGCGCACCGCCCGCGACCTCGCGCTACTGCTCGACGTGATGGCAGGACCGGACCCGCTGACCCACGGCCGCGCCTACGCACTCGCCCTGCCACCTCCGCGCCACGAGCGGCTCTCGGACTTCCGTGTCCTGATCATCGAGGACCATCCGCTCATCCCGACCGGCTCGGCGGTGCGGGCGGGTGTGCACCGGGTCGCGGACGCACTCGCCGGGGGGGGGGGGCCCCGCGGGCGGGCCCGCCCCCACCACCGCCCCCCACAACCCCCTCCCCCGCGGCGGGGGGCGCGCCTTGGCCGACCGGGCCGCCCACCGCGGCTGGGACGTGGACGCGCTCCTGGCGCAGGCC
>NZ_JARWOJ010000298.1 GCF_029868625.1 Nocardia neocaledoniensis | reverse complement strand
GCCCGGCTCGGCGCCCGGCGGCGCCCCCCCGCCCGCGCCCCGCCCCGCCCGGTCACCGTCTTATCGCCGTTGGGGTGTTCGGCTATCTCGTTGGCGGTGCCATCGCCCCCCCCCCCCTCTAAACCCCCCCCCGCGACTCCCTCCGGACTGGCAACGCGACCTACGCGCCTGCCCCGGTGTCTATCGCGGCGGGCTCCCCTGCCCGACCGCGCCCGGGACGCGGCCCGCGCACGGCGATAGCGGGCCGGTATCGCCGTGCGAAGACTCACACCGATGTGATTCGAAGCCGCTGCCCGCGTGTGGGATTCGCCTTCGGCACGGCGCCGGCGGGCTGTGATCTGTCAGACACCGAAACGAAGGGCGCCATTCGGCGGTCACCGGTGTAGCGTGAGCATCGATGCTCAAGCCTTGAGACATCGATCTCAAATATTGAGACGCAATCGTGCAATTCGGGCGAGGTGAGAATCGTGACAGAGGTGCGGCCGACGGTCGACATGCCCCAGATCGGCGACGGCAGACGCTGGCTCATGCTCGCGCTCGGCGTGTTCGCGCAGACCTCGAGTTCGATGTTCATCCATGGCACCCCCTTCCTGCTGCCCGCGCTCACCGCGCGCGGTGATTCGCTGGCCGCCGCGGGCGCGCTGGTGGCGCTGCCGACCGTCGGCCTGGTGTGCACGCTGATCGCGTGGGGCTATGTCGTCGACCGGATCGGCGAACGCGTGGTGCTGGTGGCGGGTACGGCGCTGATGTTCGCCGCCGGCGTCGGCGCCGCGCTGGTCGACGATCCGGTCGCGTTCGGCGCGCTGCTGCTGCTCGGCGGTGTCGGCGCGGCCAGCTCCAACGGCGCCAGCGGCCGGGTGATCGTCGGCTGGTTCCCACCGGAGCGCCGCGGCCTGGCGATGGGCATCCGGCAGACGGCGCAGCCGTTGGGCGTCGGCCTGGGCGCGCTGAGCATTCCGTGGGTCGCCGCGCACCATGGTGTCCCGGCCGCGCTGCTGGTTCCCGCGCTGCTGGCGGGGATCGCGGCGGTCGGCTGCCTGGTCGGGATCATCGATCCGCCCCGGCCGCCCACCAAGGCCGCCGATCGCGCCAACCCCTACCGCGGCGACTCCACCCTGTGGCGCGTCCATGGCGTGTCGATCCTGCTGGTCTTCCCGCAGGCGACCCTGTGGACCTTCGCGCTGATCTGGCTGCACCGTGACCTGGGCTGGTCGCTGGCCGCCGCGGGCGCGCTGATGACGGTGACCCAATTCCTCGGCGCCGCAGGACGAATCGGGGCCGGTGCCTGGTCGGATCGGGTCGGCAGCAGGCTGACGCCGCTGCGGCAGGTCGCGATCGCCGCGGTCGTGTCGATGGCGGCGCTGGCCGTGACCGCGTGGACCGGCTGGTGGTGGGTGGCGGTGCCGCTGATGGTCATCGCCTCGGTGGTCTCGGTGTCCGACAACGGGCTGGCCTTCACCGCGGTCGCCGAGATCGCCGGACCGTTCTGGTCGGGCCGTGGGCTCGGCATCCAGAACACCGGCCAGAATCTCGTCATCGCCGCCATTCCCCCGGTTTTCGGCGCCCTGATCACCGCGACGAACTACCCCACCGCGTTCGCGTTCGCCGCCGTGGCCGCCGTGGCCGCGGTGCCCCTGGTCCCCCGCGACAAACCGAACTGACGGCACACAGCGTGTTTCGACCGGAAGGCGAAACACGTTGCACCGCTGCGGGTTCACCGGGGACAAGAGATCGGCCCCGGGGGGGTGTGTGGGGCCCCGGGGGGGGTGGTTTTGCCCGGGGTCCCCGCGCGGGGGGGACGGTTTTTGCGGGCGGGGCAGCGGGCTTCGCGGTGCGTGACGTCATCGTCATTCACCCCTTCCTGGACAACGATGTCCTCAGGGCG
>NZ_JARWOJ010000297.1 GCF_029868625.1 Nocardia neocaledoniensis | reverse complement strand
GGCGCTGATGGTGCTGAGCCTGGACGGAGGACCCGTACCCAGCGGCGTCATCCGCTACGCGGCGGCCTTCGGCGACATCTGACGGGCAGTCGCCCACTGGTCCCCGGGGGGGGGGGGGGGGCCCGGGGGGCGGGGCCGGGGGGCCACCGGTTTGGGGGGTGTGGGGGGGCGGGGGGGGGGGGGGGGGGGGGGGGCCCCGGCCCCCGCGCCGCGATCGCCGCGCCGCGTCTGCTGGCGTGGGCGGGCGCGGCCGGTCTGCTGCGCGCGAAGGCGCCGGTGCTCGCGGTGCCGCTGACCGCCTACGGCGCCACCCTCGGCACCGCGGCCACCCTGGCCTCCGATCCTGCCCTGGCTCCAGATGCGAAAAACATTGCGGGACTGAATATCCCGAACAGTGACCCGCGGAGCCGCTACGGCGTGGGCGCGCTGCTGTTCACGGTTTCGGACGGGCTGATCGTTCTGCGCAGGCTCTTCGCGCGCGACGAGCGGGCCCGCCGCGTCAGCGAGGGCGTCATCCTGGCGACCTACGCAGCGGCACAGTATCTGCTGACGGAACCGCCGACGAAGAAGGAGCTCTGACCGGAACGCGGGCCCTACGCGGCTGACTCCCTAGGGGACTGACCCGGCCTCGAACTCTTCGCAGTACGTCGTCGGCACGCACGAGTCCTGCCGGGAGCGAGCCCGGTCACGCAGGTCTTACCTGCGCGACCTTCGCGCGCAACACCGGCCGCGCACGCTTCGAAGATGACCGGGCAGGTGCAGTTCATCGAGGTGCACGGGTATCGCCGTGCGTTCCGGATGGCCGGGTCGGGGCCGCCGCTGCTGCTCATCCACGGCATCTCCGACAGCTCGGCGACCTGGGCGCCGGTCTTCGACGCGCTCGCCGAGCACTACACCGTCATCGCGCCCGACCTGCTCGGCCACGGCGAATCGGCCAAGCCGCGCGCCGACTACGCGATCGCGGCCTACGCGAACGGCATGCGGGATCTGCTCAGCGTGCTCGGGATCGAGCGGGCCACCCTGGTCGGGCATTCGCTCGGCGGCGGGATCGCGATGCAGTTCGTCTACCAGTTCCCGGAGCGGGTGCAGCGAGTCGCGCTGGTCTGTCCGGCGGGAATGGGTGCCGGGGTGCACCCGGCGTTCCGGCTGGCCACGCTCCCCGGCGCCGGGCCGGGGCTGATGGCGGTCACCAGCTGGCCGGTGCGCACGGCTGTGCGCGCGGCGATTCCGGTGGTGCGCGAACTCGGTGGACTCGGACTCGGCCCCGACTCCGACTATGTGCTCCGGCTCTACGGCGGACTCTCCGACACCGGCGCGCGCAACGCCTTCCTGCGCACGATCCGCGCCGCCGCCGACCGGCGCGGGCAATCCATCACCATGCTCGACCGCGGCTACCTCGCCGCGCACCTGCCGACGCTGATCATCGGCGGCACCCGCGACACCGTCATCCCGTCGGTCCACGCCGAACGCGCCCACCGCGCCTTCCCCGGTTCGCTGCTGGAGATCTTCGAGGGCGCCGGCCACTTCCCGCACCACCACGACCCGGATCGCTTCGCGAAACTGCTCCACGCCTTCATCGAGCAGACCGACCCCGCGGTCTTCGATGCCCAGCGCTGGCAACGGACGCTGCGTCGTGGCCGCCCGATCGTCGGACTGCCGGTCCTCGACGCGGCCCCCGGCTGACGGTGCGTAAGCGCAGGGCCGCTCACGGGAGGACTCACCCGGCAGCACCCGCAAGGCGCAGGTCCGCCGCACCGTGATCCTCGTTCAGCCGGGCGCGCGGGGCGGCGGCATCACCATGATCCGGTCCCGATCGGTCGGATCGACCCGGATCGGCAGGGTTTCCCCGATCACCATCCGTGGCTTGTCCACCGGCATCACGTCGACCACGATCTTGCCGTGATAGCTGTCGGAGCCGGGCACGGTCAGCTCCACGTCCAGCTCGGTGAGTTCGCTGGAGTGATCGGTGCGCGCGAGCGGCCGCACACCGTCGATGCGCGCCCAGCCCTCCAGGCCGTGGCGCCGCAACTGCCGCTCGGCCCTGGTCGGCATGGCGGCGATGGCCATCGCGATGCCGGAAGCGGCGCCGAACAACCCGACCATGATCAACACCTGATACGGCGTCGTCCCCGGTGGCGCGTGCGGGGCGAGCCAGCCGAGCCATACCGCGAGCGCGACCAGGTACAGCGCGACGACGCAGGCCATCGCCTGCAGAATGCGTGTGTGCTCCATACCGTCGACCACCCGTGAGCCCTACGAGTCCAGGATAGGTCCGGTCGCGGCGCCTGCCGCCCGTCGCGCGATTACGATTCGCGCATGAGCACTCCGCCGCCTCCGGGCTATCCGGGCTACGTCCCGCCGCAAGATCACCCGCAGGCGAACCTTGTGCTGATCCTCGGCATCCTGGGTCTCGCGTTCTGTGGCCTGTGCGCGCCGTTCGCGTGGCTGAAGGGCCGCGCGGTGCTCGCCGAGATCGACGCCTCGCAGGGCCGCGTCGGCGGACGCTCGGCGGTCTACGCCGGCTACATCTGCGGCCTCATCGGCACGATCCTGCTGGCCGTGATGGTGCTCTTCGGCCTCGGCGGGCTCATCCTCTTCCTGATCGTGGGGGCGGCCGAGTCTTCGGCCTGACCGGCCCGGGCCTAGCATTCTCCGGGTGAACGAGTCAGTGTCAACGCCCGAGGTGGAGGTCGCGGGTCCGACCGAATGGGGCGAGCACCCGCACGGACTCGGCCCGTGGGAGCAGGAGTACGGCACCCCGGCGCCCACCGACCCCCGCTACGACCCGGTGCTGCTCCTCGAGGGTGATCGGCGCAATGTGGTCGACGCCTACCGCTACTGGACGCGCGAGGCCATCGTCGCCGATATCGACGCCCGCCGCTTCCCGTTCCACGTGGCCATCGAGAACTTCGGCCACGACGCCAATATCGGCACGGTCGTCCGCACCGCCAACGCGTTCGCGGCGGCGGCGGTGCACATCGTCGGGCGCCGGCGCGGGAACCGGCGCGGGGCCATGGTCACCGCCCGCGACCAGCACCGGATGCACCACGGCGCCCACGCCGCACAGCGCGCCGACGCCCCCCCGCCGGGGCGGACGATCGTCGCGG
>NZ_JARWOJ010000296.1 GCF_029868625.1 Nocardia neocaledoniensis | reverse complement strand
CGGGCTCGCCGCCCACCTCGACCCGGACCGTCCGCTCTACGGCCTGCAATCACCGGCCCTGGATTCCGTGGCGCCGCTGCCGGATTCGATCGAGGACTGGGCCCGGCTCCGGGTTATCGCTTATCCGGGCTGGGCGACTGCCGTCGGCGGGATCGGCGCGGGCAGCGCCGTCTCGCCCTCGAGGAACTTGTCGACCGCCGACGCGGCGGCACGGCCCTCGGCGATGGCCCACACGATCAGGGACTGACCGCGGCCCATGTCACCGGCGACGAAGACGCCGGGGATGTTGGTGGCCCAGTTCTTGTCGCGCTGCACGTTGCCACGGCCGTCGTAGCCGACGCCGAGGTCGGTCAGCAGGCCCGGCTTCTGCGGGCCGACGAAGCCCATGGCCAGCAGCACCAGGTCGGCCTCGAGGGTGAAGTCGGTGCCCTCGACCTTCTCGAAGCGACCGTTGGCCATCTTGACCTCGTGCGCCTCGAGCCCGGTGACCTTGCCGTCCTTGCCGACGAAACGCTCGGTGTTCACGGAGAACACCCGCTCGCCGCCCTCCTCGTGCGCCGAGGACACCCGGTACATCAGGGGGTAGGTCGGCCACGGGGTGGAGCCGGCGCGCTCCTCCGGCGGACGCGGCATGATCTCGAACTGGTGGACGCTCTCGGCGCCGTGGCGGTGCGAGGTGCCCAGGCAGTCGGCGCCGGTGTCGCCACCACCGATGATGACGACCTTCTTGCCCTTCGCGTGGATGGGCGGCAGGCCGTTCTCGTCGGTGATGTCGTCACCGAGCTGGACGCGGTTGGCCAGCGGCAGGAACTCCATCGCCTGGTGGATGCCGTCGAGCTCGCGGCCCGGGATCGGCAGGTCACGGGCGATGGTGGCGCCACCGGCGAGCACGATCGCGTCGAACTGCTCGCGCAGCTCCTCGGCGGTGATGTCGACACCGACGTTCACGCCGGGCTTGAAGATGGTGCCCTCGGCCTCCATCTGCGCCAGGCGGCGGTCGATGAAGCGCTTCTCCATCTTGAATTCCGGGATGCCGTAGCGCATCAGGCCGCCGATGCGGTCGTCGCGCTCGAACACGGTGACGGTGTGCCCGGCACGCGTGAGCTGCTGCGCGGCGGCCAGACCGGCCGGGCCGGAACCGACGATCGCGATCTTCTTGCCGGTCAGGCGGGTCGGGTACACCGGGGTGACCCAGCCCTCGTCGAAGGCGTTCTCGATGAGCTCGACCTCGACCTGCTTGATCGTGACCGGGTCCTGGTTGATGCCGAGCACGCACGACGCCTCACACGGAGCCGGGCACAGGCGGCCGGTGAACTCCGGGAAGTTGTTGGTGGCGTGCAGCCGGTCGATACCCTCGCGCCAGCCGCCCTTGTACACCAGGTCGTTCCACTCGGGAATCAGGTTTCCGAGCGGACAACCGTTGTGACAGAACGGGATACCGCAGTCCATGCAGCGGCTGGCCTGACGCTGGAGAGTGTCGTGCGAGAACTTGTCCTCGTACACCTCTTTCCAGTCGAGCAGGCGCAGCGGCACCGGACGGCGGGTCGGGAGCTCCCGAGAGGTGTGCTTCAGAAATCCCTGGGGATCAGCCACGAGCGGCCTCCATAATCGCCTCGTCAACGTCCTTGCCGCTCTTCTCGGCTTCGGAGATGGCGAGCAGAACCTTCTTGTATTCGCGGGGCATGACCTTCACGAAGTGGTTCACCTGCTGGGACCAATCGCTCAGGATGCGTTCGGCCACAGCCGAACCCGTTTCGTCGCGGTGCACGGTGATGATGTCGCGCAGCCAGGTGAAGTCGTCACCCGAGAGCTGCTCGATCGCCTCCGCCTGATCCGGGTTGACCCGCTCGGCGAGCGTGCCCTCCGGGTCGTAGACGAACGCGACACCACCGGACATGCCGGCGCCGAGGTTGCGGCCGGTGCCACCGAGGATGACCACCCGACCACCGGTCATGTACTCGAGCGCGTGGTCGCCCACGCCCTCGACGACCGCCGTGGCGCCGGAGTTACGGACGGCGAACCGCTCGCCCGCCACACCGTTGATCAGGATGCGGCCGCTGGTGGCGCCGAACATGATCACGTTGCCCGCGATGATGTTGTCCTCGGCGACGAAGCTCTCCGGCGCGG
The DNA here is from genome assembly GCF_029868625.1 of Nocardia neocaledoniensis. Taxonomy (GTDB): domain Bacteria; phylum Actinomycetota; class Actinomycetes; order Mycobacteriales; family Mycobacteriaceae; genus Nocardia; species Nocardia neocaledoniensis_A. The sequence goes on along the minus strand of NZ_JARWOJ010000296.1, from coordinate 11,197 downwards.
TGAGCGCGGGGCGGACCACGATGTGGCCACCCGAGAGACCCTTGCCGACATAGTCGTTGGCGTCACCCTGCACGCGCAGCGTGATGCCGGCCGGGACGAACGCGCCGAAGCTGTTGCCCGCCGAACCGTTGAAGGTGATGTCGATGGTGTCGTCGGGCAGGCCAGCGCCACCGTAGAGCTTGGTCACCTCGTGGCCGAGCATGGTGCCGACCGTGCGGTTCACGTTGGTGATCTTGGTTTCGATCTTGACCGCCTGGCCACGCTCGAGCGCGGGCGCCGCCTGGGCGATCAGCTCGTTGTCGAGCGCCTTGTCCAGGCCGTGGTCCTGGGTGCCGGTGCAGCGGGTGTCCTGGTTCATGAACGCCGTCTCCGGCATGTCCAGGATCGGCGACAGGTCCAGCTTGGCGGCCTTGAAGTGCTCCTTGGCCTTGGCGGTGTCGAGCAGGTCGACCCGGCCGACGGCCTCGTCGAGTGTGCGGAAGCCCAGCTCGGCGAGCAGCTCACGCACCTCCTCGGCGATGAACAGCATGAAGTTCTCGACGAACTCCGGCTTGCCGGTGAACCGCTCGCGCAGCACCGGGTTCTGGGTCGCGATGCCGACCGGACAGGTGTCGAGGTGACACACGCGCATCATGATGCAGCCCGAGACGACCAGCGGAGCGGTCGCGAAACCGAACTCCTCGGCGCCGAGCAGCGCGGCGATCATCACGTCGCGGCCGGTCTTCATCTGACCGTCCACCTGGACGACGATGCGGTCGCGCAGGCCGTTGAGCAGCAGGGTCTGCTGGGTCTCGGCCAGGCCGAGCTCCCAGGGGCCACCCGCGTGCTTGAGCGAGGTCAGCGGCGAGGCGCCGGTGCCGCCGTCGTGGCCCGAGATGAGCACGACGTCGGCGTGCGCCTTGGACACACCGGTGGCGACGGTGCCGACCCCCGGCTCCGCGACAAGTTTCACGTGAATCCGAGCCTGCGGGTTCGCGTTCTTCAGGTCGTGGATCAGCTGCGCCAGATCCTCGATCGAGTAGATGTCGTGGTGCGGCGGCGGGGAGATCAGGCCGACACCCGGCGTGGAGTGCCGCACCTCGGCGACCCACGGGTACACCTTGTGCGCGGGCAGCTGGCCGCCCTCGCCCGGCTTGGCGCCCTGGGCCATCTTGATCTGGATGTCGGTGGCGTTGGTCAGGTAGTGCGCGGTGACGCCGAAGCGACCCGAGGCGACCTGCTTGATCGCCGAACGACGCCAGTCGCCGTTCTCCTCGACCTCGAAGCGGGCCGGGCTCTCGCCGCCCTCACCCGAGTTCGAGCGGGCGCCGAGGCGGTTCATCGCGACGGCGAGGGTCTCGTGCGCCTCGGCCGAGATGGAGCCGTAGCTCATCGCACCGGTCGAGAAGCGCTTGACGATCTCGCTCGCCGGCTCGACCTCGTCGATCGAGATGGGCGCGCGCTGGCCCTTCTTGAACTTGAACAGGCCACGCAGCGCGGCCAGGCGCTCGGACTGGTCGTCGACCAGCTTGGTGTACTCCTTGAAGATCGAGTACTGACCCGAGCGGGTCGCGTGCTGCAGCTTGAACACCGTGTCCGGGTTGAACAGGTGGTACTCGCCCTCGCGCCGCCACTGGTACTCGCCGCCGACCTCGAGCTCGCGGTGCGCGCGCTCGTTGCGGTTCTCCAGGAACGCGACGCGGTGGCGGGCGGCCACCTCGGCGGCGATCTCGTCGAGACCGATGCCGTCCAGGTGCGAACGCAGGCCGGTGAAGTACTCGTCGACCAGATCCTGGGCCAGGCCGATGACCTGGTACAGCTGGGCGCCGTTGTAGGAGGCCAGGGTGGAGATGCCCATCTTCGACATCACCTTGAGCACGCCGTTGCTGGCCGCGGTGCAGTAGTTCGCGACGGCCTTGCGGTAGTCGGCCGCCAGGTCGCCGGTGGAACCGGGCACCTGCAGCGAGCCGCGCTCGAGCATGTCCTCGATCGACTCGAAGGCCATGTACGGGTTGATCGCGGCCGCGCCGAAGCCGACCAGCATCGCCATGTGGTGCACCTCGCGGGCGTCACCGGCCTCGACGACCAGGCCGACCATGGTGCGGGTGCGCTCGCGCACCAGGTGGTGGTGCACCGAAGAGGTGAGCAGCAGCGACGGGATCGGCGCCAGCTTCTCGTTGGACTCGCGGTCGGAGAGCACGATGATGCGCGCGCCGCCGTCGATGGCCGCCGACACCTGGGTGTTGATGGCCGCCAGCGCCCGGCGCATCCCCGCGCCGCCCTCGGCGACCGGGTACAGGCCACGCACGACCACCGAGCGCAGGCCGGGGTGGCTGCCGTCGTCGTTGATGTGGACCAGCTTGGCCAGCTCGTCGTTGTCCAGGATCGGCTGCTCGAGCGCGATCTGCTTGCACGACTCAGGGCCGGGGTGCAGCAGGTCGGCCTCCGGGCCGATGTTGCGCTTGAGGCTGGTGACGACCTTCTCGCGGATGGCGTCCAGCGGCGGGTTGGTGACCTGCGCGAACAGCTGGGAGAAGTAGTCGAACAGCAGGCGCGACCGGTTCGACAGCACCGCGATCGGCGTATCGGTACCCATCGAGCCCAGCGCTTCGCCACCGGTCTTGGCCATCGGCGTGATCAGCAGGTTCAGGTCCTCGGTGGTGTATCCGAAGATCTGCTGACGGATCAGCACGCGGTCGTGCGACATGTGCACGTGCGGGCGGTCGGGCAGGTCGGCCAGGCGGCTGACGCCCTCGTCGAGCCACTGCTGGTACGGCTGCGCCGCGGCCAGCTCCGACTTGATCTCGTTGTCGGTGAGGATGCGGCCCTGCTCGGTGTCGACCAGGAACATCTTGCCCGGCTGCAGCCGGATCTTGCGGACCACGGTGGCCGGGTCGATGTCGAGTACGCCGACCTCGGAGGCCAGCACGACGAGACCGTCCTCGGTGACCCAGATGCGGCCGGGGCGCAGACCGTTGCGGTCGAGCACGGCGCCGATCTTGGTGCCGTCGGTGAAGCACACCGCGGCCGGGCCGTCCCACGGCTCCATCAGCATCGAGTGGTACTCGTAGAACGCCCGCAGCTGCGGGTCCATGTTCTCGTTGCGTTCCCAGGCCTCGGGAATCATCATCATGACCGCGTGGTGCAGGTCGCGGCCGCCCAGGTGCAGGAGCTCGAGCACCTCGTCGAAGCGGGCGGTGTCGGAGGCGCCGGGGGTACAGACGGGGAAGATCTTGTCCAGGCGGTTCTTGCCCGCCTCGTCCTTGCCGAACACGTCCGAACGCAGCAGCGCCTCACGCGCGCGCATCCAGTTCTCGTTACCGGTGACGGTGTTGATCTCACCGTTGTGGGCGACCCGGCGGAACGGGTGCGCCAGCGGCCACGAGGGGAAGGTGTTGGTGGAGAAGCGCGAGTGCACGATGCCGATGGCCGACTCGACGCGCTCGTCCTGCAGGTCGATGTAGAAGGCACGCAGCTGGGGCGTGGTGAACATGCCCTTGTAGATGAAGGTCTCGCCGGACAGGCTCGGGAAGTACACCGACTCCTTGCCGACGGCGCCCTCACCGGGGCCCGCCTTGCCGAGCTCGTGCTCGATCCGCTTGCGGATGACGTAGGCGCGGCGCTCCAGCTCCATGCCGGACAGCTGCTCGGCGGAGTTCTTGGGCGAACCGATGAAGATCTGCCGGAAGGTCGGCATGGCGTCGCGGGCCAGCGCGCCCAGCGAGGACTCGTCGATCGGCACCTCGCGCCAGCCGAGCACGGCCAGGCCTTCCTCGGTGACGATCTTGTCGACACCGTAGGCGGCGCGGGCGGCCTCGCGGCGGGCCTGCGGCAGGAAGGCGATACCGGTGGCGTAGGAGCCGACCGGGGGCAACTCGAAGTCGACGACAGCGCGGAAGAACTTGTCCGGCAGCTGGATCAGGATGCCCGCGCCGTCGCCGGAGTTCGGCTCCGCGCCTGCCGCACCACGGTGCTCCAGGTTCAACAGGGCCGTGATGGCCTTGTCGACGATGTCTCGACTGCGTCGACCGTGCATGTCGGCGACGAACGCGACGCCGCAGGCGTCGTGTTCGTATGCCGGATCGTAGAGCCCGGTGGCACCGGGTGACCTGTGGCCAGGAAGTTGCGTCATGCCTCTGCCTTCAAGAAAGTCGGCTGTCGATGAGTCGGCCGCTCAGCTCGCTGAGCGTGTGCCCTTCGTCGTTTCGCCTCCGTCAAGACTGCGTCCGTACGGTCCGAAACCAGCGGCGATGATGGTTTGCGGCGTGCAGTCACGTCTCCAGTTGTCCACCCGCTTCGTTGACGTAGTGGGTGCTCGGAGGTAACGGAACGCTTACACGTCCCTTACCTCCGCGCGGGGTTTCACCCGCTAGTCTTGGCCCGGTTTCACCGGACCCCGAAACAGGTGGTGGTGCCGAACAGGGGTGCGTTCGGCGTAAGAGCAAACGATAAGTCAGACCGCAGACCCAACCAACTAAGGTTGTGCTAATAAACCTGTCTAGCTGGGGTTTGTAACGGCGGCATGCTTCGTCGCGCGCGTCGTCCAGTGTAAAGCAGAGCAGGCACCGGATCGATCCCGAATAACCGCCGCCGACCTGCGTGAACACCGTGGCCGAGCAGACCCGTCCGAGCCTCCGGCGCGCGGCCGAAAGCTGAACTCACCTGCACCGCAGCAGATTTCCCCGGCAACGCGCCGGTCAAACCTGGGCGCTCCGCTAACCGGGCCCAGGTAGGTGAGATATTTCCGACAGCGGCCCCGACGTGCTTTGGTAGCGAGCCAACCGTACGGTCTGTACATCGGGTGTGGGTCACAGCACACTGCTGGCAAATTCGATTTCAGTGTCGTTCGCCACATATTGGCACCCACGTACCAGTAGGTACGGATCGCCGAGTGCGACACGCCGCTGTGTGGTCGCGCGCAGCCGTCGTCGCACACCGTGCGCCGATGTCGGGTGCACTGCTGTGTGAGGCTGACCACAAGGGGGCCCGCGAAGCTCGGTGTGTCGGGTCGGGGCCTGTCACGCTGGCACAACGAATCCATGTCAGTTTCGCCATGCCCAGTGGAGCGCAAGACCCGGGGAGAACAGATGACCGGCACACTCACCTGGCTCGGCGGAGGTCTCGCCGCGGCGCGGCGCCGCGACTCCGACACGGGCGCCGACCTGGCCTTCGAGCACGAGCGCGGCGGTTATGTCGTCACCGGCTCGGCCGTCCTGTCGTTCGCCGTCGTCGCCGGGATCGTCACCGCGGCCGCCCTCGCGGCCGCCGGGACCGGCGTGTTCGGCGTGCTCACGCTGTCGATTCTCGTGGCGGTCGGCGCGGGCGCGCTCGGACGGGCCTTGGCCACCACCAGGCCGGGCGCCGACGATCGGCGCGGTACCGCGGCGAAGATCGGGGTCGGTGTGCTGGCCGGCGTGTTCGTCGCCGAGCTGGCCTCGACGGTGCTGCTCGGCGGGACCGTCGACCGGGAACTGGACGTGCGCGCGCAGGCGAGCGCCGAGAACGCGCCGGGCGTGGTCGCCGCGCGCACCGAACACGAACTGGCCCTCGCCGACCGGAACGCGCTCGACGCGACGATCGCCACGGCACAGACCGATATCGATCGCGCGCTGGTGATCGCCCGCTGCGAATACAACCCGACGCCCGAATGCCCGCAGACCCGGATCACCGGTGTCCCCGGCCGCGGCCCGGAGACCCAGACCGCCAACGACATGCTCGACGACGCGCGCAAGCAGCTCGCCGCCGCGCAGGCCCGGATCGAACCGCTCGACCAGCGGGTTCGCACCGAGACCGCCGAACTCACCGCCGCCCGCGCCACCGCCTTCGCCGAGGGCGACCGCGGGCTCGGTGCCCGCTGGCTGGCCATGAACAGCTACACCGCGGGCCATTTCGGCGCCGCCGCCCTGCGCGTGCTCGTCCTGCTCGCCGGTGTGCTGCTCGCCCTGCTGCCGCTGCTGTTGCGCTGGTGGCGCGGGGAGACCTCGCTCGACCGCACCGTCGACGCCCAGGAGATCGCCGACCGGGCACAGCGCGAGGCCGACGCCGCGATCGCGGTGAAGCGCGCCGAGGTACGCACCGAGGCGGCCGCGCTGCGCGCCGACCACGAACTCACCTCGGCCCGCCTGGCGATCGAGGCCGACACGGTCATCGATCGCGAACGTCAGCGCACCAGGATCATCGCCGCGATCGGCGGTTTCGAGCTCGGAATCGCCGAACCACATCGAAAGGACGACGCCGTGGCCTCGGAGCCGAACGTCACCTCGCAGCAGCTGCCCGCCGGATACGCGCCGCAGGCCCTGCCCGCCGGAGCACCGCAGGCCGGCGCCCTCGTGCCCGCGCAGCAGGCGCCCGCGCAGGCGCCGACCGGCGGCGGGCTCGAACTGCCGATCATCGGCACCGTGCCCTTCACCGACACGGCCGCCCGCTGGATCCGCCCGCTGGTGCCCTCCTTCGTCGCCAACGCGATCGACTCGGCGACCCACCCGCTGCGCACCGCGCGGCAGGCGTTCGAGGAGGTCGAAGAGGTGACCTTCACCCTGCGCCGCAGCCGCAAGGTCACCGTGGACAGCCAGGATTCGGCCGCGCCGCAGCAGATGGTGCCCGCCGGCTACCAGCTCCAGGGTGGTCAGCCGGTGCAGGGCTACCTCCCGCAGGGCCAGCCCGCGCAGTACAACCCGTACGCCCAGCAGATCGCCTCGACCGTCGTCGACGCCGCGCAGACCAGGTACCACCCGGACCCGCGCCAGTACCAGGCCGCGCCCGGCTACACCGCGCTGCCCGCCGGCTCGGCCGACGACCTGCCCGCCGCGAACGGCTACGGCGAGCTGCCCGGCAACGACACCGGCGAGCTGCCCGGCGGCGGGCGACGTCAGCTGCCACCCGGCCGCTGAAACACCAGCCGCCGCTGAGGCCGAGCCACCGCTGAGGCCGGCCCGATGACCGGGCTCACGAAGTGGCCGTGGGCCGGGCGCGAAAAACCCCGGCCCACGGAGATCAGCCGCGTGCCGACCTGGCGCGCAGGGCGGCGAAGGCCGCCAGCAGCAGTACCGCGACGATGCCGACCACCGTCAGGTGGATGCCGCTGACGAAGGCCTCGTTCACCGAAGTGAGGAACTCACCGCCGACAGCGGCGGGGAGCTCGCCAGCCGCCTCGACAGCGCCGCTGAGCGAACCCGACGCGGTCGCGACCAGGTCGTCCGGGAGCAGCGACAGGTCGAGGCCACCGCGGAACACGGCCATCACCGTGCTGCCGAGCAGGGCGACACCGAGCGCGAGACCCGTCTCGTAGGCCGTCTCCGAGATGGCCGCCGCGGCGCCGGCCCGTTCCTCGGGCGCAGAGCCGACGACCAGGTCGGCCGACACCGTCATCGCCACGCCGGCGCCGATGCCGATCCCGACGAAGCCGAGGACGAACGCCTCGACGCCGCTGGTCGCGTCGATCGCCAGGAACGCGGCCGTTCCGAGCGCGGTGACCATCAGCGCACCGGCCAGCACCACCGCCGCCCGCCAGCGCCGCACCAGCCAGGCCGCGGCGAGCGAGCCGAACACGCTGGCCGCCAGCCCGGGCAGCATCACCATGCCCGCCTCGAGCGGCGAGCGGCCGAGCACCAGCTGGAGATACTGCGAGCCGAAGAACAGCACACCGGCCAGCGCGAATACCGCGAGCAGGTTGGTGAACACCGCGATCCGGAACCTTGGCAGCGCGAACAGCCGCAGGTCCAGCATCGGATCGGCGAGGCGACGCTGCCTGCGCACGAACAGCACGCCGGCGAGCAGGCCGAGGGCGCCGACCGCGAGCACGCCCGGTTTCAGCCCGTGCGCCGCGGTCTCCTTCACCGCGTAGACCACCGGGACCAGCGCCGACATCGACAGCACGGCGCTGAGCAGGTCGAATCGACCCGGATTCGGGTCACGCGATTCGGGGATGAGCACCGGCGCCAGCATCAGCAGCACGACCATGACGGGCAGGTTCACCAGGAACACCGAACCCCACCAGAAGTGCTCTAGCAGCCAGCCGCCGACGATCGGCCCGGCCGCCGCGCCACCACCGGCCATGGCGCTCCACACGCCGATGGCGAGCGTGCGCTGCCGCGCGTCCTGGAACATCGAGCGGATCAGCCCGAGCGTGGCCGGCATCAGCGTGGCGCCGGCGACGCCCTGCAGCACGCGGGCCGCGATCAGCATCTCCGGCGACACCGACCAGGCCGCGAGCGCCGAGGCGACGCCGAAACCGACGGCGCCGAGCAGCAACAGCCTGCGCCTGCCGATCCGGTCGCCGAGATTGCCCATGACGACGAGCAGTCCGGCGAGGACGAACGAGTAGACGTCGATGATCCACAGCAGCTGTGGCGTGCTCGGCGCGAGGTCGGCGCTGATGGCAGGCACAGCGAGGTCGAGCACGGTGGCGTCGACCGCCAGCAGCAGCAGGGCGAGGGCTAATACGGCCAGACCCGCCCAGTCGCGCGTGGTGGCACGCGCCGGGGCGATCTCGGTGACAGGGGCGTTCATCGGCTTTCTCGACTTCCGTCGTCTTTCGTTGGTAAACCGTCCAGACGGTACAGTAGCAGATATACCGTCCAGACGGTACAGTCGGTGCGTGGCTTCCGACACCCGCGATCGCATCCTCGACGCCCTGGAGACCCTGCTGCTCGAACGTGGCGCCGCGCAGGTGACCCTCGAGGCCGTCGCGGCCACCGCCCAGGTGTCCAAGGGCGGCCTGCTCTATCACTTCAAGAGCAAGGACGCCCTGCTCGCGGGCCTCGTCCGCCGCCTCGGCGAGCGGGCGCGCACCCAGCGCGAGGACGCGAAGGCCGCCGGCGTTCCGACCGCCGAGTGGTATCTGGAGACCCCGGACATCACCGACAAGGCCGATGCCGTGGAGCTCGCCCTGTACCGCTCCCTGCTGGCGACGATGCGCAGCGTCGAGGCGTCGAACTCCGCCGCGCCCGACGAGATCCAGCAGGCACTCGACGACATGTTGACGTCGTGGTCCGACGACCTCGACGCCGAGATCGACGACCCCGTGCGCGCCGACACGATCCGCCTCGTCGGCGACGGCGTCTACCTCCGCGCCCTGCTCGGCCTGCCGCCGATCGATCCCGAGCGCTACCGTCGAGTGGTCTCACGGCTCCTCGATCGATAGCTCAGTGGACAGGTGTACACCGAAATGGTGTCGCCGACATGACCGCGATCGACACCTTGGCAGTGGTCACAAAATCACTGACTACCTGCTTGGATAGCCGGAACATCAGCTGTGTGACCTACGCGATAATCCGGTAGATCCACCCGATTCCGGTTTACAGTGCGTAAGTGATTCATCGCGACGCAGCGACGAGTACGGCGCCGTGGGGCTCGCCGCTCCTCGGACCGGTCGAAGAGAAATCGGCCATCCGGCGCGTCCGGGTGCAGTTGCTGCTCACCCTGCCCCTGCTCATCGCCAACCTGATCGGCATCGCGATGACCGTGGTGCTCGCCGGTTTCGTGCTGCCGGGTCCGACCCTGTTCACCGGGGACCTGCTGCTGATCAACGCCGTCTTCACGCCGCTGTGCGCGGCCGCCGCGCTGGCGGTGGGCACCGTATGGGGCACCGTCGCCGGGCTACGCACCATGCGGTGGGCCACCGATCCGGACCATGTGCCGAACGCGGCCGAGCGGCGGGTCACCGCGTCGGCGCCGCGCTGGATGGTGTTGCAGCAGGCCATGCTGTGGTCGGTGGCGCTGGCCGTGCTCACCATCGTCTACGGCGTGGCGCAGGCCGCCCTGATCCCCAAGATCATGCTCGCCATCGGCGCCGCGGCGATCGTGGTGTGCGCCAACAGCTATCTGATCGTGGAGTTCGCGCTGCGGCCGGTGACGGCCCGGGTGCTGCGCGCTGACCCGCAGCGCAGACGCGGCATCGGCGTCTTCGGCCGGACGATGCTGTCGTGGCTGGTCGGGGTGGGCGTCCCGGTGGCGCTGTCGATGACGGTGGCGGTGTGGGCACTGGCCGATCCCGCGGTGAGCAAGGCCAGGCTGGCGGTCTGCATGCTCAGCCTCGGCGGTTCGGCGCTGCTGTTCGGCATGGTGCTGATGGCTCAGGTCGTCGCCGCCACGGTCGCGCCCATCAAGGGCGTGCGCCAAGCGCTGCGCCGGGTGGAGAACGGCGACCTCACCGCCGAGATCCCGCTCTACGACGGCACCGAACTCGGTGAACTGCAGAGCGGTTTCAACACGATGGTGCACGGCCTGCGCGAGCGCGCCATGATCGAGGACCTGTTCGGCAAGCACGTCGGCCACGATGTGGCGATGGCGGCGATCGCCTCCGAGCCGGTGCTCGGCGGCACCGAGACCGAGGCCGCCGCCCTGTTCATCGACATCATCGGCTCCACCACCATGGCCGCGACGCTGCCCGCGCCCGAGATCGTCGGCATCCTCAACCGGTTCTTCGACATCGTCGTCGACGAGGTGGAACGCCACGGCGGCCTGCTCAACAAATTCGAGGGTGACGCCGCGCTCGCCGTCTTCGGCACACCGGCGCCGCTGGCCGACGCGGCAGGCTCGGCACTGTCCTGCGCGCGGGCCATCCAGCGCAGGCTCCGCGACGCCTCCGACCTCGACGCGGGCATCGGCGTCGCCGCCGGTCGCGTCGTCGCGGGCAATGTCGGCACGCACAACCGCTACGAGTTCACCGTTATCGGCGACGCCGTCAACGAGGCCGCCCGCCTGTGCGAACTCTCGAAGTCCTACGACGAGCGCCTCCTCAGCTCGGCCACCACCCTCACCGCCGCCGCCGACACCGAGACCGCGCACTGGAGCCTCGCCGACACGGTCACCTTGCGCGGCCGGCTCACCCCCACCCACCTGGCCCTCCCCCTGACGACCCCGAAGGATGCCGACGAATCGCTGTCCCGGTCCGCCGACACCCGCTGACATCGAGTGCGCATCACAGCTCTCCCAGCCCCGCACGACCCGACCCGACCCGACCCAGAGGAGGGTCCGCCGCGCAGCGACGGTTCGCGGCCGTGGGGGGGGGGGGGCGGGGGGGGGGGGGGGGCGGGGGGGGGGGGAGGCGGCGGGGGGGGGCGGGGGGGAAGAGAGGGCCGAGCCCCGCGCGCCCCGCTTCCGCAGGATCTCGTTGCGCAGGTCATACCCAACCATCGGCGCGAGGGGGGCGGCGCGCCCGGCTGCGGCGAGCTCATCGCACAGCCGCTGCGCGAGGGTCGATTTGCCCGCCCCCGGC
>NZ_JARWOJ010000295.1 GCF_029868625.1 Nocardia neocaledoniensis | reverse complement strand
GATCGGTGGGTCGCAGCGGTTGACCCGGGCGATCGGTAAGGCCAAGGCGATGGATTTGATCCTGACCGGCCGGAACATGGGTGTGGAGGAGGCCGAGCGGGCGGGGTTGGTGTCGCGGGTCGTGCCGGCTGATCAGTTGCTGGAGACGGCGTTGGAGACGGCGCGGACGATCGCGTCGATGTCGTTGCCGGTGGCGATGATCGCCAAGGAGGCGGTGAACCGTTCGTTCGAGACGACGCTGTCGGAGGGTTTGTTGTTCGAGCGTCGGGTGTTCCACTCGTTGTTCGCCACCGATGATCAGAAGGAGGGGATGGCCGCCTTCATCGAGAAGCGGCCGGCGAACTTCACCAACAGCTAGTTCTGCTTGTAGTGCAGCGAACCGTCCGTGAGCTGGGCGGTCGTCGGCGCGGTTCCCCGTTCCGGGGGCCGCGCCGTCGTGCTGTCGGTGCCGAGCAAGCCGGCGACAGCGCCGCCCAGCGTGGCCGTTACCGCCACCGCGGCGAGCAGCTTGCGCCTGCCAGGACGCTGACTGTCGCGGGTGGCCAGGGTGGCGCCCGCGTACAGGCGGCGCATGCGTAGCCGCGCGGGCGGGCGTTGCGCGGCCAGCAGGACCGCGCCGCGCGCCGAGACGTAATCGGGCTCGGGGTCGTAGACGATCGGCAGCCCGATCAGCTGGGCCAGGTCATCGCGCAGCGTCGGGTTGCGGCTACAGCCGCCCAGCGGCACCAGCGCGTCCGGACGCACCCCGGTCTCCTCGATCACCTGCCGCACGAACGAGGCCGAATGGTGCAGCCCCGCCTCGCACAGCTCGGCCAGATCACTGCGGGTGACCACCGCGCGGCCGCCGGTGTCGGTGTCGGTGGCGGTCACCACGGGGGTTCGGCTCAGCGACTCGCGGTGCGCGCGGCTGGTGCGGGCGTCGGCCAGGACGCCCCCGCGGGCGAGCTGCCAGCGCAGCAGCGCGTCGTAGCCGTTGCCGCTGAGCACGGTGCTGCGCCTGCTCGCCAGGATCGTGTCGGTGCGGCAATCGGCATGGGTGATCGTCAGGCCGGAGCAGCCGAGGTCGTAGAGGAGCACCGTGCCGGTGGCGGGCAGCATGCCGGTGAACCGCAGGTACCGCAGCTGGGCCAGCGGTTCGTCGACGATGCCGACATCGGACCCGCCGAGCGCGGCGCGGATCGCGTCGGCGTGCACTTCGCTGCGACAGGTGACCGCCGTGGCCGTCACGCACTCGTCGCGCGCGAGCGCGGCCACCCGCAGCCGGCGGATCGCCGCCAGCACCGCTTCGTCGACCGATCCGCCCGCCCTGCGCGGCAGCCGGACGCGGTCCACCGGCGGCAGGTGCGGCTGATCGGAGTGGGTCAGCACGGCGCGAGCACCGCTCGCACCCGCCGATACCCCCAGGACCAGCACCATGGGCTACATGGTGGACCAGATTCGGCTAGCTGCCAAGCGCGTCGGCCGGTGATTCGCTCTCCGGTCGCCAGGTCGCGTGGAATGCGAGGTTCGGCTCTCCGGGCTCCTCGAAGTCGCCGGCGTCGTGGCGGAAGCGGGCGAGCAGGGTCAGCAGTTCGCGGATCTTGTCGTGGGGCAGGCCGGGCTCGGCGAACACCTGCGCGTTCAACGCCGCGGTGGCCTCGGCCACCAATTCCCTTCCGGCATCGGTGATTTCGATCAGCGTGGCGCGCCGGTCGCTGGGGTGCGGCACGCGGACCACCAGTCCGGCGGCCTCGAGCCGGTCGACGGTGTTGGTCACGCTCGTGGGATGCACCTGCAGTCGCGCGCTGGCCTTGGCCATCGGCAGGGCGCCGGTGCGGCTGAAACTCAGCAGTTGCAGCAGCTCGTAGCGGGAGAAGGTGAGGCCGGTCGGTTTGAGCGCTTCGTCCACCCGCGCCATCACGATCTGCTGGGCGCGCACCAGTGAGGTGACCGCCGCCATGCCGTCGGCCACCTCGCCCCAGCCGTGCCCGGTCCACTGCCGATGCGCCTCGGCGATCGGGTCGACGGGAAGCGGGCGTGGCCGGGTCATGGATTGATCATCGCATAGCGCCAGGTGGACCGAATTGCACTCACCTCGAGCGCAACCCTGGTCGCGGCGGCCCGGCCACGGCACTCTCTAGGTCGAGGCGGGCGTGGCTGAGTGGTTGAGGCAACGGTCTGCAAAGCCGTTTACGCGGGTTCAATTCCCGCCGCTCGCTCTGTGTCGTCGAGGCGGGATCGCTGTGCGCGGTCCCGCCTCGACGCTGTTCAGCGCAGTCCTGCGTGACGATGCCCGGTCGAGCGTGAGTGGTGGATCATCTTGCGCGGCAACAGCTCATGTCAACGCGCGAGGTGGCCGTCGACGGGCGGCATCAGCGTCTGTTGGCCGGTGCCGAACAGATCTTCCAGGTGCCGTTCTCCTTCTTCAGGTGTTCCTCGGTGCTGTCCTCGGTGTTGGGTTCCTCGCCCTGCACCGACAGGGTCAACTTGCCGACGACGGTCGCCTTGGCGGTGTCGCCGGTGACGACGATGTTCTCGACCTTGTCGATGGTCACCTCGACCGAGGCCGCCTCGAACTGCTGACGCTGCTCCGGGGTGAGATTCTCGATCTCTTTCCGGTCCGCCTCGCAGGCCAGCTCGGCGGCCGCCACGAAGCCCTCGTCACCGAGGGTGTCGTAGAAGTCGCGCACCGCGACCTCGATCTGCTTCTCGTCCGAGGACAGCGGCGTGCGGCCCTGCACGGTGAGCAGGATTCCGGTGATCACCGCGCCGATCACCACCAGCGCCACCACACCGAGCGCGATGAACAGCCCGGTTCGCTTCTTCTTCGGCGGCTGCGCGGGCGGCAGCACATCCGGCCCGTCCGGATAGCTCGGCGGCGGCGGTTCCTGCCCGAACCCCGCGTGGGGATACCCCGGTGGCCCCGACGGCATCCCCGCCGGCTCCTGGCCGGACGGCGGCTGCTCACCTGGCGGATTGGTCATGCTCGCTCCTGACTGAAATGCGCTGAATGCGTACGTGAGTCGAACCGCTACGAAAAGCGTGGAAATGCGAGAGCGCCCCGGACGATACCGGGACGCTCTCCGCACCTGCAACGAAGGTCACACCCACTCAGCGAAGCGCCACCCGGGTGCCGCCGGAGAACATCGAATCGTGCAGCTCGATCGCCGCGGGGACGGTGCCCTTCGGCACGTCGAACGCGATCACCACCGACATCTTGTTCCCTGGATTGATGCCCTCGGACAGCTCGGTGTTCAGATTGAGCGCCGCCTCCTCGTCGTTCGCGAACTCCCTGCCCTGATCGTCGATGAGCTTCTGATTCGATCCGAAATAGGTCTGCGGTTCCGCTGCGGTGTTGGTGACGTCGACGTAGACGAGGATGAACTCACCCTGGGCGTCTTTGCGCAGGAATTGGTTGTCGCCGACACTGGCCACCGGCGGGTCGACCTTGGTGACGACGAAGGCGAACTTGCCGTCGCGCACCTCCGAGCCCACCGGCGCCGCGGTCGATCGAGCAGTGCTCTCCTCGGCGGCCTTGTCGACCCCGCTCTTGAACACGGTCAGGCACCCGGCGCAGAGCAACAGGATCATGGCGAGGATCCCGAGCAGGACCCACAACCACACCTTGCTCTTCTTCCGCGGTGGCTGCGGCGGATAAGGCTGCCCATACGGCGCCTGCCCATACGGCGGTGGCTGCCCCTGCCCATATGGCTGATGCGGAGGTTCCTGCGGGTTCGACATGGTTCGCCTCGATTCACGAACTGCCACGGCGGTTTCCGTGGCCGGTGAACCGGAGTGTGACAGCGCCCGGATTCGCGCGACGGCCGATCCGCGACAGGGAATGTCCGATTGGAAGCAATTAGGGGGCGGTCCCGTCTACCAGCCTGTTCCAGGCCCGCAACAGCGGCGACGGGTCGGGTCGTGGTGGGGGATTCGCAGCGTGGAGTGCCCAGGAAATACGAAAGGCCCGACCAGGTGGTCGGGCCTTTCGTGGGTGTGCCCTCGGCAGGATTCGAACCTGCGGCCTTCTGCTCCGGAGGCAGACGCTCTATCCCCTGAGCTACGAGGGCGGGATAGATGCCGGTCGCTGTGGGGCGATCGGGCAGCGACAGCGTATCGCATCGAGTGCGGTGGGCCAAAAACGGTGGTGGACCGGGGGGTTCGCCGGGCCACCACCGGTGGGTCAGCCGAGGGGGAGCGGGGTGGCGCCGCGGGCCGACAGCATGCTCTCCATCAGCTGCGATTCGCCCGCCTGGGTCTTCGACATCTGGGCCGCCAGGACGCGGACCTCGGTGGTGTCGGCGTGCTCGGCGGCGTAGTCGAGCATCGGGACGCCGCCCTGGTGGTGGCGCAGCATCAGCTGCAGGAAGAGCGTGTCCACGGCGGGGCCGGTGGACCGGCGCAGTGTGGTCATCTCCTCCTGGCTCGCCATGCCGGGCATCTCGGTCATCGGGCCGGACATGGCCGTGCTGGTCGAGCCGCCGTGTCCGTGGCCGCCCTGGCCGTGCTCGGTCATCCAGCCCATGTACCCGTCGACGTTCTGGTTGGGCTCGCCCCAGAGCTGCAACCAGCCCTGCATCCGGCCGATCTGGTTCTGCTGGGTGGTGAGGATGTCGTAGGCGAGCCTGCGGACGTCATTGTCGGTCGAGGCGATCAGCGCCGCGCCCGCCATGTCGACGGCCTGCGCGTGGTGGGCGGACATGTCCTGGCTGAACCCCACGTCGACCGGACCGGGCGTGGAGGCCTTGGGCTCGTCGAGCGGCATCCGCAACAGCACGCCGGCCACCGCGCCGAGCAGCAGCAGCCCGATCGCGCCGAGGACCAGGATCGCGCCGGTGGGACCTTTGCCGCGGGCGGCGTCGCCGGTCTCGGCGGCGTCGTCGCTCATCACTGACCGGCGGGCAGGCCGCCGGGGATCGGGATGTTCGGCATGCCGGGGATGCCGGAACCGCCCAGCTCGGACTGGTCCGGCGTCAGGCCCTTGCCGTCCATCGGCACGGCCTCGGGACCGTACGGCGACGGATCGAACGGCGGCGGGTTGTTCGCGTCGAAGATCGGGTTCGAGCAGCTCGCGCCGACCTCGGGGTAGGCGTAGGGGTTCTCGCGCAGGGCGGAGATGAACTGCTTGATCCGCGCGTCGTCGGCGGAGTCCAGCTTGAGCTGATGACCCCAGGTCTGCAGCGAGATCGGGCTCTCGAGGCCCGGGTACGGCGACATCATCGAGTACTGACGCCCCTTGACGAAGTTCGACAGCTTCTCCACACCCTCGGCGTCGACCTTGTCGGGGTTGTAGGCGATCCAGACCGCGCCGTGCTCGAGCGAATGCACCGCGTTCTCCATGCGGATCGGCTTGGTGTAGACCGTGCCGGTGCAGTTGGCCCAGGCGGCGTCGTGCGGGCCACCGTACGCGGGCGCCTTGTCATAGGCGACGCGCTGCGCCTCGGTGACGTGCAGACCGGCCGGGTACTCCTGCTTGACCACGCCCTCGATCTTGGTCGATGGGTCCTGGTTCTCCTTGGACGGCACCCACTCCTTGAGGTCGGTCTGCGCCTCGCGGATAGCGGCCTGGTCCATGTACTTGGGGACCAGGCTGTAGGCCAGCAGACCGATCAGTGCGACGATGACGACGGCACCGCCGAGCAGCGCCCATGGCACCTCCCGTTTCTTGCCCGGAAGCTTGCCCTTGCCGGGTTTGCGGGACGGAGACGACTTCCCCGCGGCCCGGACGGCCTTGGCTGATGTGGCGCTGGTCCTGCTCGGCATCGCTCGTTGTGCTCTTTCGACGTGTGGATCGGTGGCGTTCGTACCGGGCGGTCGTGGTTGCGACCCGCCCAGCCAATAGGATAGAGACTCGTGACTCCAGCTGACCTTGCAGATCTCCTTCGCACCACCGCCGCGAAGGTGCTTGTCGAACGTGGACTGGACTCTTCAGTCCTGCCCGAGCAGGTCACGGTGGAGCGTCCGCGCAACCCCGAACACGGCGACTATGCCACGAATGTGGCCATGCAGGTGGCCAAGCGGGTCGGAACCAATCCGCGCGAGCTGGCCGGTTGGCTGGCCGAGGCCCTGTCGGCGACCGACGGCATCGAGGTCGCCGACGTCGCGGGCCCCGGCTTCCTGAACATCCGCCTCGCCGCGTCGGCGCAGGGCGCGATCGTCGCGCAGATCCTGGCCGCGGGGGAGAAGTTCGGCACCGGGTCGGCGCTGGCCGGCACGAAGATCAACCTGGAGTTCGTCTCCGCCAACCCGACCGGCCCGGTCCACCTCGGTGGCACCCGCTGGGCCTCGGTCGGTGACGCGCTGGGCCGCATCCTGGCCGCGCAGGGCGGCGACGTGACCCGCGAGTACTACTTCAACGATCACGGCGCGCAGATCGACCGCTTCGCGAAATCGCTGGTGGCGGCCGCGCTGGGCGAGCCGACGCCCGAGGACGGCTACGCGGGCGAGTACATCCAGGAGATCTCCGCCACCATCGTCGCCGCGCATCCCGACGCGCTGAGCCTGCCCGCCGGCGAGCGGCACGAGCTGTTCCGGCGCGAGGGTGTGCAGCAGATGTTCGCCCAGATCAAGCAGGACCTGCACGACTTCGGCACCGATTTCGACGTGTACTTCAACGAGAGCGAACTGTTCGCCTCCGGCGCTGTCGAGCGCGCCGTGGAGCAGCTGAAGAACTCGGGCAACCTGTACGAGAAGGACGGCGCCTGGTGGATCGCGTCCACCGAGTTCGGCGACGACAAGGACCGCGTCGTCCTCAAGAGCGACGGCAACGCCGCCTACATCGCCGGTGACATCGCCTACTTCCAGAACAAGCGCGCCCGCGGCTTCGACCTGGCCATCTACATGCTCGGCGCCGACCATCACGGCTACATCGGCAGGCTGAAGGCCGCCGCGGCCGCCTTCGGCGACGACCCCGACACCGTCGAGGTGCTGATCGGGCAGATGGTGAACCTGGTCCGCGACGGTCAGGCCGTGAAGATGAGCAAGCGCGCGGGCACCGTGGTGACCCTCAACGACCTGGTCGAGGCGATCGGCGTCGACGCCTCGCGCTATTCGCTGGTGCGGTCCTCGGTGAACTCGAGCATCGACATCGACCTCGGTCTGTGGACGAAGGCGGGCAACGAGAACCCGGTCTACTACGTGCAGTACGCGCACGCCCGCACCTGCCGGATCATGGACAACGCGAAGGCATTCGAATTCGACGCCGTCGCACCGGATTTCGCGCTGCTGAGCTCGGACCGCGAAGGCGATCTGATCCGCACCCTCGGTGATTTCCCGCGCGTGGTGGCCACCGCGGCCGAGACCCGCGAACCGCATCGCGTGGCCCGCTACCTCGAAGAACTGGCCGGTGTGTACCACCCCTTCCAGTCCGACGACGACATGCGCGTGCTGCCCAAGGGCGACGACGCCGTCACCCCGCTCAACGCCGCGCGCCTCGAATTGGTCAAGGCCACCCGCCAGGTGCTGGCCAACGGTCTGGCCCTGCTCGGCGTCAGCGCACCGGAGCGCATGTGACCACCGGCTCGTTATTCAGGAAGGACGCTCTCCGATGAGTGCACACCCGGCCGGTCCCCGGCACGCAGAGATCCCGCACGCGCCGAGTCTGGCCGAGCGCCCCACCGACCCCAGGGAGATGATCGACCTCCCCGCCAACGTCTGGCCGCGCAATGCCGCGCGTGGCGACGACGGCGTCGTGACGGTCGCCGGCGTGCCCGTCACCGAGCTGGCCGCCGAGTACGGCACCCCGCTGTTCGTGATCGACGAGGACGACTTCCGCTCCCGCTGCCGCGACATGGTGCGCGCCTTCGGGCCCAACGCCCGCGTGCACTACGCGTCCAAGGCGTTCCTGTGCGGGGAGATCGCCCGCTGGATCCGCGACGAGGGCCTGTCGCTGGACGTGTGCTCCGGCGGTGAACTGGCCGTCGCGCTGCACGCCGGGTTCCCGGCCGAGCGGATCGCGCTGCACGGCAACAACAAGTCGGTGTCCGAACTCGAGGCGGCGGTCGCCGCGGGCGTCGGGCACGTGGTCGTCGACTCGCTCTACGAGATCGAGCGGCTCGAGGCGGTCGCCGGCGCGGCGGGCGTGGTCCAGGACGTCCTGGTCCGGGTGACCGTCGGTGTGGAGGCGCACACCCACGAGTACATCTCCACCGCGCACGAGGACCAGAAGTTCGGCTTCTCGATCGCCGGTGGCGACGCCATGGAGGCGCTGGCCCGGGTCTTCGAGACCGACAACCTGCGCCTGGTCGGCCTGCACAGCCACATCGGTTCGCAGATCTTCGAGCTCGACGGCTTCGAGATCGCCGCGCGCCGCATGCTCGGCCTGCTCCGCGAGGCCATCGACAAGTTCGGCATCGAGCGCACCGCGCAGATCTCCACCCTGGATCTGGGTGGTGGCCTCGGCATCTCCTACCTGCCCAGCGACAACCCGCCGCCGCTGGACGAGTTCGCCGCCAACCTGCGCGGCCTGGTCGCCGCCGAGGCCGCCCGCGCCGGGCTGCCCGAGCCGACCATTGCCGTGGAGCCGGGCCGTGCCATCGCGGGGCCGGGCACCGTCACCCTGTACGAGGTCGGCACCATCAAGGACGTCGAGCTCGACGGTGGCGCGCGCCGCCGCTACGTCAGCGTCGACGGCGGCATGAGCGACAACATCCGCCCCGCGCTGTACCAGGCCGATTACGATTGCCGTCTGGTCTCGCGCTCCTCCGACGCGCACGCCGTCGTCGCGCGGGTGGTCGGAAAGCATTGCGAGAGTGGCGATATCGTCATCCGTGATACCTGGATGCCCGCCGACGCGGGCCCCGGTGACCTGGTCGCCGTCGCCGCGACGGGCGCGTACTGCTACTCGATGTCGAGCCGCTACAACCAGCTCACCCGGCCCGCCGTGGTCGCGGTGCGCGACGGTGCGTCGCGACTGATTCTGCGCCGGGAAACGGTGGCGGACCTGCTGAGCCTGGAGGTAGAGGAATGACCAACAACGGGGAAGCGGGGCGTCCGCTGGGTGTGGCCGTGCTCGGCATGGGCACGGTCGGTACCGAGGTGGTCCGTGTGCTGCGCGACCACAGCGACGACCTGCGCTCGCGGATCGGCGCGCCGCTGGTGCTGCGCGGCGTCGCCGTGCGCGACCTGGGCAAGGACCGCGGCCTGCCCGCCGAACTGCTCACCACCGACGCCGAGGCGCTCGTCGCTCGCGACGACGTCGACCTGGTCGTCGAGGTCATGGGTGGGATCGACCCGGCTCGTGGGCTGATCGGCGCCGCGCTGTCGGCGGGCAAGTCCGTCGTCACCGCCAACAAGGCCCTGCTGGCCGACTACACCGGCGAGCTGGCCGCGGCCGCCGAGCGCAGCCGCGCCGACCTGTACTTCGAGGCCGCGGTCGCCGGCGCCATCCCGGTCGTGCGCCCGCTGATCCAGTCGCTCTCGGGTGACCGGGTGAATCGCGTGGTCGGCATCGTCAACGGCACCACCAACTTCATCCTCTCCGCGATGGACGAGACCGGCGCCGCGTACGACGACGTGCTCGCCGAGGCCACCGCGCTCGGCTACGCCGAGGCCGACCCCACCGCCGACGTCGAGGGCTACGACGCCGCCGCCAAGGCCGCGATCCTGGCCTCGCTGGCCTTCCACACCCGCGTCACCGCGGCCGATGTGTACCGCGAGGGCATCTCCAAGATCACCGCCGAGGACCTGGAGACCGCCTCGGCTGTCGACTGCACGGTGAAGCTGCTCGCCATCTGCGAGCGCGTGTCCGCCGGTCCGGGCGAGCCGACCGCCGAGGAGGGCGGCAAGGACCGCGTCTCGGTGCGGGTGTACCCGGCGCTCATCCCGCGCAAGCACCCGCTGGCCGCCGTCAACGGCGCGTTCAACGCCGTGGTCGTCGAGGCGGACAACGCGGGCCGGCTGATGTTCTACGGCCAGGGCGCCGGTGGCGCGCCCACCGCGTCGGCGGTGCTGGGCGACCTGGTGATGGCCGCGCGGAACAAGTTCTACGGTGGTCGCGCTCCCGGCGAATCGGTCTATGCTGAGCTGCCGATCGCGCCGATCGGCGACACCCCCACCCGCTACCACGTGAACCTGCAGGTGGAGGACCGCCCCGGCGTGCTCGCCGCGGTGGCCGGGGAGTTCTCCCAGCGTGGCGTGAGCATCTCGACCGTGCGGCAGCAGGGCCACGGCGACGGCGCCAGGCTCGTCGTCGTCACCCACCATGCGGTGGAGTCCTCGCTGGCCGATACTGTCGCGGCATTGGCGGAAATGGATTCGGTCACCGCTGTGACCAGCGTTCTCAGACTGGAAGGCACCGAAGAATGAGCACCACTGGCATCGCCCCCCAGCTCGGCGTGCACTCGCGCTGGCCGGGTCTGATCGCGGCGTACCGTGATCGGCTGGCCGGTGCGGCCGATTGGGAGCCGGTCACCCTGTTCGAGGGCGGTACCCCGCTGGTCCCGGCGACGCACCTGTCCGAGCTGACCGGGTGTGAGGTGTACCTCAAGGTGGAGGGCGCCAACCCGACCGGCTCCTTCAAGGACCGCGGCATGACCATGGCGATGACCGACGCCAAGTACCGCGGCCAGAAGGCCGTGCTGTGCGCCTCGACCGGCAACACCTCGGCCTCGGCCGCCGCCTACGCCACCCGCGCCGGCATGGAATGCGCCGTGCTGATCCCGCAGGGCAAGATCGCGATGGGCAAGCTGGCCCAGGCCGTCATGCTCGGCGCCAAGATCATCCAGGTCGAGGGCAACTTCGACGACTGTCTCGAGCTGGCCCGCAAGGTGACCTCGGACTTCCCCGAGGTCGGTCTGGTGAACTCGGTGAACCCGGCCCGCATCGAGGGCCAGAAGACCGCCTCGTTCGAGATCTGCGATGTGCTCGGCAAGGCGCCCGACGTGCACGCGCTGCCGGTGGGCAACGCGGGCAACATCACCGCCTACTGGCGTGGCTACCGCGAGTACCACGCCGACGGCGTCACCACCTCGCTGCCGCGCATGCTCGGCGTGCAGGCCGCGGGTGCCGCGCCGCTGGTGAACGGCGCCCCGGTGAAGGACCCGGAGACCGTCGCCACCGCCATCCGGATCGGCGCCCCCGCGTCCTGGAACGGTGCGATGGAGGCCAAGGAGCAGTCCGGTGGCGCCTTCCGCGCGGCCACCGACGAGGAGATCCTGGCCGCGTACCGCCTGGTCGCCGCGACCGAGGGCGTGTTCGTCGAGCCCGCGTCGGCCGCGAGCGTGGCCGGTCTGCTGGCCGCCCGCAAGGAGGGCTGGCTGGATTCGGGCCTGACCGTGGTCTGCACCGTGACCGGCAACGGCCTCAAGGACCCCGACAACGCGCTGGCCGGGATGCCCGAGGTCAAGCCGATCGCCGTCGACCCGGTGGCCATCGCCCACGCACTCGAGCTGGCCTGAGTTGAGCGCGCGCGAGAGCAGGCTGATGACAGCCACCCTGCCCGCCGGCCTCGAAGTCACCGTGCGCGTGCCCGCGTCCACGGCCAACCTCGGACCCGGATTCGACTGCCTGGGAATGGCATTGGGCCTCTACGACGAGATCGTGGTGCGCACGACCGATTCGGGTCTCGACATCCGGGTCGAGGGTGAGGGCGCCGACGACGTGCCATGGGGCCCAACACATCTGGTGGTGCGGGCGATCGAGCGCGGACTCGAATCGCTCGGCGTCTGGGCCGACGGCCTCGATGTGGTGTGCCGCAACGTGATTCCGCACTCGCGCGGCCTCGGCTCCAGCGCGTCCGCGGTGGTCGGCGGTCTGGCCGCGGGCGCCGGGCTTGCCGCGAAGTTCGACCCCGAGTTGCGCCTCGACGACGAGCGCCTGGTGCAGCTCGCCTCGGAGTTCGAGGGTCACCCCGACAACGCCGCGGCCAGCGTGCTCGGCGGAATCGTGGTGTCGTGGACCGAAACCGATGCCGAGCCGGAGCGGACCTACCGCGCCGTGCGCCTGCGACCCGCGGCGGCGCTGCGCCCGGTGGTGCTGATCCCGCAGGAGCGCTCGTCCACCGCGCACACCCGCGGCCTGCTGCCCGAGCAGGTACCGCACGGTGACGCCGCGTTCAACGTCAGCCGGGCGGCGCTGGCCGTCGTCGCGCTCACCGAGCGTCCCGATCTGCTCCTGCCCGCCACCGAGGATCGGCTGCATCAGACCCAGCGTGCGCCCGCGCTACCGCTCACCACGGCCTGGATCGAGCGTTTGCGCGCCGCGGGAATCGCCGCGACGGTGTCCGGCGCCGGGCCGACGATTCTGGCGCTCGCGACCGCTGATTTCCCTGATGACCTGCGTAAACAGGCGGAAAATGACGGGCTGCGGGTGGTCGAACCCGGCATCGCGGACGGCGTCGTCGTCGACTGACGGCGTGCCTGCCTTGCCGTTGTTCGCAATGGGCAGCTATTCTGGGCTTGTCCGTACATCGTGCGCATCAGACGCCGGTGCTTCATCAGGGCAATCGCTCCAGCAGGCTCCAGGCTCGAGCCTCCACACCATGGGGGTGCTGCGACGCCGAGAAGCCGCTCAACTGGAATGATCTCTCCTCACCACTGTCTTCTGGTGGCGAAGCCTCCGGTCCGGCGGGGCGGGTAGTACGGCACAGGCGTCCGGTCGGACGCGTAATCCGAGCTCGGCACACGGTGCCGGGTCTACGGAACGAACCCTCGATTCAGCACACGGCATTCGAGGGAAGGAAAGGATTTCCGTGACAGATACGGACCTGCTCGCGACACCCGGGGTGGAATCCAACCCTACGAACTCGGGCGGCCGCGAAAGTGAATCCGGACAGATTTCGAAAATGAGCGAACATACCGACGTCGCACGATCGGGGCTGACTGGAATGCTGTTGCCGCAGTTGCGCGCACTGGCGGGGGAGCTCGGTATCCGAGGCACCTCCGGAATGCGCAAGGGCGATCTCATCGCCGCCATCAAGGAGAACCAGGCCGGAGCGCCTGCGAAGGCGGGCAAGCCCGCCGAGGCCGCCGCCGTGACGGCCGACGCGCCCGCCGCCAAGGCCGACGCGCCCGCCAAGAGCGAGGCGCCCGCCAAGGCCCAGGCCACCGCGAAGGCCGACGCGCCCGCGAAGGCCGAACGGCCCGCCAGGGCCGCCAAGGTCGACGCGCCCGCCGAGAAGCCTGCCGCCGAGACCAAGACCGAGCAGGCTCCGGCCGAGCAGGCCGAGTCCAAGCCCGCCGCCGAGTCGACCGAGGATTCCGGTCGCGAGGGCGGTCAGCGTGGTCGTGGTCGGCAGCGTCGCGGTCGTGACCAGGCCCGTTCCGGTGGTGGCGAGAACACGCAGACCGAGAACCGCGCCGAGGAGACCAAGCAGGCCGACAAGGCCGACGGTGGCGAGCAGGGCGAGCGCCGTCGTGAGCGTGGCGATCGCGGCGAGCGTGGCGAGCGCGGCGAGCGCAACCAGAACCAGAACCAGAACGGCAACGCCGGTAATCGCGGTCCGCGCGACGACCGCGGCGGTGACGACGAGGAAGGCGGCCGCGGCCGCCCGGGCCGTCGCGTACCCGCGCGGGGGGGGCGGGGGGGCCCCCCCCGGGGGGGCCCGGGGGGGGCGGGGGGGGGCGCGGGTGTTCACCACGCGGGGGGCCCCCCCCCCCCCCCCGCCCCCCCGGGGGGGGCCCCCCCGGCCCCCGACGCTCGCGGACGCGACGGCCCCGGCG
>NZ_JARWOJ010000294.1 GCF_029868625.1 Nocardia neocaledoniensis | reverse complement strand
GAACCGTTGCCGCAGTTCGGCATCGGTGTAGGAGGCCGCGGTCAGCTCCGCCAGCTGTTGCCAGGCGCCGGGGCTGCGGCCCCACAGTTGCTCGGCCTCGCCGGGTTGGACGTTGATCAGTGCCGCGGTCCCGGTCGCACGGCGCCACAGCGCGGCCATGTTGTCGTGGAGTTGGCGTTCTGCTGGCTCGTTGTCGGGCAACCCACCGGTGTGGACGCGATGCAGGTACTCCGCGCGGACCAGGGCAGTGTGTTCCAGACGCCACACGTCCTCGGCCAGCTGGTCCAGCAGGTGCAGGCGTGCCGGATCCGCCCCGGGCGGGGCCGACGGCAGTGTTGCTGTTTCGGGGGTGTCGCCCCAGCGTGCTCCTCTGGCGCCGGTGTCGGTGGCGTAGTCGATCATCCGTTGCGGGACCCCGCGGGCGTGGGCGTGTAGCTCGATCTCACCGCGCTCGTCGTCCAACGCCCTCAGATGGGTCCGCCACGTCTCGAGCTGAACGCTCGGACCGTGGGCGGGCGAGTACTGCGGGGACCCGTGGAACAAGGTGCGGTAGTGGTCGTAGCTGGTGTTCTGGATGCGTTCGAGTAGGCGAAGCTGCCACGACGGCAGATCCTCGGCACCCGAGAGGGGATGACTCACCGGCTTCTCCAATCCTGTTGTTCGACTGTGTGTTCAGTGCTCCCGGAACGGCCTTGAGAGACCGTGCGCGGCGGTTCACGGCCCCGGCCCGATCTCGGGTCCGGTGCGTTGATCCGGGGTCGGGCCCGGTCGGGGATCGGTGGGGTCGTGTTCCGTGTGGGCACCGGTGCCGGTGGCCTCGATCGCGGCGTCGATATCAACGCCGCCGACTACCCGCTCCGTGGGGCGAGGTTCCAGGGCGGCTGCGGCGAGCTCGACCATCCGGTCGGGCAGGACGGGCAGCTGGCGGTTGATGTCGTCGGGAGTGATTCCGGCCGCTTGCAGCACCATCACCGGCATCGACACCGTGGCGAAGTCGGTGTCGACGATCGCCTGCCACCGCGCCGACAACTCCGCCCGGTCGAGCTTCGACAGGGTGTGCGCGACCTGCTCGGTCCACGGCCTAGCGGTGGGTTCCCACGCGTGTTGCTGTTCGACCGTGGTCAAGCCCAGGGCGTGCCCGACCGCGCCGACCTGTTGCCAGCTCACGCCCATGACGCGGCGGAATGCGGCGAACCCGGCACGCGATAGGTCGCCCTGTCGCGCGGCAGCGGCCCCGACGCCGGCCATCGTCTGTAATTCAGCGACTGCTCGCCGGTGCCCGCGCAGGAGGGTGTCGCGATCGATCGCTTCGGTGCTCAACAATGGTTGGCCGGGTGCCCAGCGGTGTCCGCGTTCCCCGCAGGCGCGGGTGTAGTCGATCACCGATTTCGGCACCCCGACCGCGGTGGCGATCGCTTCCAGGTTTTCCCGGGTGCGGCGCCCGATATCCAGATGCGCCACCGCCATCGGTGACAAGCCCTGGCTGCCGTCAGTGCGGGATCGCTCGATCAGGTGCTGGTAGTCGCTGGCCAGGTTCTGCACGGCCTTGAGCAGCTTGGCCTGCACCGGATTCGGCTCGAACATCTCACCGGCCCCGTCCCACATCGAGATCGCCACGCCATATTTCGAGCTCGGTGCCTGTGCCGCGAGCAGGTGTGGGGTCTGCTCCGCCACTGGTCAAGTCGGGATCAGCAGCGGTGTGATCGACGTCGTGGACCGCTGTCGCCGATACCGCGGCCTCGATCCATTCACCGTCCTCGACGATTTCCGCGTCGATAATCACCTCAGCGGCCGGGGCGGTGGTGGGAGCGAGATAATGTGCGAGGTAGCCGAACTCGTGGTGCAGGTTCGCGTCCATGGTCAGGTCGGCTGCTAGCCCGCCCACGTCGTCGTCGACACTGTGGAGTCTTCGGTCGGACTGATTCGCGCCGTTGTCAGCGAAGAAGTCTTCGGGGTCCAAGCCTGTGTCGTGGATGAACCGCTCTTCGTAGGCCTGGCGTGCGGCTTCGGCGTCCGGGGACAGGTCGCGGGTGGCGTCTGCGGCGGCGAACTGGGCTGCGGCGGCCTTGGCGGCGCCGGTTCGTTCATCGGAGTGGTGCAAGGTGTCGGTGAATCCGGCCGCGCGGCGGCGGATCTCGATCATCAGTTCCTTGAGCTCGACATCGAGCTCGTGCAACGTCACCTCGCGGGCTTCGCGGTTGGTGTAGCCGGCGATGCGGGCGGCATGAACCTCGCTGCTCTGCTGCCGGGACAGCTCACCGTCGAGTTCGCGGCGCGCCAAATCGGTTTCCGCCCTGCCGATCTGGCCCTCTTTGTGGCGAACATCGACCTCGGTGATCTTGGCGGCGTTGTCGATGCGGGCACGGACCTCGGCGATCTTGGCCATGGCCAGTTGTTGCTCGGTTCCGAGGTTGCCGAGGCGGGCCTGGTGCTCGATCCGCGACCGTTGGTTCTTGTCCGCTTCGATCGCGAGTCGCTGCTCAGACTCCGCGCGTGAGCGCGATTCCCCGCCCCTGCTGCGGAACAACGCGTTGGTGGTGTGCGCGGTCTGCAACGCCTGCAGAAACCCCTGCCGGACCGCTTGCCCGCCTTCTTCGACCGGATCCCCGTTCATCACAACACCCGCATTTCAGCGATCAGCCATGCATATTGCGCGTTCGAGCGAGTCGCCCGCGCCGACACCGAAAACTCGATCGGTGTCCTGGCGGCCGGGGTGAGGGCGACCGAGAAGACCCGGCTCGACGAGGTCGCGGTATCAGGCGCCGGGGTTTCGCCGGTCAGAGTGACCTCGGTGCGCAGCGGCACTCGGGAATCGACCCAGTCCTGCCACACCTCGGGGGTGATCGGCGCCCACAGCGAGACCCCGATCCGGGCGTCGGTGGAGTGCGCAGCCCACATCAGCGGTCGCGCAGCCTCGAACGTCGAACGTGCGTCCACCCCAGCAACCGGATCCAGCCGATACAGCGTGGTCACCGCGGCCTGGAGAACCGCGGACGCTGAGCAGGGCGCGACCTCGGTGTGCGGTGACGGGAAAGGGGTGGCGCGACAACCTGGTTCGACCACCGGTACCTGAGCGGACGAACAACCACTCACTGCCGTCAGCACGATCAGGGCAACCATGGTGGACACGGCGGGTTTCATGACGTTGCGTCCCAGAGTTCGTGTAGGTCGACGGTGCGCCACCGGACTTGGTCGGGCCAGGTGCATTGCTCGGCGGCGGGGTTGCGCACCGGTACGGTTGCGATGTCGAGGACCAGGCTCGCGGTGGTAGCGATGCGGTGGAGGCGGTCGAAGTCCAGGCCGCGGCTGCGCGCCAGGTTCAGCCGCAAGACCCCGGCGTCGCCACCCCACTCGGCCAGCGCGTGCGCGGCCAGCTCGATCGCCTTCTCCGCCGAGAGGGTGGCCGCCTCTACCCCATCGACCAACTCGGTATCGAAGGTTTCGTGCCAGATCATGCGACCGGAGGCCCCGCACAGGGTGAACGCGTCCAGGGTCGCCGCCGACCACACCGTCATCGTCGGACCGGTCGCGGCTTTGCGCACGAGGTTGGCACCTGATGTGGCCCAGAGGATTTCGGATTGGCGCAGACCGTCGTAATCGATCCCGGCGAGATCGAGCAAGGCTTGGATGTATCGGTCCGACAAGTCGCTGGTAGTGAAGCCGTATTCGGTTGCGAGGCTGTCGAATTCGCCGGGGGTGGCGAAGGTCTGTAGTTCAGTTGCCCGGGCGCGGACCATGTCTTCGGGGGTGGTCGGTGTGGCCGGGGCACAGGTACGGGGGTCGGTGGTCATCAGGCTTCCTTCGGAGCGATCGGTCAGAAATCTGGTTCGAGCTGTGGGTGCGCAACCTCGCCAGGAGGCGGAAGGTCGAACAGGTCGCCGTCTGCGATGCCGTAGCTGTCCTCGATGCCGGTGGCGGCGATCGCGGCACCGATCCC
>NZ_JARWOJ010000293.1 GCF_029868625.1 Nocardia neocaledoniensis | reverse complement strand
GGCGCTTGCACCTAACCGCTCCACCTCCCGGCCGGCCCGGTATTCTTTTTATCCGGCGGGGCCCGTGCCCACCTCCCCCCCCCACACCCCCCGGCCCAGCGGCGGGGGGCGCGCCAGGGGCCCCCTGCCCGCCCACCGCGGCTGGGACGTGGACGCGCTCCTGGCGCAGGCCGGCATCCCGCCCACCCTGCTGTCGGAGGAACGCTCCCGGGTCACCTGGGAACAGGGCGCCGAGCTGGTGCGGCGAGTGTGGTTGGCCACCGATGACGACCTGCTCGGTCTCGGCCTGCAGCCCGTGCCGCGCGGAATGTTCCGGGTGGTGTGCTTCGGCTTGATCAGCGCGCCCACCCTCGGCGCGGGCATCCGCCGCTTCGAGAGCTTCGAACGGTCGCTGCCCGGGTTCCCGGCGATCGTGTTCACCGAGACCGAGGGCGAAGCGCGGCTGGCCTTCGATATCAGTGCCATCGCCCACCCGATCGCCATTCTCGTCGACACCATGCTGGCCACCACGCACCGCTTCCTCGGCTGGATGATCGGCAGGCGGCTACGGCTGCTGCGGGTGGAGCTCCCGTATCCGCAGGACCCCGAGATCGACGACTACGACATCATCTTCGGTGCGCCCATGGTCTTTTCGGCGGCGGCGCCGACGCTCGTCTTCGACGCCGCGCAGCTGGACGCGCCGATCGTGCGCACCGAGGACGACCTGACCGCCTTCCTGCGCGACGCCCCGTCGGGTGTGATCGGTACCCGCAGCTATTCGGTATCGCTGGCCGCGCAGGTGCGGCGCATCCTCGAACGCGGCCTCTCGGGCCGATGGCCGACCGTCGACGACATCGCGCGGGAACTGCTGATGAGCCCGCAGACCCTGCGCCGCAAGCTGCAGGAGGAGCACACCACGCCGCGCGATATCCGCGAGGAGATCCTGCGCGACGCGGCCATCGCGAGCCTGGTGCGCGGCGAGGAGACCGTCGCCGCGCTCTCCCGCCGCCTCGGCTTCTCCGAACCCAGCGCGTTCTCCCGCGCTTTCCGCCGCTGGACCGGCAGCCCGCCCGGGTCGTATCAGCACCCGCCCGGCGAGTGAGCGATCTGGTCAAGCCCGCGATCGACCGGGTCATCGCCGCCGGCGCGGCACCGCCCTAGCGTCACAGCGGAGCCGACAAGAACAGAGGAGTTCACTCGTGGCCCTGCACCGATCGCCGTGGATGGATGAAGACCTGGACGCGCTGAGGGACCTCGCGCGCCGGTTCTTCGAGAAGGAATGCGCCCCCAACGAGGACCGCTGGGCGCGGCAACATCACATCGACCGCGACATCTGGAACAGAGCGGGCGAACTGGGGCTGCTGTGCCCCAGCATCCCCGAACAGTACGGCGGTGGCGGCGGCACGTTCGCCCACGAGGCCGTCATCCTGGTCGAGCAGATCCGCGCGCTGGCCCCGAGCCTGGGCAACCCCGTGCACAGCGGGATCGTCGCGCACTACCTCAACGCCTACGGCACCGAGGAGCAGAAACTCGCCTGGCTGCCCGGGATGGCCGCCGGCGAGCTCGTCGGCGCGATCGCCATGACCGAGCCCGGCACCGGCTCGGACCTGCAGAACATCAAGACCAAGGCGGTCACCGACGGTGACGATTACGTCATCACCGGGGCCAAGACCTTCATCACCAACGGCTACCTGTCCGACCTGGTGATCGTCGCCTGCAAGACCGCCGACGGCAAAGGGGCCGACTCGGTGTCGCTGATCGTGGTGGAAACCGAGCGAGACGGATTCCGGCGTGGGCGCAACCTGGAGAAGATCGGCCAGCACGGCCAGGACACCTGCGAGCTGTTCTTCGACGGCGTCCGGGTGCCGCGGTCGAATCTGCTGGGGACGACCGAGGGGCTCGGCTTCATCCAGCTCATGCAGCAGCTGCCGCAGGAACGGCTGATCATCGGTGTCATCGCCGCCGCGGCGATCGAGCAGACCGTCGAGATGACCCTCGCCTACACCAAGGAACGCGAAGCCTTCGGCAAGCCGCTGTTCGCGTTCCAGAACACCCAGTTCACCCTCGCCGAGTGCGACACCATCAAGACCATCGCGTGGTCGTTCCTGGACGACTGCATCACCAAGCACCTGCGCGGCGAACTCGACGTGCCCACCGCGGCCAAGGCCAAGTGGTGGCTCACCGAGCAGCAGTGCCGGGTCGCCGACGAATGCCTCCAGATGTTCGGCGGCTACGGCTACATGGCCGAGTACCCGATCTCCCGGATGTACGCCGACGCCCGGATCCAGAAGATCTACGGCGGCGCGAACGAGGTCATGAAGCTCATCATCGGACGCTCGCTGTGAACGCCGGCCCGCTGCGCGGGGTGAAGGTCGTCGAGATGGCGGGTCTGGCGCCCGCTCCGTTCGGCTGCATGATCCTCGCCGATCTGGGCGCCGAGGTGCTTCGCGTCGATCGCGGCGGCGCACCCGGCGCGGGGCTCACTCCCCCGGCTGGCCCGCTGGACCGCGGCAAACACTCTGTGGCGCTGAACGTCAAAGACCCCGCCGACCGCGAAACCCTCTACGCGCTGATCGACCAGGCCGATGTGTTCGTCGAAGGCTATCGACCCGGCGTCGCCGAGCGCCTCGGCATCGGGCCGGAGGAGCTCGCCGCGCGCAATCCGCGGCTGGTCTACGGCCGCATGACCGGGTGGGGCCAGGACGGCCCGCTGGCTCCTCGGGCCGGACACGACATCAACTACATCGCCCTCTCCGGCGCGCTCCACCTGATCGGCCGCGCAGGCGAACGCCCGGTGCCGCCGGGCAATATCCTCGGCGACTTCGCCGGTGGCGGAATGCTTTTGGCGCTCGGTGTGATATCCGCACTCTACGAACGCGCTCGGTCCGGGCAAGGCCAGGTCGTGGACGCGGCGATGGTGGACGGCTCGGCGCTGTTCACCGCATTCATGCACGGCATGCACCAGGCCGGCCTGTGGAACGCCCCGCGCGGGGAAAATCCGCTCGACGGCGGCGCGGCGTTCTACGACACCTACGAATGCGCCGATGGCGGGTACGTGGCGGTCGGCTGCGTCGAAACGCAGTTCTACGCGCAGCTTCTCACCATCCTCGAGATCGACGATCCAGCGCTGCCCTTCCAGCTGGACCCGACCGGATGGCCGCGTCTGAAGCAGGTCATCGGCGCGAAATTCAAGGAGCGAACCCGCGATGAATGGGCTGCCCGCTTCGCCGACTCCGACGCCTGCGTCACCCCCGTCCTCACCCCGTGGGAAGCCTACGAGCACCCCCACCACCAGGCCCGCCACGCCTTCATCGACATCGACGGCCTGCGCCAGCCCGCCCCCGCCCCGCGGTTCACCCGCACCCCCACCACCACCCCGGCTGCACTGACGAAGGATCCCGAACAGATCCGAAGGCTGCTGTCCGCCTGGGGAGTGCCGAAGGAGACGGTCTCTCGTCTCACTTAGGCCGCGATGCGCGCGGTCAGCGAACTGTCTGAAAGGACGACGCCCGAATTCGAACGGTCACAGAGACCGTTCAGCACTCGCGTTCGTTCGCAAGACCGGGCGCGGTCGAAGGTGTGGCGTAGGTCAGATGATCGAACGCGATCTGTGTGCCGGATCCTGGAGCGCGGACGATCGGAGCAGCATGGGCGCGGCTGCGGGAAAGGGTTCTCAGCCAACGAAACTGGGTCGAGGAACAACCGGACCAGATAGAAGAAGCAGGGTGGGCCCGGTCGACAGCCGGGCCCGCGCTGCCATTTCCGTGGACTTCACAGCAGTTACTCCAGGATGGGTCAGCTCGGAGATCGGTTGGTCGCTCTCGAGGAGAGCATTACCTCCAGGTCACCGCGTGAACCCGAACCGGTCACGCCGTCGCGTCGCGGGTTGAGACATCGGCTCAATGCCGAGCTACGTGCGGAGATTGTCGCCAAGTACGAGGCCGTGCCGCCTACTCAGCTCGTGCACGAGTAGAAGATGGGCACGAGGACGGTGATGACGATTCTCGGGGGCTTCTCACTGTCGACTGCGACCGCATCGCCCATCGCGGCGGTTTATACCCCCGACAGGGCGGTCCTCGACACCGGCGGCCCCGTCGAACCCGACTACTTCTGTGGAGCTAACGGGACTCGAAACCCCTGACCCCCACTGGGCAATTCGGGCATCCGACGACAATCCGGCCCCGTCTACAGCCCGTAGACGGCTTCGATTCTTAACTGACCGCGCGAAACCTGCAGGTCGTTCCCGTTCCCATCTTCGATGTGCCCCGCCGAGGAATCGAACCTGCGACCTCGCATATCCCACCAACTCCTCAACCGCACCCTTTGTCAGCGCCTGCAGCGGCAGCCCGCTGGCGTCGATCTGCGCAGGCTGCGGCATCCCGCGTTGGCCTGCGTCGGCGGCAGGATGGTTGCTGGCTGATGGCATGCGAGCGCGGAGCTGAGATAGGTTGCCGAGCATGCGAATTGATAGTCGAAGTGTGCGGTGATGGGACCCGTGCGTGAGCTGGTGAGCCCCCGTACCCGCGAAGCAGTGCGGGACACCATGAGCGGGACTGTGCTGCGCGACATCGACGATATGTGGCAGGACGAACTCTTCGCCCCGCCTGCAGAGGATCCCGAGCCAGTCGGCGGACAGCGGGTGACACGCTTTCAGGGCTATCTGAACCAGGTGAACTGGACCGACCCTGGGCACGTCGCCCGTGCGATGCGTGTCTTCGAGGTAGCGCTACGCCCGTTGTTTTACCACCCGCACGTGCCTGATTGGGATCCGTCCGATCTCATCGAGCGGATCCGGCGTCTTCTCGCCCGTGACGGCTATACGCTGGGCGAGGACGGGGGCATCTCAGGTGGTCCGTCGATAGTGCTCAAGGCTGAAGATCTCAGCAATCTGCGCGACGCGACGGTGATCTTCCAGCATTTGGAGCGCATTGAACATGCAGTCGTCCGGGAGGATCCCGCTCTCGCAATCGGTTCCGCTAAAGAACTGATCGAGAGTACTGCAAAGCTCGTTCTAAGCGAGCGCGGCTTACCTGTCGATGATAGCGCTGACCTGCCGAAACTCGTTGTTTTGGCTGAGGAAGCTCTTCAGCTCCACCCCAAGCAGGCCAAACCAGGGCCAGACGGGTCACAGACCGTCCGGAAGGTATTGGGCGCGGCACAGACGATCACCAGTGGGATCGCGGAGTTGCGCAACGACTACGGCACTGGCCATGGGCGCGAGACTCCGCCACCCGGTTTGGGATCGCGTCATGCCCGGTTAGCCGTGAATGGCGCGCGACTGTGGTGTCAGTTCCTGCTGGATACCCTTGGGGATTCGCAGGCACCGTGGTGCAGAAGCGACGACCCCGACAGCACCGCGACCTAGGAGCTCCGACCGCGCCGTCGCGCGGGTATGCGGCGCACGACTCGGAGCAAACGGGTGCAACACGGCGAGAACGGTCCAGCAGCGAATCAGTGAACTTCTCGTCTGTACGGCATCGCGTGGGCTGGCGGGCACTCACGCCCGGCATCTCGTCACATGAGAGGGCGGTAGCCCCGGATCGGCGTTGTTTCGAGGGGATCGTTGATTTCGAGGGGACCGCTGACGTAGATGGGAATCTCGATCGGGCGAGAAGTGCTTTCGCGCGTGCCGGTATCGAGGTTTGCGGCGATCACTTCTCGGTCGTCGGCGACACCAGGGACACCGAGGAGGGCACGTAGGCGCCCGGCGAAGATGGGTGCGTGGTGCTCGAAGTAGAACAGCACATCGGTGATCTGGATCGAGTGCTCCTCGATGATCCGACGCAGGATCGGGTCGGAGGCCTCCCCCGCTGCTTTGACCAACTCCTCGCAGAACCGCAGCTGGCGGCGGCCGTCGGGCATACCCATGATCATCCGGGCGATGACCTCGTTCACGGTGGCGTGATCCTTGGTCAAGGCGGTGATCATCTTCTGGAATCGTTGAGGGGCCAGCCACGGCAGGACCTCGAACAGTAGCCACCCGCTGGCAGGGTGTTCGGTGAAGAGTTCGGCGATGAACGGCGCGGGATGCGGTGACATCAGCACGGCCTCGCCGAGGCGAGCCAACGGCGGGTACAGATCCGGTATCCCGGTCCATGGCCGCAACCGCTGGTCCCAGTCCCACAGCGCGCTGGCCAACAGCTGGATCGTCTGCTTGCGATCCTTGGACAGCATGATGCCGAAGATCGGCTCGAGGTGGGTCACCGCCTCGATGAGGTGGCCGGTGCCGTGTTCCCCGCCCTGGGTGAGGCGCGGGTCGAGCACCGCGGTGCTCAGCTGGTCGAGGTGCTGACGGTGGACACCGACGAAGGCACGAAGGTTCTCGATGTCGTCCCCGGCGAGACCGATCTCGTTGGGCACCCGGCTGACGTGGCTCAGGCGCACCAGGATCTCGGTGCGCAGTTCCGGGCGCAGTTGCTGGTAGAGGTCGGCCAGGAGGTTCGGGCGTCGCATCGCACGGGAGTGGCCGATGAGCTGGACCGCCGCGACGAACATCTCGTCGCCGTAACTACCGGCCAAGGCCGACAACAGCTTTCCTGCCAACGCCGGGCCATCGGTACCGCTGTCGATGATCCCGCCGAGCATGCTCTCCGGACCGCTGGACAGATCAGCTGTCCGCATGACCACCTCCCGGCGGGCTTGAGCGAGGTCTCTCTTCTTGATCACCCCGGCCAGGCGTCGGCCGAAGGTGATCATCGGGTGCTGCTCGAGGACGCTGAACTCGCCATCGCCGCTCAACGGAGGAGACACCGCAGCGATCCGTTCGGCGATCGCGGTGTTGCGGGACCCGATTTCGGCGAATGTCCTAGAGCTGCGCGGGTAGTCGCGGCGCCGGACCTCCTCCAGCAGCGCCGCCGACATCCCCGGATCGACCGCGGCCGCCAGATAGATCAGGACGTCGACGAGGTCGGAGAAGCAGAAGATCTCGTCCATCTCGTCGACGGCGCGCTGCTCGTCGTTGGCCTCGAGCAACCCGGCCAACCATTCGGCGTTGCGCTTGAGCTCCGGCGACAGTGAGATGCCGACAGATCCCCGTGTCGTCGCCGACGCCGGTGGACGCGACGGCTGCTGCGCGTCGGCGCGCGTCGGCCGCGAGGCGGGTGTGGGTTTCGCCGGGGAGGAGCGCGACTTCGGCGCCGCGGCGTTCCTGGCCCGTCGCAGCTGGGGGTCGAACTCCACGTGCAGGTCGTTCGACGATCTGCCGATCTTGGCGGCCACGCTGGTCAAGATCGCGTCGTAAAAGTCTTGGCGCGGGCCGGTCTTGACCTCACGCATCTGACGACTGCACTGCTTGGCATCCAACCCCAACCCGTGTGCGTCGACGACCTGCTTGTAGGTCAGCTCCGCGTGAACGAGGAGCGCATTGAGGCCGGCGTTCAACTCCGCCGTCGCCTGCGGCAGTCGTGGAAATGCGTCCGGAGAGGTCGGCAGAGGCCGTCCGGCTCGTCGGTTCTCCGGCACCTACACGGCCTTTCCAGTTGTCCGAGCTATCTGTCAGCGAGCACCCCGCTGGTCAAGTGTAGAACTCCACCCTGACAATCCCGAATCTCCACGTAGACAATCACATTCACGCACGTCAGGGACTATTCCTGTTTGGCGGACAATTCCGTGACGCGGTTGAATCGCAATGCGACGGCCAACCGGCGGTCGTACGAAAAGGGACCCGCATCGGCAACTTGACGGCCATCGATGCGGGTCCCGCGTCAGACCAACTCAGAAGGACCTGACAACACATGTTCTCTCATGAGGTCTCCAGATCGAAAGATCCACACGCCGAACAGGACCGGGCACCGCTCGACATTGGGCCTGGCGGCGGTAGCTCTCGGCGGTGCTCGACGCGATCGACGAGGCGGGTAGCGGCATGAATCTGCCAGCATTTGTCATCGTTCTGGTTGTCTGCCTCCTCGCAGCATGGGCAGTCATCTGCGGGCTAGGGGCGGCTTTCTTGGCGCAGAAGAAGGGCCAGGACGGGGCCACGGTAGTCATCGCCGGGTGCGCCGCCGCTGCGGGCGGCCTCGTCATCGCGTGCACC
Source organism: Nocardia neocaledoniensis (assembly GCF_029868625.1). GTDB lineage: Bacteria > Actinomycetota > Actinomycetes > Mycobacteriales > Mycobacteriaceae > Nocardia > Nocardia neocaledoniensis_A. Next base: position 11,320 of record NZ_JARWOJ010000293.1, on the reverse strand, counting down.
CTGCTGGGCGTGATCGCGGATATGGCCTGAGCGCGCGACTGTCGCGACTGGATCAGATGACGACCGGTTGAGGGCAGCCGGAAGGGACCAAACCCGAAGAAGGCCTGCACCATCACGATGCAGGCCTTCTTCGGTATTCAGTTGGAGACGAGCTGCTACTTGTCGCGCTTGTTGGCGCGGATCCGGATCCACAACCCGAACACGGTAGCCGCGATGCCCCGATCTGGCTGAAAAGGTTGCCGCCCAGCCGATCCCACTCCACTATCGAGGGATGACCGAAACTCGTCAGCAACGTCGCGCACGTGAACGAGCCGCCCAGAAGACCGCCTCCCGGCCCGGCGCGAATCTACGACCTGTCTCTGCAGCAGATGCCTCCGAGACGCTCGGACCAGTGACGATGGAAGTCGAGATCAACTGGTTCGAGCCCCAGGACGGCGCGCCTGAGTTCTGGAGTGCGCAATGGGGTGAGCAGGAATCAGAAGACGAATCGGTGCCTGGCCTTGGCGTGACCTTCACCGAGCACGGAAGCAATTTGCCTGACCTCATCGACGTTGTGCTCGAAGACATCCGGGCCCGATGGGCCAACATCGGCGTTTCAGCAATCGATTGGTCGCTGGACCGCAAGTCCGAACAAGTGCGCGCCACTGAGGGGATCGAGCTTCCCGCTCGGGTTTAAGGGCCGCCAAAGCGGCCGAGGTCCCCTCCCCGGTCAGCAACGAGCGCGGCCCGCGAACGCCGCTAGGCGGAGAAGGAGCGGCAGTGAGGGTGTTGGCGCGCTTCTGCCATTCGTTGACAGCGAGGCCGGTGGCGGGTTGGTGACCGGGGATCCATACTGAGGGTTGCGGGTGGCCTGGTGACGGCTGGGTGACCGCCTACGCGGGTCCGGTAGCCAGGGCTGGGCCGGGGAGCTTGGCCGACGGTGCCACCCGTAGTACGGACCGGAATTCTTGGCGTATTTTGGTCGCGGCCCGATACAAAACCAGGTCAGGCACGGTTACGATGCCTGACCTGGTCGTGGTGCTCCCCCATCTGGACTCGAACCAGAAACCTGCCGCTCTCGAACAGACCAGTCCCAACGGTTCCCAACCGATCCCAAAATAGCCCGCTACCTGCATGTTTGCGGAAACCGGACTACTCATAGATGCCCATCGAAACCCGCCGATTCCCGTCCAAAGCGTGTCGTTTCCGTGTCGTTCAGGGAGACCGAAGTGGGAGCGCTGAATCGAACCCCTGATCTTCTCGGTGCAGGCAGAACGGACTACCACAGACAACGGTAAGCAACAAATCGGACATCAGATCATCGTTCTGACCTGGTGAAACAGGATCGTGACGACAATCCTCGACAACTATCGACAACGGTGGACAACGGAGTGTTCGGCCGAATTAGTGGGGACAAAGCGGGGAGTGCCCTGCGGCCCTCCCGACAGGAACCCATCACGCGGAGCACTCCGTCATCGGTCGAGAATCCTCCCGTGCCCGCCGCGGCCATGCCTGTCGAGGTTTCCAGTTCCAGCCCGAGTGACCTCAGCAGCGACGCGGCCACACCCCGATCTCCACCCTCGCAATCACCACAGACTGCGGCGATCCACTCCGGGGCCGAGTCGGCACCTCGACGCGGCACCTCGACGCACGGGCACGACCCCAGGCGACCGGGTATCGGTCCGTCTCGGCTCATCACCATGGTCGGCGTGGCGGCGGCTTCGCCAGCGTGACCGTCTCGATCGGCGGCGGTGCCGCGACGGCTTCGTGTACTGCCGGGATGCGGCCGTTGGCGACGCCCAGCGGAACCTGCTCCACCGTTCGATACACCGTCGCCGGTTCCTCGCGCCTCGTCACGGAGGTTCCAGCCTCACCGTGCTCGGCCACCGATTCGGCCTTGATCGACGCCGAGGTTCGCCGATAGGCGGCGCCGACGTTGACCCTTCACGTCCTCGACGGTCTCGGCTCGTCGGACCTCCGCTGGTGAAGCAAGGCCTCTGACCGCGACTCCTGACCACCAAAGCCCCCAAGCAAGGGGATCAGCCTATGCAACCGACATCGCCATCAGCCGCCTATAACCAGCCCACTACGAGCGACGACGAGCGCACCGACCGCGCGCACGTCTTCTTCTGGACCGAGCTCTGTATCGCCGGCGGAGTCAGCGTGATCGGCAACGCGACCCAGGCCGTCCTGCACACCACGGCCCTGCCCGTGGTCGCAGCCACTGTCGCGGTCATTCCGCCCCTGGCGTTGCTGGCTGCCGTTCATGGTGTTGCGCTGCTCGCACGCGCCGACACCGTCTCGGTCGCTGCGCGTCGCGCTGCGACCGCCTTGACCGTGGTGATCGCGGGCGGGGCGTTCTGGCTGTCGTTCACCGCGCTCCGCGCCTTGGCGATCACCGCGGGCGTGCCCGCTGGCGAAGCGTGGCTGTGGCCGCTCATCGTGGAGGGAAGCATGACGCAAAGTTCGCTGGCCCTGCTGATTCTGGCGCACGCACACCAACCCAACACCGGCATCGAAGCGGCATCTCAGACGCCAGCACGGTTACCCGCCCTCGAACCACGCCCGACCGAGGGTGTCCGAGCAGCACTGCCCGCCGCGCCGCCGGAACCTTCCGAACTCGTCGAGGAATTCCTCGACGATCGGATCAGATCAGACATCGACTTGGAGGCGTTGGCGACGTCGATCTGCGACCAAGACCCTGGCGGGCGTCGCGATCGTGCGACCGTCTTTGCGGTGCTGACCCATCGCTACCTCGATGATTGGAGCGCCACCCGCATTGCACGCGAACTCGGACGCAGCCGGTCCGCGGTCAGCCGGATCCTGCGCGATGCCGAACGACTGCATGTAAGAGCTGCTACCGACCGTGCGCACGCCGACAACGACCCACCCGCCGACCGTGCGCACACCGGTCCAACCGTGCGCACGTAGGGCGCGACTACCCGGCAGGGTGTGCGCACGCTGCGTTCGGCCGTGCGCACGGCCCACTACCTGTGACCGGTTGGGGCAGACACTGTTTCGACCTGTGCGCACGGGGCTGAACATTTGCCGGATGTGGTTCACGCCACATCGACAGTGGCTGCGGTCCGGTGTTTGATCGATGCACGGTTCGTTGCCAGGTACCACTCTTCTCGTGCTCTTCTCCAGCGAAACCATGTCCTTGGGGGACCTGTGAACTTCGATATGTCCTGTCCGCAGTGCGATCGCGTCGACTGGGTTCAGAACGTTCCCGCTGTCATGTCCGATGGCACCCACGGCGGCTACAGCACCGGCGTGTACGCCGGTGTCGGACTCGCGCCCGGTGGATTGTTTCCTGTCGCTGGCACATCCATGCACGAGTACAGCCACAGCTCCGCTCTCGCGAGAAGCCTGGCTTGGCAGCCGATTTTGCCGTCCGCGGGTCGGTTGTTCGCCGTGGGCGTAGGTTTGGGCCTTTTCGTCCTACTCATCTACGCCATGTGCTTCGCCTCGCTGCAGAACGATCCAGTACCAGCCGATACCGTTCATCTCATCGTGTACCTGATTGGGCTGTTCATGGTTCCGGTTGTGCTGTCTGTGCCGGTGGTCGCGATCCTGATCGCCGCTATCAAACGCTCGAACCGAAGCAGCAAGGTTCTGGCAGGGCGTAACAGGGCTCGTGGCGTGTGGAGTCACGCCTACTACTGCCACCGGTGTGGTGTCGTCTACTGGCCGTATCCGACCGAGCCCGGTGTCCCGCACCGGGTCCCGCTCGCTCCGGCGCAATTCCGTTGGCATGTCTGGAACACCGGGGGCTACGCCAAACTCTGACTTGGCGTATCAGTGCTCAGTGCGTCCCGTGGACCAGCGGAACCCACTTCGACGTCACTTCGGGCGACTAGGCCTCCACCTGGCACATCACTCGGATCATCCTGTCCGCCAGGGCTGGCGGCTGATTTTTCGGCCGCTCGGGCCAGGGTCGTGAGTTGCCGAAGTTGTTTGCTGGTGAGTTCGAGTAGTGCACCGATGCTCGCGTCCGTCTCGCCCAGCTCGCGCATCGTCGTCACCGCTGCGGCTTGCTGGCCGCGCCATCTCGTGACTTCGGCGTCGTACTCGCGTTCGAACTGTTCGATCCGCTGACGGAGCTCGCCGACGCGCTGCTCGTGTATGCCGGTGCGCTGTCGGATCGCTCCTGCCGCGTGTAGGTAGGTCTGGACCGCGTCCATCGTCGCGGTTTCGCGGCGTCTGGCTGCCTCACGCCGCGCTTTCATCAATTTCTGGACTTCGTCCAACCGCCGAGTCGACTCGGGGTCGCGCTTGGACCGTCGTTGTTTGCCAGCAGGCATCTCGATCTCCTGAGAGTGGCCCTGCCAGCGGCTCTTCCGCCTGCCAGCCTACTCCGCCGAATCGGGCCCTCGCCAGCATCGCGACGGCAACACCCCGGCGCTACAGGTTCTTTCACATCCCTTACGGATCCGCTTGCGCTCGCTGTTTCCCGCGACGCGTACTGCCCAGCGGTTCGGCCCGGTGACCGGGTGAGCCACTTTGCGTTCTATCCCGACCATTCCCATCCGCACAGTTTCTCGAAGAAGGGAAACCGATGACCGCCATGCTCACCAAGATCGAGCCGATTCTCCGTGAGATCGCCGGATCGGAGTTCGCCAAGTCCCTCCTCACGACGCTCAGGCAGCAGGATTGGGCCGAGGACGAGATTCGTCGCGCGCAGCAGGCTTATCCCGATGTGGCTGATGTGTTGCATCACAGCTTTTCGCTGTTGACCGCGACCGAAGATCGGATGGCCACCGAGTTCGTCTATCGGGCGCATGCCCGGGAGCTGCTCGAGCGGGTCGCGACCGGGGTGTCGACCAAGCCGGGGACCTCGGTCGAGGTCGTGCTGTCGCTGATGCGCGCGAGCTTGGTGACGCCGTTGAACACCACCGCGTTCGGCCTGTACGCACGGATGTGGCGTCAAGCCGGACTGCCCGCCGTCGAAGGCCTGGGCGAGGAGGTGGGTGAGCACTACGAGGCGCTCAACGCCAGTCGGATCGATGAGTTCGAGGCGATCGCCCGGCGCAAGCTCGCCCAGCCCTCCCGTGTGCTGAAGCTGGTCACCTGCGAGGGCCGCCATCTCGGCGAACGGGTCGACTGCCGCCTGGCAACTGCACGCGCCGCCTGACCTGTCCCGGTACCTCGGCCAGGTATTCGTCCTGTTTTCACGCCGCATCCGGTTTTCGGGTGCGGCGTTCGTCGTCTTTTGAAGGGGTTTGCTGTGCCCGATCTCGATCTTCCTGACCCGTGCGGGGTCTGCCGATCCCGCGAACCCGGTACACGTCTGTCGATCGACGGCGGAATCGTCTGCCACGCATGCGCCCGAACCTGCGCGCAGTGTTACCGCTGCGGCGTGCGTTCGCTCGCCCTCACCGACACCGGCATCGGGCGGCGCCTGTGTGCGGACTGTGCGACCGGATTGAACCCGTGCGCGTCGTGTACGGAGGTGACCTTCACCGGTCTGCGCACCGACACCGGCGGTTTCGTCTGCGGGATCTGCGCGCACCAGTTGTTCGACCAGTGCTTCCGGTGCGAGCGGTTCACCCGCCACAGCCGCTACGTCGTCGGCAACCACCGCACCTGCCCTACGTGCGCTCAGGAGCTGCGGCCGTGTCCGGACTGCGGCACGTTGCTGGCGGGGCGGCGCGGGTGTGATCGGTGCGCTGACCGGCACACGTTGTGGAACTACACCTACCGGCCCGACCCGATCTTCCACGGCACCGGCCCGTTGTTCCTCGGGCTGGAACTGGAAGTCGTTGTACCCGAAGACTGTTTCGAGGCCGCGATCGCGACCGCCACCGACGCACTCGGATCGCTCGGGTATCTCAAGCGTGATTCCTCGATCCGGCCCATGGGTTTCGAGATCGTGTGCCACCCGATGACCTACCAGTACGCCCTCACCGAATTCCCGTGGCAGGTCCTGCACCAGCTCTCCCGGTTGGGGTGTCAGACCGGTGCCGGTGTCGGATTGCACGTGCATGCCTCCCGGGCCGGGTTCACCGGTCCCGCCCACATTTTCCGGTGGATGAAGCTGGTCTACCGCAACTCCGACCAGGTCTCGCGGTTGGCGCGACGCACCAGCCGCTACGCCCCGTTCGAACCCGACACCCGCTCCCGGGCCAAGGACCTGGCCAAAGGTGCTCGCCACGCGGTGGGTTTGCCCCGCTACCAGGCGATCAACCCCCACCCCCGCGACACCCTCGAGCTGAGGGTCTTCGCCAGCACTCTCGACCCCGGCCAGGTGCAGGCGGCGTTGGCGTTCACCGAGGCCTCCATCGCCTACACCGCCGACCTCACCGTCGCCCAGATCCACGCAGGTGGGTGGGACTGGGACCAGTTCACCGACTGGCTCACCCACCGCCTCGAATACGCCCCTTTAGTCGCTGAGCTCGCACACCTTGCCGACCAGATCGACGAACAGGAGGGCGTGCTGTGTGCCTCTTGACCTTCATCCCCGCCTCCGTCGCCCCGGACCCGGCCGCGTTGCGTCACGGCGCCGACGCGAATCCGCACGGGCACGGGTTCGCCGTCATCGCCGGTACCAGGATCGTGACCGGGCACGGCATGAACGCCGAGGAAGTGATCGACCTGTTCGCCCGGGTCCGGGCCCAGCATCCGCGGCGTCCGGCGTTGTTTCATTCCCGCTACGCCACCCACGGCATCCGCACCGTCGACAACTGCCACCCCTTCCCCCTCGGCCGCGACCGGCGGACGGTGTTGGCGCACAACGGTGTCCTGCCCAAACGGGTGCACCCGGGCCCGTATGACTGGCGATCCGACACCCGCATCGCCGCCGAGGACTACCTCCCACGCCAGCCGTTCGGGTCGATCGACACCCACAAGGGATTTCGTGGGCTCGAATCCTGGCTGGGGTCATCCAAGCTGCTCATCCTCACCGTCGACCCCGCCTTCGACCAGCAGGTCTATCTGCTCAACGAGTCGAAAGGCTTGTGGGACAACGGGATCTGGTACTCCAATCGCAGCTATCTGCCCTGGTCGCAGCGGTACGGCACGCATCGCCGTTCGATGTGCCGCAGCTGTGAGACCGTCGACGAGTACCGCGTCGGCCGCTACTGCACCACGTGCGGGTGGTGCTTCGCCTGCGAGAACCGGTTCCCGCACTGCGAATGCCGCCGACCGCGACCCCGCTCGACGCGCCACCGTGCCTCCAAGTGGCCACTCGCGCTGCCGGCGGCGAAACCACCGCCGGCCCCGAGTACCTGACCGGGCGGTCGCGCCCGCAATCCACCAAAGCTTTCCCCTGAGCCTGCACCCGTCGGTGCGGGCTTTCGTCGTTTCCACGGAAGGAATTCGATGCCCACCGCTGTCTTGGTCGATCTCGCCGAATGCGAAGCCTGTTCAGCCCGCCGCCCGACTGCGGAGCTGGTCGAGACCGCCGAGAACGAACAACTCTGCTCCGGCTGTGTCGCTGCCCTCGACCTGTGCGAGCGGTGCGATCTCCCCGCCCGCGACACCGCGCTGACCACCGCGGACGACTACTGGTGTGCTGGTTGCCGAGCCCCCTGCACCGTGTGCGAGGACTGCGAGCGCTACGCGCCCTACATCGTGGCGGTCCTCTCCGGCGGTGACGTGTGCGAGTCTTGTGCCGAGTCCTACACCAGCTGTGACGACTGCGATCTGCGTACCGCCGACTCCTACACCGTCGACGGTGATCGGGCGGTGTGCGAGGACTGCCGCGACGACTACACCCGATGCCACGGGTGTCGCACCCTCGTCCGGGGACGTGAGTACTACTGCGACGACTGCGCCCAGCCCGACGATTCCCGTGTCCACGACTCCGACTTCACTCCGCACCCGGTGTTCCACGGGCAAGGGCCGCTGTTTCTGGGCATGGAACTCGAACTCCGCACCACCGTGCACGGCTATGAGGACTCGGTCGCGACCGCGAACAGCCACCTCGACGGGTTGGGCTACCTCAAATACGACGGGTCGATCAGTTGCGGGTTCGAACTGGTCACCCACCCGATGAGTTTCGACTACGCCATCAGCGAGTTCCCGTGGGCGCTGTTGACGCGGCTGCGGTTGCTGGGTTGTCACACCGATGACGAGGTCGGCATCCACGTCCACGTGTCGCGGGCCGGGTTCGACTCCCCCGCCCACATCTACCGATGGCTCAAACTCGTCTACCGCAACGAAACCCACGTCACCGCGCTGGCGCGGCGCCGCGACTCGCAATGGGCCAGCTTCGACCCCGACACCCGCGACATGGCCAAACACCTCGCCCACGGCGGACACGGGTGGGGCCGCTATCACGCCATCAACGCCCGACCCGCGCACACCTTCGAGCTGCGGGTCTTCGCCAGCTCACTCGACCGCCGCGAGGTGAAAGCCGCGCTCGGATTCGCCCACGCCTCCGTCGAATACACGCGCGCCCTGCGCGCCCACGACGTCGTCGCCGGCCAGGGCTGGGACTGGGCCACCTTCACCGACTGGGTGGCAGCGCGACCGAAATACGCCGCGCTCACTGCAGAACTCGCCGCGCTGACCGGAACCCTCCAGGGCGCGTCCACCGGAATCCAGGAGGACCTTGCATGTGCATCCTGACCGTCATCAAACCCGGCATCACCCCCGATTACCATGCACTCGCCGCCGGCGCGGTCGCGAACCCGCACGGGCACGGCTGGGCCGTGCACGCCGGGCACCGGCTCATCGTCGGCCACGGCCTCGACCCAGAGAACACCATCACCGAATTCGCGCACGCCCGAACCGAGTTCCCGGACGGGCCGGCGTTGTTCCATTCCCGCTTCGCCACCCACGGTGACCACACCACCGCCAACTGTCACCCCTTTGCCATCGGCGGGGACAAACGCAGCGTGCTCGCCCACAACGGGATCCTGCCCGAACACGTCCACCCACTCAAGGGTGATGACCGCTCCGATACCCGCATCGCGGCCGAGGATTTCCTGCCCCAGAACCCGTTCGGATCATTGGATTCCTGGACCGGCAGGGAACGGTTCGAACGGTGGCTGGGCACCGACAAGGCCGCCATCCTCACCGTCGACCCCGCCTACAAACACCCCGCCTACATCTTCAACGAACACCGCGGGCACTGGCGCGACGGGTCGTGGTACTCCAACCACACCTACGAGCTGGGCCGATACCCGGCCGGAGCCTTCTACGACTACGAGTTCGGCGACGGGTTCTGCGACAACTGCGGAGCAGAGTACGACAACCCCGACGGCCCACACTGCCCACACTGCGGCTTCTGCGAACGGTGCCTGAACGCCTACCCGCGCTGCAACTGCGCAGCCAACGCCTACGACTACCTCCTCGAACTCGACACCGCCTGAACGCCTTTCGCGCTCCATCTGGAGCCCTCTTGGAGAGGACACCCCGATGACCTATCCACTGACCGTTCCGCCCTTGCGCCACAGGGTGCGCGCCGCCCTGAACCAGTTGCGTGGCCTCGGCCCTGTCGCTGACCCGGTGACCGGTTCGACCGAGTCGACCATGGTGGTGGCCGCACTGCACGAGGCCCGCCACAACAACCTGCCCGTCACCGTCCGCACCCGCGGTGGGCATCTGATGCCGCGGTTGAGCGTGGATACCGTCGGCGCCCGCCACGCCAACCTGAGCACCGATGCCGGGGAGCAGGTGATCGTGCCGTTGCGGTTCATCGAATCCGTGCAACACCAGCGGCCCACCTCCGACGGCGACCAGGGGCTGCTGTGAACACCACCGTGGTCGGGGCGGCCGAGCCATCACGCTGGACCGCGCGCCTGCACCCAATCCCGCGCCCTGCTCGGGAGGTGTTCGTCATCGGCTGGCACGCCGCATTCGCCGACACCCCCGCCGCGGGAACCCCGATCGCGGTCTTCCCCCACACCGAGATCGTTCCCGATCACCTGCCCGTGATGGCGTTGGTGCGCATCGAACACGCCACCGCGATCGACACCATCACCGCCGACGGGACCCGCGAAACCCGTTGGGGTGACGACCCGTTCGGGATCGCGAAGACCGGGATCAGTTGGCGGCTGGTCCCCGCCCACCTCGCCGAGGACCGGTGGGTAATCGCGCCCGGCTGGTGGGCCGCCAGCGGCGAGGAAGCCGTGCTGCCGACCTCGGTCACCGAGCACGCCCTCGGCGCACCCACCGTGGTGCCCGTCTATGACCACGACCCCCACACCGGCAAACGCTGGACATCGTGATCACCCACGTCGGAGAACTCACCAACTGGCTGCAAGCCCAGATCCCCGACCCCGACGAGGACCTCTACGAGCCCTGGAACACCGGCACCCCGACCACCACCAGCCTGGTGTCGCTGATCCACCTGCGCGTGCAAACACCCTTCGCTCCCGACCAAGCGACCACCGTCGTCCTGGTCGCTCACCGATCCGCCACCGAGGACACCGCACCCGATATCGAGCCACCAGATCCGAGGCCTCCTTGCCCGACTCCCCCACTTCCCGACCGCCCACGCCCGAGCGTGTTCCGATCCCCGCGCGCCTGGCGAAAGCACCGATCTCGTCAGGACTCGTAGTCCCCCACATCACCCTCGCCCACCGCGACCGCACCCGCCCGGTATGGGGAAACATCGACCCACACCGGCTCGCAGAAGTCCTGCACCACAAGCGATGTCAGGTGTGCGGGGAAGGACTCGACGACACCCTGGTGTTGATGATCCGACCGTCGGACTACCTACGCGGCGTCGCCGTCGAACCCGGCTTGCACCCCGAGTGCGCCTGGTACAGCCGTCAGGCTTGCGTGATGCTGGCCGGGCACGTCGACCGCTACAACCCCGTCGGCAACGCCCCGCTCACCCGATGCGGTGACCCGTTGTGCCGCTGCCGGTACTGGGCGCCCCCGGAGAACACCACCCCGGGTCGGGAGGGCAAACCGGCCGAGGCATGGTACGAGGCCTGGATCCGGCTCGACGACTACGACGTCTTCACCGTCCCGGCCGACGAATCCGGGCCAGCGGCCACCGGTATCGCCCTCCGCGGCGTGCCGTTGCGGCGGTTGCGCAAGGTCCGCGACCCGGCACCGAATTCCGACGATTCCCAGCCGATCGACTTGCTCGCCGCACACATCGCCGGCCGCAAACTGTGGGAAACCCTCGGCCTCACCGAAAGACCTGAGACCGGCGACTAGCCGATGACCCGGCGTAGTGCGCTGGCTGTCGGTTCGCCCACTCGATACACGCCCGCCAGTCCGGGAGGTGACCGGCGCTCACGATATCCACATGTTGTGGATACCTCTGTGGACAACCACAACAGGAGCCGTCCACCGACCCGGACCCACATTCGGTCGCGACGCGCAACCGACGGTCCAGCATCGCGCCTTCTGATTCCTCACCGGCCACTGAGCCCGCACC
>NZ_JARWOJ010000292.1 GCF_029868625.1 Nocardia neocaledoniensis | reverse complement strand
GCGCGGCCAGCTGCGCCTCGCGCAGGCGCCGGATGCCCGCGTCGTTGCGCGCGATCCGGGCGGGCGCGCCCGCGCTGGGCGCGCGCCCGGTCTCGGCCAGGGTGCGCGAGATCTCCAACGGCGGTGCGTCCCACCATGACCGGTTCGCCGGGACCAGGTCGGCGTCGGGGTGTTCCAGCGCGAGGTGGCGCGGCTTGCCGAGGCCGAACACCGCGTCGTAGAGGGCGTGCGCGCTGCCGAGGGTGGGGGTGTCGACGAACCAGGCGGCCAGGTGCCGCAAGGCCGATTCCCGGCTCACCCCGCCGCGTCGGGTCTCGGTGACCCGGCGCAGCAGCGACAGCACCGCGGCGATCGCGCTCATCGTCGCCTCCCGCAGCCGGTCGGCCTCGCACGTCTCCGGCGAGTCCCCGCCCGCCGCCACGAACCACGTGCGCAGGCCCTCCCAGCGTGCCCGCCAATCCGCCTCGCGTTCGGCCGGGCTGAGCAGCACCCGCTCGTCACAGCTCGCCGCGCGCGTGATCAGCTGCTCGACCCCGGTGTCCTCCACCTCGCCGATGGCGCCGGCCAGGCGCGGCGCGAACCGGGCCAGATCCATGCTGAATTCGCGCATGTGCGCCAGCAGCGCGTCCTTGTGCGCCAGAAAGGATTCCGGGGTGATCTCGGTGGTGCGCACCAGATCGCCCAGCGACAGGTAGAAGTGCGCGGCCCGCGCGGCCATGTCGGTGAGTGCCGCGTCGAGCCTGCGCAGCGTGGTGTAGACGCGCTCGGCGTCGGCGTCGCGATTGGCGGCGGCGAGCGTGCCCAGATCGGCGAGCAGTTCGGGTAGCACCAGCCGCGACAGCGACGCGTCGTCCATCCTGGCCGTCAGCACGCCCGCCACCGCCCGGTAGGCCTGGAAACCGGCCTGCGCGAACTGGTAGACGTAGTGCCGGTTGCGGTACTCGGCGAGGGTGGCCGCCCGGGTGCCGTCGTAGCTGCGTTCGAGCACGCCCCAGCGGTGCAACTGCTCGAGCAGCGGGCCGATCTCGACGGCGGGCAGCGGCACCCCGGCCGGTCCGGCGTGCGTGCCCGACTCGGCCCTGGCGATCCAGTCGGCGACGTCGTCGGCGTGCAGCAGCACCACGTAGGCGGCGCGGGCGCTGTCGAAGGCGCGCAGCACCCGCAGGTAGTCGGCGCGCTTCTCGGCGGTCGCGAACGAGAACAACCGCAGGCGCTCGTCCCACAGGGCGGGTACGGCGCTGGGCAGGCCGTCGGCGAGGTCGGTCACCGGAGTGAGGTTAGTGGTGGGTACCGACGCCGCCGGGGCACCCGTCCCGCCACGGCGTGCCACCGGCGTCTGGTAGGCCCCGCTCACCCGGCGTTGAGCGAGCGCAGCTGCTCGAGGAACGACTGGGTGCGCGGATCTCCCGGGTAGCGTTCGATGATCTCGCGCGCCGCCTCGCCCGCGATCCAGGCCAGCGACGGCAGCGAACGCCTGCCCGCGGTGAACGCCGCGACACCCTCGTCGACGGCCCGTTCGAGATCGCGGTCGCGCACCGCGACCACCGCCAGCGTCAGCCGCGCCTCCGACACCCGCATCGGATTGCGGATCGTGCCGTCGGGCCTGGTCGAGTCGCTGATCACCTGGTTGGCGTAGCGCTCGGCGAGCCGGTCCTGCCCGGCGACGCGGCAGCAGTCCATCGCGTAGAAGTCGAACTTGGTCGCGTCGACCACGAAGTGGTTGTCCAGATCGGCCGGGTGACCGGTGCGCGACAGAATGGCCCTGCCCTCGTCGAGGGCGGCCTGGACCGCCCTGCGGTCGCCGAGCCGGGCCCAGCCCTTGGCCCGCTGCGCGGCCAGCTGCACGCCGACGCCGAGCGCGGAGGTCCCCGACATCGCCTTCTCGGACACGTCGATCGCGCCCCGGAAATTGCCCTGGGTGAGCGCGAACCAGGCCGACATCTCGGCCGCCCACGCCGAGATCTCGACACTGCCCGCCTCGCGGCCCAGCGAATCGGCGGCCCGCCGGGTGGCCTCGGCGCCCGCCCGGTGTCCGAGGTCGTAATCGACGCAACCCACCAGCAACGCCACCCACCCCGCGAGCACCAGGATCTCCCGGTGCTGGCTCAGGGTGAGCCTGCCGTCGAGCAGTGAGGTGATCCGGCGCAGCCAGGCGGTGCCCTCGGCGTGCAGGTCGTGCGGGTCGGCGTAGGCGTATTCGCAGCACAGCCGTTCGGCGGTGATCCGCACCGCGTCCAGCGTCGCGCTGTTGACATCGGACATCCGGAGCCTGCCGATGAACTCGAGGGTGTCCATACCGGTCGCCGATAACAGCTCGTCATCGCGGTTGGGCCGGGCCTTGGGAAAGAACGCGGCGGGGACGGTGTCGAACGCGGCCGCGATGATCGGCGCGTAGAACTCGTCGGGGCGCGATTCGCCGGACTCCCAGCGGCGCCAGTTGCGGAGCAGAGTACTGTCTGTCGGCAGGTTGTGGGAGGACTTGGCACGCATCGCGCGGACGGCATCGGCTTGCGACCACCCCCTCGCGTCACGTTCCGAGCGCATCCGGACAGCCCAAACGGGTCGATCATCAGTTGCGGTCACGGCGGTAGTATCCCACCAGTTAACGTTCGGCGTCCCGAATAGGGCATGTAGATGTCATCGGCTTGACATCTGCTGCGAACGACGCCGAATCCGCATGCTGTAAGCAGGTGCCCGGCCCGCAGACCGGACACCCGCCCTGTGGGAGAGCTTGCAGGGCAACGCAGTACCCCCGCGCGGCGCACGGCGCGGCGCGGGGGGATCCGACAACAGAACAGCGATCCCAATCCAACGGAGGTTCGGGTGGAAGCGTTGATCTATGGATACTTGCGGGACGATCTGGCCGAAGGCCAGGGCGACCAATTGGAGGATGCGCTACGCAGCCTCGCGCGCACCGCGGGGATGTGTTTCGCCGCGACGTTCCATGAATCGACCGCGGGTGACGGTGCGGCGTTCGCCGAGCTCACCCAGGAATTGAAGCGGGCCGATGCCCACCATGTGGTGGTGCCGTCCCTGGATCACCTTGCCGGTCAGACGATTCCGCGCGACCTGCTGATCGCGAAGCTGGCGCACGAGGCCGCCGCCCAAGTGCTCACCCTGGAGCGCTGAGCATGGCGGGCACCGGATCCGAACCACCATCTCGGTAGCGGCCGCGCTCCGGCCGTCCACCGGTCAGCAGCACGGCGCTGACGATCTCTGCCGCTGCCGAACCGCCGTCGCCTTCGCTCACGCGAGCGAAGACTCTCAGGCCAGCGGTGACAACTACAGACCGAAACTGCCTGGGCCACGGCGCCGGAGGTACTTCTCGAACTCCGCCGCGATCGCGTCACCGTCGATCTTCGACATCGTCTCGTTGAGGTCGATCGCCGCGTCGCCCCGCTCCTCGAGCGAGCGCACGTACTCGTTGATCTCCTCGTCGCCGACGGTCATCTCGTTGACCGCCGCCTCCCACTCCTCGGCCTGCTTGGGCAGCTCACCCAGCGGGACCTCGATGTCGAGCACGTCCTCGACCCGGTGCAGCAGCGCGATGGTCGCCTTCGGGTTCGGCGGCTGGGAGACGTAGTGCGGCACCGCCGCCCAGAACGACACCGCGGGCACCCCGGCCTTCACGCACTGGTCCTGCAGGACGCCGGTGATCCCGGTCGGGCCCTCGTACCTGGTCTGCTCCAGGTTGAACCGCTCGGCCGCCTCGGGGCTGTAGGCCGAACCGGTCACCGGCACGGGCCGGGTGTGCGGGGTGTCGGCCAGCAGCGCGCCGAGGATCACCACGGTCTCCACGCCCAGTTGCTCGATGAACTCGAGCAGGTCGTTGCAGAAGCTGCGCCAGCGCATGTTCGGTTCGATGCCGCGCAGCAGCACCACGTCGCGGTCGCTGCCGGGCGGCGAGCACACCGAGAGCATGGTCGAGGGCCACTGGATCTCCCTGGTCACCCCGTCGACCTGACGCACGGTCGGCCGGTTCACCTGGTAGTCGTAGTAGTCCTCGGAATCGAGTTCGGCGAGCGGCTCGGCGTCCCAGATCAACTCCAGATGTTCGACCGCGCCACTGGCCGCGTCACCGGCGTCGTTCCAGCCCTCGAAGGCAGCAACCAGCACGGGATTGCGCAACGTCGGCAGTTCCGTCTCGGGGGTCTCACTGGCATCCACCCGGTCAGCCTAGTGTCTGTGGCGAATTGTTTTGCGGTGACCGGCGCTGTTGCGTGTTTCCGGTGCGCGCTGTGTCGCAGGCCACTCCGATCACCCACAGTGGTCCGGTTCGTCGGTGCCGCCCATTAGTCTTGATCCATGTCTGCGTCCTCGCCCGCCGGGTTCGATACCACGCTCCTCGACACGCTGCGACGGCGTGTCGTCATCGGCGACGGTGCGATGGGCACGATGTTGCAGGCCGCGGATCTCACGCTCGACGATTTCCGCGGCCTCGAAGGCTGCAACGAGATCCTCAACGACACCAGGCCCGACGTGCTGCGCGCGATCCACCGCGCCTACTTCGAGGCCGGCGCCGACGCCGTCGAGACCAACACCTTCGGCTGCAACCTGCCCAACCTCGCCGACTACGACATCGCCGACCGCATCCGTGACCTGTCCGAACGCGGCACCCGCCTGGCCCGCGAGGTCGCCGACGAGATGGGCCCCGCCGCCGACGGCACCCCGCGCTATGTCCTGGGCTCGATGGGCCCGGGTACCAAGCTGCCCACCCTCGGCCACGCCCCGTTCGCCGCGCTGCGCGACGCCTACACCGAGGCCGCGCTCGGCATGCTCGACGGCGGCGCCGACGCGATCCTGATCGAGACCTGCCAGGACCTGCTGCAGGTGAAGGCCGCGGTCACCGGCAGCAAGCGCGCGATGCTCGCCGCGGGCCGGCGGATCCCGATCATCACCCACGTCACCGTGGAGACCACCGGCACCATGCTGGTCGGCAGCGAGATCGGCGCGGCGCTGACCGCGCTGGAGCCGCTCGGCATCGACATGATCGGCCTGAACTGCGCCACCGGCCCCGACGAGATGAGCGAGCACCTGCGGCACCTGTCGCGGCACGCGCAGATCCCGGTGTCGGTGATGCCGAACGCCGGCCTGCCGGTGCTGGGCGCGAACGGCGCCGAGTACCCGCTCACCCCGGAGGAGCTCGCGGCCGCGATGAGCGGGTTCGTCTCCGAGTTCGGGCTCTCGCTGGTCGGTGGCTGCTGTGGCACCACCCCCGAGCACATCCGCCAGGTCGCCGAGGCGGTGCGCGCGGTCGAGACCACGCTGCCGCCGATCGAGGCGCGGCGCGCGCCCGAGCACGAGCCGGCCGTGTCGAGCATGTACACCGCCGTCCCGTTCGAGCAGGACGCCTCGATCCTGATGATCGGCGAGCGCACGAATGCCAACGGCTCCAAGGCATTCCGTGAGGCGATGCTGGCCGAGGACTGGCAGCGCTGCCTCGAGATCGCCAAGGACCAGACCCGCGACGGCGCCCACATGCTCGACCTGTGCGTGGACTACGTGGGCCGCGACGGCACCGCCGACATGAACGAGCTGGCCTCGCGCCTGGCCACCTCCTCGACGCTGCCGATCATGCTCGACTCCACCGAACCGCCGGTGCTGCAGGCGGGCCTGCAGCATCTGGGTGGGCGCTGCGCGGTGAACTCGGTGAACTACGAGGACGGCGCGGGCCCGGATTCCCGGTTCCAGCAGATCATGCGGCTGGTGTCCGAACACGGTGCCGCCGTGGTCGCGCTGACCATCGACGAGGAGGGCCAGGCCCGCACCGCCGAGCACAAGGTGGCCATCGCCGAACGGCTCATCGAGGACATCACGACCAACTGGGGCCTGCTCGAGTCCGACATCATCGTCGACACGCTGACCTTCACCCTCGGCACCGGTCAGGAGGAGTCGCGGCGCGACGGTCTCGAGACCATCAACGCCATCCGCGAGCTCAAGCGCAAGCACCCCGAGGTGCAGACCACCCTCGGCCTGTCCAACATCTCCTTCGGCCTGAACCCGGCCGCCCGGCAGGTGCTGAACTCGGTGTTCATGCACGAATGCGTCGAGGCCGGCCTGGATTCGGCGATCGTGCACGCCTCCAAGATCCTGCCGATGAGCCGGATCCCCGAGGAGCAGCGCCAGGTCGCCCTCGACCTGGTCTACGACCGCCGCACCGAGGACTACGACCCGCTGCAGAAGCTGATGGCCCTGTTCGAGGGTGTGTCCACGGCCTCGTCCAAGGCCTCGCGTGCCGAGGAACTGGCCGCGCTGCCGCTGTTCGAGCGGCTCGAACAGCGCATCGTCGACGGCGAGCGCAACGGCCTCGGTGACGATCTGGACGAGGCGATGAAGTCGGTCCCGCCGCTGCAGATCATCAACGAGACCCTGCTGTCGGGCATGAAGACCGTCGGTGAGTTGTTCGGCTCCGGTCAGATGCAGCTGCCGTTCGTGCTCCAGTCGGCCGAGGTGATGAAAACCGCTGTCGCGCACCTGGAACCTCACATGGAGGCCACCGACGATTCCGGTAAGGGCCGGATCGTGCTGGCGACGGTGAAGGGCGACGTGCACGACATCGGCAAGAACCTGGTCGACATCATCCTGTCCAACAACGGCTACGAGGTGGTCAACCTCGGCATCAAGCAGCCGATCGCCACCATCCTCGACGCCGCGCAGGACAAGAAGGCCGACGTGATCGGCATGTCCGGCCTGCTGGTGAAGTCGACCGTGGTGATGAAGGAGAACCTCGAGGAGCTCAACGCCAAGGGCGTGGCCGATCAGTTCCCCGTGCTGCTCGGCGGTGCCGCGCTCACCCGCGCCTACGTGGAGAACGACCTCACCGCCGTCTACGACGGCGAGGTGCACTACGCCCGCGACGCGTTCGAGGGCCTGCGCCTGATGGACGAGATCATGACCGTCAAGCGCGGCGGTGGCCCCGACCCCGACAGTCCGGAGGCCGTCGCCGCCAGGGAGAAGGCCGCCGAGCGCAAGGCCCGCCACGAGCGGTCCAAGCGGATCGCCGCCGAGCGCAAGGCCGCCGAGGTGCCGATCGAGGTGCCCGAGCGCTCCGATGTCGCCGCCGACCTGCCGGTGCCGACGCCGCCGTTCTGGGGCACCCGCGTGGTGAAAGGCCTTCCGCTGCAGGAATACTCGGGCCTGCTCGACGAGCGCGCGCTGTTCCTCGGCCAGTGGGGGCTGCGCGGCCAGCGCAGCGGTGACGGACCCACCTACGAGGAACTGGTGGAGACCGAGGGCCGCCCGCGGCTGCGGGCCTGGCTCGACCGGCTCGCCACCGAGGGCGTGCTCCAGCACGCCGCCGTCGTCTACGGGTATTTCCCCGCGGTGTCGGAGGGTGACGACGTCATCGTGCTCACCGAGCCGGATGCCGATGCGCCGGAACGGTATCGGTTCACCTTCCCGCGTCAGCAGCGCGACCGGTTCCTGTGCATCGCCGACTTCATCCGCTCGCGGGACAAGGCCCGCGCGACCGGGCAGGTCGACGTGCTGCCGTTCCAGCTGGTCACCATGGGTCAGCCGATCGCCGACTTCGCCAACGCCCTGTTCGCGGCCGACAACTACCGCGACTACCTCGAGGTGCACGGCGTGGGCGTGCAGCTCACCGAGGCGCTGGCCGAGTACTGGCACCGCCGGGTGCGCGAAGAGCTGACCCTGGACGGGCACTCGGTCGCCGACGACGATCCCGCCGACATCCAGGACTACTTCAAGCTCGGCTATCGCGGCGCGCGGTACTCCTTCGGCTACGGCGCCTGCCCGGAACTCGAGGACCGGGCCAAGCTGGTCGACCTGCTCGAAGCGCACCGGGTGGGGGTGACGCTGTCGGAGGAACTGCAGCTGCACCCCGAGCAGTCCACCGACGCGTTCGTGCTGCTGCATCCGGAGGCGAAGTACTTCAACGCCTGACACACTGACAGTTCTCGGCTGATCGGACCGGTCCCGTGCGGGCCGGTCCGGCGTCGTTTGTGAGTCCGGTCACGAAGCGGTGTGGAGTGCCTGGAGCGGACTGCCCGCGAGGGCGGGCAAAGCAGTTCAGCACGTAGGATTTTCGGAAAGTTTCATCCCGCTGTGGCGCGGAGGGCTGGACGACTCGGCGGTATTGCAGGAGGGGCACAAGCTATGACATCGGATCGGTTGATCGCGGGTCGCTATCGACTCACCGACCCGATCGGCACGGGCGCGATGGGGGTCGTGTGGCGCGCCACCGATGTCCGATTGCGCCGGACCGTGGCCGTGAAACAGCTGC
Source organism: Nocardia neocaledoniensis (assembly GCF_029868625.1). GTDB lineage: Bacteria > Actinomycetota > Actinomycetes > Mycobacteriales > Mycobacteriaceae > Nocardia > Nocardia neocaledoniensis_A. The sequence continues at coordinate 1,893 of NZ_JARWOJ010000292.1, read as the reverse complement.
TGCTCGCGCCGGGACTCACCGGGACCCAGGCGCTGGAGGCCAAGTTGCGTGCCATGCGCGAGGGTCGCATCGCCGCGCGCCTGCACCACCCGAACGCCATCACGGTCTTCGATGTCGCCGAGGAAGACGGCCAGCCGTGGCTGGTCATGGAGTACATGAACGCGCCGAGCCTGGCCGTGAAGCTGGCCGGTGGCGCGACCCTGCCGCCGATCGAGGTGGCCGGGATCGGCGCGCAGGCCGCCGCGGCGCTGTCGGCGGCCCACGATGCCGGGATCATGCATCGCGACGTGAAGCCGGCCAACCTGCTCGTCGGCGACGACGGCACCGTCAAGCTCACCGACTTCGGCATCTCGCATGCCACCGGCGACGTCACCGTCACCGCCACCGGCTTCCTGGCCGGGACCCCGGCCTATCTGGCGCCCGAGATCGCCCGCGGCGACAACCCGAAACCGGCCGCCGACGTCTTCGCGCTCGGTTCCACGCTCTACGCCGCGGTGGAGGGCGCCCCGCCGTTCGGCGAGGGTGACAACCCCCTGGCCGTGCTGCACGCGGTCGCCCGTGGCGTGGTACCGGAGCCGAAGGGGGCCGGCCCCCTCGGTCCGGTGCTGAAATGGCTGCTCACCGCGTCGGCCGAGGAACGCCCCACCATGGCGCAGGCCAGGAAGGCGCTGGAAGACGTTGCGGCGGGCCGGGTCCCGGCCCTGCCCGCGACGGCGACGAAAGTGCTGCCGCTGGGCGAGGCGGCCACCACCGTGCTGCCCCAGCCGACGCCCGCGCCGGGGACGGCCGCGAAGTCCGGCGCCGCGGGACTCCTGGGTGGCGGCCTCGCGCTGGCCAAGGCCGCGCGCTCCGCCATCACGGGCGGGTCGTCGACGGGCACCGGCGCGGCCGGGCAGCGCTCCACGGCGAGCGCGGACCCGGCACCCGGTGTGCCGGGGGCGGGCACAGGCCCGGCGGGGCGGGAACCGGCAGGCGGGAACGGCACCGGTGCCGTCTCGCCCTCGGGCCCGCCGCCGGTCGGCCCGAATCCAGCCGCGCGCACCGAGTCCGGTACCACGAACAACCGCGCGATCCTGCTGCTCGCCGCCGCGGTCGCGGCGTTCACGGTGATGCTGGTGGTCCTCGTGCTGACCCGCGACCGCGGCGCCGATCCCGGTCAGCGGGCCGCGGACCCGGTCACCGTCACCACCGTGGTCGACGGCAAGGTGAGCACCGTCGTGATCGTGCCGGACCAGGAGACCATCACCGTGCCCGTGACCGCGACGCCGAGCAACCCGACATCGACGGCGGCCTCGGCCACGAGCACCTCGGCCAAGCCCACGTCCACGCCTGCCCCGACCACGACGGCGACCACCACGCCCGCGGGACCGCCGACGCCCGAGCGGATCGGCCAGTTCATCGGGGGGTACTACGGCATGCTCCCGGGCAACATCGGTGGCGCGTGGGCGCAGCTCGCCCCGGGCTATCAGGCCCAGACCGGGGGATTCGGCCAGTACTCCGCGTTCTGGTCGACCGTACGCTCGGTGACTGTCGGCTCGATCACGCCGAGCGGGGAGAACCGCGCGGTCGTCTCCCTCACCTACCACCTCACCAACGGCTCGGTGACCTCGGAGAACCGCTGGATCCAGGTCATCGGCACCGGCGGCGGGTTGCAGATCGCCGCGTCGGGCGTGTGAGCCCATTCGCTACGCTGGACCGGGCCGGGGGTGACCGGGGCGGACCCCGGAGTGGCGAGGACGAGGCGGGAAACAGGTGAGGGCGGGGCCGGCCGCCCCTTTCCTGGGGGGCGGGGCGCGCCCCCCCCCCCCCCGGGGGCGCGCGCCCGGCGCGCCCCCCCGCGCTCACCGGACTGGCGGAGCCGACACCGCTGGCCCCGGTCGACCAGGGCCGCGA
>NZ_JARWOJ010000291.1 GCF_029868625.1 Nocardia neocaledoniensis | reverse complement strand
ACCGGTGACCGCCTGGTCGGCTATGTGGTCCCGGTCGACGCGCCGACGGAGGAGCCCGCGCCGTCGGCCCCGGCCGCCGGATACACGATCCAGAGCGGCGCGGCGGCCCGCGGGCGGGGCCCCCCCCACCCCCCCCGGTCCGGGGGGGGGCCCCCCGCCGGGGCCCCCCCTACCCCCTTGCCGGTGAGTCGGTCTACTTGCCGAAGGCCTTCTTCACCTTGTCCGCGGCGTTGCCGACCGCGTCCTTCACCTCCTCGACCGCGCCCTTGACGGCGGCCTCGGCCTGGTCGGCTCTGCCTTCGGCGCGCAACTCGTCGTCACCGGTGGCGGCACCGGCGGCCTCCTTCGCCTTGCCACCGAACTCGTCGGCCTTGTTGCTGATCTTGTCGCTCAGAGACATCGGAACCGTCCTTCGTATCGGGGTGCGTCGGTGTCGCCGACGTAGTGGATAGACACCCCGGACATCGCAACCGCACGCCCTCCGCGTGGAGACGCTGCTCACAGGAAGCGCGGCCTTCTGCCGCGGTCGATATGAGTGACAGGTCAGCGCATCCTGGATGCCTCGGTACGGCGAACGGAGATCACTTCGTGTGGAAGGGAGCGTTGATCGTCGTGAAGTACTGGATCGCCGCACCGACCGCGACCGGCGCGGTGATCAGGATCTGACCCGCGACCACGCCGAGTGATCCCATGGCCACGACACCGCCGAGGCAGCCGACCGCCGCGGCGGGAATGAACGGCCCGAACAGTCCGATGATCGTCGCCGAGGCGACCGTCGCCCCCGCGATACTGCCGAGCACGCAGCCGACGGCGGCGCCGCCCAGGCCGCCGACAAGAGTGCCGATCGCGGCACCGAGCGAGATGGTGCTCGTCATCCGTGACCAGGCGGCCTGCTCACGGTCGTACTCGGACTTCCACGGCGCCTTGTCTTCGAACGGCAAGGCGACCGGCTTGTAGACCGCCTTGTCCATCGTCAGTTGGGGGGTGAGTGTGGCGGTGCGGCCGGTGATCTCGGCCGCGATCGGAAACTCGAACTCGTCGAGGGTGAACGTCAGCGGCGTCGCCGCGACCACCGTCCCGGCCGTGTTTCGCACTTGCAGCGCTCCGCCCTCGACCACGAGCGAGCCGTGCTCGACCTCGATGATCGACGCGGTGTCGGTGGCGTGGGCGGCGAACGAGACCGGATGTACCGGCTCGTCGGCCATGGCGGTGGCGGTGGTGACGGTGAGCGCGGCGAGTGAAAGCGCCGCGGTCGCAACAATGTTCCTCATCAACATGGGTTTCCTCATCGGTTCTGGTCGAGCGCGTGCTCGACAAGCCCATGTTAACGATAATGATTATCATTACTATCGTGTGGGTCGAGGAGACCCTCCGTGGCGGGTTTCGCCCGCTGAACCGGACCGTTCTCACCAGAACCGTGGCGTCAACCCCCACGCGGCGAACTCGGCCGACAGCAGGTCCTGCAGGGCGGCGCGGGTCGGGAAGCGGTCGGGGTCGCCGCCGGTGACGACCAGGGTGACGGTGTGGTCGTCGCAGGAGAACGCGAGGTTCACACCCACCTCCACCTGGCGGAACAGCTCGACGGGTCCGGGATTCACCACCGGCCGCATGATCACGTCGCGGGCTCGGTGCGGGCCGAGCACGGCGATGTTCTGGGCGGTGCGGCCCATGTTGGTGCACAGGCACTCCGGGGCCTTGGCGGTGCGGGCGAACCGGTGCAGCACCGCCCTGGGCAGCAGCATCTGCACCGGTTGCAGATGCTGGATCGGCGGGATCGTGGCGGGATCACGGTAGGCCAGTCCCGCGGCCTTGAGCGCGGCGCGGATCGTGGGCAGATCGGCCCGCGCGCCCGCGCGGTAGGTGACGGCGATCGGCAGCCCGGTGGTGGCGTTGGCACGGGGGTCGTCGGCGACCCGCATCGAGTGCGGGATGTCGACGCGCACCTCGGCGCCGTCGGCGACACGCCCGCTGCGGCCGAGCAGGCCGACCGCTACTCCGATCAACAAGCCGTTGGTGGTGCCGCCGTGTGCCGCGGCGACGGCATCCCAGTCGGCGAGGTCGAGCTGCACGATCGTCTCCGCCGCCTGCCAGGTCTCGGCGTGGGGCAGGCGCGGCTCGCTGGGCCTCGGGTTGCGCGCCGGTTCGCTGACGCCCCGTGCCCGGCGCGCGGCGCGGACGCCGCGGACCACCGCGCGAATCTGTCCGCGCGCGTCGGCGAGGTCGGCCGCGAAGCGACCGGCACCGGCCGCCGGGCCGACCAGTCGTCCCGCGCCGGCCGCGCGATCGGGCGTTTCGCCGCGATTGAGCCGGTCCAGCGAATCGACGATCGCGTGCATCATGCCGCCGCCGTCACAGGCGACATGGGAGGCGACCAGGGTGACGACGGTGCCACCGGAGGCGGTGTGCGCACCGGCCAGCTGCCACACCAGTCCACGCTCCGGATCGAATTCCACGGCGGCCCTCGCGAGGAACCACGAGAGCACGTCCTCGTCGGCCAGCGGTGCCTCCGACCAGATCAGCGGCATCGACTCGGTCGCCGGTTCCCAGTGGGCGCGGGCGAACGGAAACCGGGTGGTGCGCACCCGGCGGGCGATGAAGCCGGCGGCCAGATGCGCGTGCCAGCGGCGCAGCAGGTCGGGGTCGAGCCGCTCGTCGAAGCGATAGGCCAGCTGGTTCACCAGGGCGTTGGGGTAGAGGCTGTGCAGTTTGAAGAACAGGTCGTCATCGGCGGTGATCCGGTTGAGCGCGGTCGGCGCGGCCGCGACGGCGGGGGTGGTGACGGTCATCGGGGACTCCTCATCGGGAACGGAGAGTGCGCACGGTCAGCGGCGCGAAGACGGCGACCACGAGCAGCGAGGCCACCAGCGACCAGCAGGCGTCCGCGCGCCCCGCGCCCCCCCCCGCCCCCCCGCGCCCCGGCGGCGGCCGCGCCGCCGGCGCCGGCGGCGGCCAGCGTGCGTACGGCCGAGACCAGGTAGGACACGGGATTCAGGTCGGAGACGTGCCGCATCCAGGTGGGCATCGACTCCTCGGGCACCAGCGCGTTGGAGGCGAAACCGAGGAAGGTGAGCACGAGCATGCACATGCCCTGCACGGCGGCCGGGCGGGCGACGGTGGCGCCGATGAACGCGAACAGCCAGCTGATCGCCGTCGTCGCGAAGACCACCAGGACCGCTCCGGCGAGGAAGCCCGCGGTGTGGTCCGGCCGGTACCCCATGCAGAAGCCGACGATCACGACCGTCGTCGCGGCGATCAGGTAGCGCACGGTGCCCGCCAGCAACGCACCGGCAACCGGCGCGGAGCGGGCGATGGGCATGGCGACGAACCGGTCGAAAACCCCCGAGTGGATGTCCTCGGACAGCTGCACGCCCGTGGCCACCGAGGAGGTGAGCACGATCTGCACCAGCACCCCGGGAATCATGATCGGCAGATACGCCTCGAGGCTGCCCGCGATGGCGGTGCCGAAGATGCTGCCGAACAGGACGGGCCCGACGATGGGCAGCAGCAGGGCGTCGTAGAGCAGCTGGGGGCTGTGCCGGAAGGTGAGCAGCCCGCGCCAGGCCATCATCAGCGAATGTCGCAGGGCCGCGCCGGGGCCGACCCGGGTGATCCGGGGCGCGCGGACCACGCGCGGAGCGAGACCCGTCTCGCGGAGGGCGGTCATCGCGCACCCGCCTCGGCCACGGTGGACGCGTGCCCGGTCAGGGACAGGAACACCTCGTTGAGATCGGGCCGGTCGATGGCGAACCCGCGCAGCGCGATATCGGCGGCGCGGCAGGCGGTCACGATGTCGGCGCCGAGCGCGACGTCACGCAGGGCGACGGTCAGCATCCCGGTGGACGAGCCGTCGGGGTACTCGCCGGTGAGGTCCCGGATGAGGGTCTCGGCGCGGCGCAGATCCCCGGTGTCGGGAATGTCCAGGCGCAGAACCTGGTCCCCGATGGACGCTTTCAGTTCCGCGGCCGTCCCCTCCGCGACCAGCGTGCCACGATCGATCACCGCGATCCGGTCGGCCAAGGCGTCGGCCTCCTCCAGGTATTGGGTGGTGAGCAGGACGGTCGCGCCCCGCTCCACGAGCCCGCGCACGATGCCCCACATGCGGTCGCGGGTGTGCGGGTCCAGGCCGGTGGTCGGTTCGTCCAGGAAGATCAACGGCGGCACCGTGATCAGCGTCGCGGCCAGGTCGAGGCGGCGGCGCATTCCGCCGGAGAACGCCGACACACTGCGCCGCGACACCGCGGTGAGTTCGAATTCCTCGAGCAGTTCGTCGCCGCGTCGGGCCGCCTCCCGTCGCGACAACCCGAGCAGGCGGCCGAACAGGCGCAGATTCTCACCGGCGGTGAGGGTTTCGTCGACGGAGGCGTACTGGCCGGTGAGCCCGATCATCGAGCGCACCGCGGTGGCGTCGCGCACCACGTCGAAGCCGAAGACCTCGGCGTTGCCGCGATCGGGGCGCAGCAGGGTCGCCAGCATCCGCACCGTGGTCGTCTTGCCCGCGCCGTTGGGGCCGAGCATGGCGAACACCGTGCCCGCCTCGATGCTGAGGTCGATCGCGCCGACGGCGGTGAAATCGCCGTAGGACTTGCCGAGGCCGCGCGTGCGGACGGCGATCTCGGTACTCACTGCGGCCTCCCGGCATGGTCGAGAACGGGTGTCGGGAACGACACGGGGACAAGGGCTTCCACCTCGTCGGCGGCGCGGGCCACACCGCCGGACGGGAACCGGCGCGCGTAGGCCGCCGCGCGGTCGACGACCGCCGGGTCGGTCACGCGGTCCAGCAGGGTGTCCAGGGCGTCGGCGTCGAGACCGGCGGCGCGGCGGGTGACGGCGAGCCCGAGCCGGGTCAGCGCCTGCCCCCAGTAGGGCTGGTCGGCCTGCACCGAGCAGATGACCTGGGGGACACCGGCGCGCAGGGCCGCCGCGGTCGTCCCGGCCCCGCCGTGGTGCACCGCCGCGACACAGCGCGGGAACACCGCGGCATGGTCGACCTGCTCGACGATCGCGACCTCGGCGGTGAGCTCGGGCTCGATCCCGGCCCAGCCCGCGGCGAGCAGCAGGCGGCGCCCGCGTCGGGCGCACACCGCCCGCACCATGTGCACCAGGGCGGCCGGATCGTCGACGGTCATCGAGCCGAAACCGACATAGATCGGCGCCGGGCCGGCGTCGAGCCACGCGGAGAGCGCGGCGTCGGTGGGGCTGCTGAGGAATCCGTCGGCGTCCACGGCGAACCCGGTGACCGGGTGGCGCGGCGGCAGCTCGTCGGCGAGGCCGGGGAACAGCTCGATGTCGTAGGCCTGGATCGAGACACGGGCGGGCAGGGGGTGCTCGACGACGCCGAACTCGGCCAGCGGCCGCGCGAGCGCGGCGTCGCGCGCCCAGCGCAGCCCTGACCAGATCCGTCGGTTGAGCCCGCCCGGGATCCGCCTGCCCCACCCGGCCGGCACCACGGGCACCGACCGGCTGGGCTGGATGGGAAAGAAGTGCACTGCCGCCAACGGCACACCGACCCGCCGCGCCGCCTTCTCGGCCGCTTCCTCACCCGCCATGCCCGTCACCAGCACGTCGTGGCCGGGTGCGAGCGCGAGCAGATCCCGCACCGCCTCGGCCACGCCCCGCCGTTGCAGGTCCAGCACCGCGCGCAGGCGCTGGCGGGGGCTGGGGCTGCGGAACCGGCGATCGGCGTGCTGGGTGGCCAGCAGTTCGGCACTGTCACAACCGAATTCGACGGCAGCGACACCGTGTTCGCGGGCGAAGCCGACGAGATTGGGCGAGAGGGCGAGGGTGACCGCGTGCCCGCGCACCCGGAGCTCGCGGGCCAGCAGGATGCCCGGTTGGGCGTCACCGCGGCTGCCGGTGAAGGCCAGCAGTGCGCGCATCGTCAGCCCGCGCTCAGCGCCGCCGACGCGGTGTCGGCGACCGGCGCGGCGGACGCCGCGGTCCCGAGGGCGGTGACCGCGTAGATGGCCCTGGCGAATTCGGTGAGGAAGCGGTCCATCACCTCCGCGGGCAGACCGGCCGGATGGCGGGTGGAGACGTAGAGCCCGGCCGGACCGCGCACCACCCAGAAGTAGACCTCGTCGGTGGAGTACGACACCGCGCGCAGCGTGCGCCCGCGTAGGTCGGCGACCAGTTCGTAGTCCGGCAGCATGCGGATGTCGAGGAACGAGGCGCCGAACGTGGGGCCCTCGAGCGCGCCGGCCATCGCCAGCGACCGACCCCAGGACGCGTCGTTGCAGACATGCGCGCGTTTGAGCGCCGACCGGGTGACCGCCAGGGCGGCCCCCATGTCGGCGCCGGGCGGCAGGACGATGTCGACCGGGACGACGTTGACGAACCAGCCCATCGACTCCAGCCAGGTCAGGTCGGGCCGGGTCGCGATCGGCATGATCGTGCGGAAACGGTCGTCGCCGAACACTTCCCGCGAGGCGGTGGCCAGCGCGGCGAACACGGTGACCGAAAGCCGGTGCCGGAGCCGATCCAGCGCGGCCTCGACCTCTTCGAGCTGGTCGAGGCTGAGCAGCGTGCGCGACAGGCTCGGCTGGGCGTGCTCGCCGTCGAGCTCGGCGACCATCCCCTCGGCGAAGCGCGGCATGGGCGAGCCGGGCGTCCCGACGAAGTCGCGCCACACGGCGACGGCGGGGGAGTCGGGGGTGAGTTCCTCGGCGGCGGCCCGCTCGATCGCCGCGTAGTCGGCCGCGCTGCCGAAGGTGGCCGAGTCGCGGATCTCGCCGCCGGTGCGGACCGCGGTGTAGAGGGTGCGCAACTCCAGGATGAGCACGGCCTGGGAGTAGGCGTCCAGGACCGAGTGATCGGCGCCGACCAGGACGGTGAAGTCGTCGGTGTCGTGCGCGACGGTGGCCACGAGCAGGTGCGGCCACACCAGTGGGGACAGGCGCAGTTCCAGTGTGTCGCAGAGGAACTCGTTGATCAGGTCACCATCGGTGAGCTCGGGGACCGCGACGCCGGTGACCCGGACGGTGCCGGGCGCGGTGGTGACCCGGTGGTACGCGCCGTCGCCGGTCGGTGCCACGGTGGTCCGGAACCCCTCGTGGCGGTCGTGCCACAGTTCCAGGGTGCGCGCCCACGCCTGCTCGTCGAGCGCGGCGTCCATCTCGAAGATCGTGCCGATCCAGCGGCCGCGGCCGGGCCTGGGGTCCTCGGGATCGAGAAAGCCCAGGTACTGGGAGTGGACGCTGGCCAGTGGGCGCTCGTCGTCGAACCAGGTCTCGGCGGTGGTCGCGGGTGTCCACAGCGTCAGTGCGCCGGAGCGGATCTGGAAATCGGAGAGATGGGTGTATTCCATCGGGTCACCTCGAGGTGCAGTGCAAGCCGGAATCGGCGCGAACGGGGAAGATTCGGTGCACGCGGACGCGGCACCTGGGTGTTGCTCTGGATCCCGCACCGGATGTAGCTGGCGAACCCTGGGCTATCCCGAGTCTATTACTCTGAGAGTTTTCTAAAACATGGGTTCTTCACATTTGGCTTATGTGAAGAAGATCACTTTCAAATGTTGGCGGATCGCCAGCGTAACCCGATGCCCCTGAAGTAAGGGGCATTCTGTTCAGAATTCCATTCCTACGCAGGTCAGCCGCGGCTGGGGACCGGCTCCGCGGTGGGCTCCGCGCCGGTCGTCACCGGCATCCTGGCGTCGATGACGAGACCGACGAGACCCAGTGACAGGCACAGCGCCGACACCGTGACCGCGATCGGGTTGGTCCCGCCCGCCAGTGATCCGGCCAGGACCACGGTCGAGATCGTGCCGGGCGCCGAGCCGGCCACGGTCGCGACGAGATAGGGCGCCACTCGCACCGAGGACAGCCCGCAGCAGTAGTTGACGATCGAGAACGGCGCCATCGGGATCATCCGCAGCGCCGCCACCGCGAGCCAGCCGCGCTGGGCCAGCCGGTCGTCGATCGCCCGCACCGCCGGATGTCGCAGGTGCTCCGCGACCCGGTCGCGGCCCACCGCGCGCACGCCGAGGAGAGCGAGCGTGGCGCTGACCCCGGTCGCGCCCAGCGCGATCGCCGAGCCGAGAACAGGGCCGAACAGCACCCCGCTGGTCACCGTCAGCACGGTGCGTGGCACCGGTGCCACGGCGACGAGCGCGTAGAAGAGGAAGAACAGTACGGGCAGCAGCGGGCCCGCGCCCCCGGCCCACTCCCTGATCTGCTGCGGACCCGGCAGCGGCACGAACATCGCCAGCACGAACAGCGCGGCGACCCCGGCCAGCGCCGCCAGCGCGCGCGGGGAACGGATCAGTCGGGACACCGGGTCAGCGTACCGGCCAGTAGGGGATGGCCTGGGCGAGCGGACAAGATGTCACAGTTAACATCGAGGTGGAACCGGGCACCTCCCGGTTCGCCGGAGCACCCGCTCATCACGCTGAGCTGGGCGAACGCGTTGGAAGAGAGAACAGCAGCTATGCCGATTGGTTCAGAGTCCGGGACGGGACTCGCACCGGATCCGGTGCCCGAGTACGCCGCCTGGCGCAAGGGTGTGGCAGGCGTGCTGGCCAAAGCGCGACGAGTCGAGGCTTCCGAACTTCCCGCGGAGCCCGAGCACCTGCTCGACGAGACCACCTATGACGGGCTGACCATCGCCCCGCTCTACACCCGCCGTGACGAGCTGCCCGAGCAGCCGCTGCCCGGCGCCTTCCCGTACGTGCGCGGCGGCACCGCCACCCGCGATCCGCAGCGCGGCTGGTTCGTCAGCGCGTTCGCCGGCGCCGCGGATGCCGAAGCCACCAATCGCGCCATCCTGACCGGCCTGGAGAACGGCGTGAGCGCGGTCGCGCTCGGCGCGGGTGCCTACGGTGTCGCGGTCGAGGACATCCCCGTCGCCCTGCGCGGCCTGCTCTTCGAGCTGGCGCCGCTGACCCTCGTCGCGGGCAAGGACACCGCCGACGCCGCCGCGCGCGTGTTCGAGGTGCTCGACGGCTACGAGCTCGCCGACCGCGCGCAGATCCACGTCGGCCTCGGCGCCGCGCCACTCACCAGCGCCTTCACCGGCGCCGAGGACCTCGACGAGGCCGCGGCCGTCAGTCTGGCCCGACAGGCGATCGCCCGTCCCGAGACGGTGCGCGCGATCACGGTGGACGGCATCGCCTTCCACAACGCCGGCGCCGCCGACGCGCAGGAAGTGGGCGCGGCCATCGCCGCCGGCCTGGCCTACCTGCGCGCGCTGACCGCCGCGGGTGTCGACATCGTCGACGCGTTCGGTCAGCTCGAGTTCCGCTTCGCGGCCACCGACGACCAGTTCGCCACCATCGTGAAGTTCCGTGCCGCGCGGCGCCTGTGGGCCCGCGTCGCCCAGGTGTGCGGTGCGCCGGCCTTCGGCGCGGCCCCGCAGCACGCGGTGACCTCCGCCGCCATGATGACCCAGCGTGATCCGTGGGTGAACCTGCTGCGCACCACGCTCGCGGCCTTCGGCGCCGGTGTCGGCGGCGCCGACTCGGTCACCGTGCTGCCGTTCGACTCCGCGCTGCCCGCGGGCGAACTCGGTGTGTCGCAGTCGTTCTCGGAGCGGATGGCGCGCAATATCCAGCTGCTGCTGCTCGAGGAATCGCGCCTCGGCCACGTGCAGGACCCGGCGGCCGGTTCCTGGTACGTCGACGCGCTGACCGACGAACTCGCCGCCAAGGCGTGGGAGTTCATGCAGGAGCTCGAGGCGGCGGGCGGCTACCAGGCCGCGCTGACCGCGGGCCTGCTCGCCGACCGCATCGCCGAGACGGCCGCCGCCCGCGGCGCCGACATCGCGCACCGCAAGACCGCGGTCACCGGCGTGAACGAGTTCCCGAACCTGGCCGAGCCGCCGCTGTCGGGGCAGGCCCGCGCCGAGGCCACCACCGTGCGGTACGGCGCCGCGTTCGAGGCGCTGCGCAACCGGTCCGACGCCTACCTCGCCGCCCATGGTGCCCGCCCGAAGGCGCTGATCGTGCCGCTGGGCCCGGTCGCCGAACACAACGCGCGCACGATCTTCACCGCGAACGTGCTGGCTTCCGGCGGGATCGAGTCGGTGAACCCCGGCCCGCTCGCCATCGACGGAATCGCCGCCGCCGCGACGGAATCCGGGGCGCGGATCGCGGTCCTGTGCGGCGCCGACAAGCGCTACGGCGACGAAGCGGGCGCCGCGGTCGACGCCCTGCGCGGTGCCGGGATCGACACGGTACTGCTGGCCGGACCGGAGAAGTCGGTCGAGAAGTACAGCGGTACACAGCGTCCCGACGGGTACCTGACCCTGCGCATCGACGCGGTCGCGGTCCTGTCGCAGCTGCTGGAGAAGGTGGGAGCCTGATGACCACATCCGATATCGAGCACCGTATCGGCAGTTTCGCCGAGGTTCCGCTCACCGAACACGCGCCGGAACCGGCGGCGGTCGACGACGCGCAGGTGAAGGAGTTCGTGGCCGAGGCGGCCGCGGCCAACCACACCACCGCCGACCAGCTCACCTGGGCCACACCCGAGGGCATCGACGTGCCGCCGGTGTTCACCAAGGCCGACCGTGACGCCGTTGTCGCGCAGGGTTATCCGCTCGACACGGTGCCCGGCGTTGCGCCGTTCCTGCGCGGTCCGTACCCGACGATGTACGTCAACCAGCCGTGGACCATCCGCCAGTACGCGGGCTTCTCCACCGCCGCCGACTCCAACGCCTTCTACCGCCGCAACCTGCAGGCCGGGCAGAAGGGCCTGTCGGTCGCCTTCGACCTCGCCACCCACCGTGGCTACGACTCCGACCACCCGCGCGTGCAGGGTGACGTCGGCATGGCGGGCGTCGCGATCGACTCGATCCTGGACATGCGCCAGCTCTTCGACCAGATCCCGCTCGATCAGGTGTCGGTCTCGATGACCATGAACGGCGCGGTGCTGCCGATCCTGGCGCTCTACGTCGTCGCCGCGGAAGAGCAGGGTGTCACGCCCGAGCAGCTGGCCGGAACCATTCAGAACGACATTCTGAAGGAGTTCATGGTCCGCAACACCTACATCTACCCGCCCAAGCCGTCGATGCGGATCATCTCCGACATCTTCGCCTTCACCAGCGCGAAGATGCCGAAGTTCAACTCGATCTCCATCTCGGGCTATCACATCCAAGAGGCCGGAGCGACAGCCGATCTGGAGCTGGCCTACACCCTGGCCGACGGCGTGGAGTACATCCGTGCCGGTATCGCCGCGGGCATGGATGTCGACAAGTTCGCCCCGCGCCTGTCGTTCTTCTGGGCCATCGGCATGAACTTCTTCATGGAGGTCGCCAAGCTGCGCGCGGGTCGGCTGCTGTGGAGCGAACTGGTCTCGAAGTTCGAGCCCAAGAGCGCGAAATCGCTGTCGCTGCGCACCCATTCGCAGACCTCGGGCTGGTCGCTCACAGCGCAGGACGCCTACAACAATGTGGCGCGCACCTGCATCGAGGCGATGGCCGCGACCCAGGGCCACACCCAGTCGCTGCACACCAACGCCCTCGACGAGGCCCTGGCCCTGCCGACGGACTTCTCCGCCCGCATCGCCCGCAACACCCAGCTGCTGATCCAGCAGGAGTCCAACACCACCCGCCCGATCGATCCGTGGGGTGGCTCGTACTACGTGGAGTGGCTCACCCACCAGCTCGCCGAGCGCGCTCGCGCGCACATCGCCGAGGTGGAGGCGCACGGCGGGATGGCGCAGGCGATTTCGGAAGGCATTCCGAAGCTGCGCATCGAAGAGGCCGCCGCCCGTACCCAGGCGCGCATCGACACCGGCCAGCAGCCGGTGATCGGCGTGAACAAGTACCAGGTCGAGGAGGACCACGAGGTCGAGGTCCTCAAGGTCGAGAACTCGCGGGTGCGTGCCGAGCAGATCGAGAAGCTGGAACGCCTTCGCGCCGAACGTGATTCGGCTGCGGTCGAGGCCGCGCTGGCCAACCTGACCCGCGCCGCGGCCGCGACCGGAGGCGGCATGGAGAACAACCTGCTGGCCCTGGCCATCGACGCCGCGCGCGCCAAGGCCACCGTCGGCGAGATCTCCGACGCGCTGGAAAAGGTGTACGGCCGCCATCAGGCCGAGATCCGTACGCTTTCCGGTGTGTACCGTGATGAAGCAGGCAAGGCCTCCAACATCGGCGCGGCGATCGCGCTCGTCGAGGAATTCGCCGAGGCGGAAGGCCGCAGGCCCCGCATCCTGGTCGCCAAGATGGGCCAGGACGGCCACGACCGCGGCCAGAAGGTGATCGCCACCGCGTTCGCCGATCTCGGCATGGACGTCGACGTGGGTCCGCTGTTCCAGACCCCCGAAGAGGTGGCGCGCCAGGCGGCCGACAACGACGTGCACATCGTCGGTGTCTCCTCGCTGGCCGCGGGTCACCTCACGCTGGTGCCCGCCCTGCGGCAGGCACTGGCCGATGTCGGCCGCCCCGACATCATGGTGATCGTCGGCGGGGTGATCCCGCCCGGTGACTTCGACGAGCTGTACGAGGCGGGCGCCGCGGCGATCTTCCCGCCCGGCACCGTCATCGCCGACGCGGCCATCGATCTGCTGAAGAAGCTGGCAGGCTCGCTCGGGCACGAGATCGGCGGCGGCACAGCCGAATGAGCGACGCGGCAGCAGGGGCCGGGGGTGCCGCGGCGCATCCCCGGCTCGGTACCACCGCGGGCGTCGGCGCGCCGCGCAACGCGGGCCGTCCGGTGGCGAGGGCGGTGCGCACGATCGACGTCGACGCGCTCGCCGCGGGGATCAGGGCCGGTGAGCGAGCCGCCCTGGCCCGTGCCATCACCCTCGTCGAGTCGACGCGGGCCGATCACCGGGAGCTGGCTCAGCAGCTGTTGCTGCGGCTGGGGTCCGAGCCGGGCACTGTGGTGTCGAACCGGGTCGGGATCACCGGCGTGCCCGGGGTCGGCAAGTCGACCTTCATCGACGCGCTGGGCATGTACCTGCTCGGCAAGGGGCATCGGGTGGCGGTGCTGGCCGTCGACCCGTCCTCGACCAGGACCGGTGGGTCGATCCTCGGCGACAAGACCCGCATGGCCCGCCTCTCGCTCGAGCCCGACGCGTTCATCCGCCCGTCGCCGACCGCGGGCACCCTCGGCGGCGTCGCCAAGGCGACCCGCGAGACGATCGTGCTGCTCGAGGCCGCCGGGTACGACGTGATCCTGGTGGAGACCGTCGGGGTCGGCCAGTCGGAGGTGACCGTCGCCAATATGGTCGACGTGTTCTGCTTCCTCACCCTGGCCCGCACCGGAGATCAGTTGCAGGGCATCAAGAAGGGTGTGCTGGAGCTGGCCGAGCTCGTCGCGGTGAACAAGGCCGACGGCAAGCACGAGATGGAAGCCAAGAGCGCGGCCCGCGAACTCCAGGGGGCGCTGCGGCTGATCCATCCGCACGACGCGCTGTGGCGCCCGCCGGTACTCACCATGAGCGGCCTCGAGGGATCGGGTCTCGACAAGTTCTGGGACACCGTCCTGGAACATCGGCGCGTACTCACCGACGCGGGGGAGTTCGCCGAGAAGCGGCGCCGTCAGCAGGTCGACTGGACCTGGACCATGGTCCACGACCAGATCCTGCGCCGCCTCGCCGACAATCCCGCCGTGAAATCGGTTCGCGCCCAGGTGGAATCGGCCGTCCGCGACGGGACGCTCACCCCGGCGCTCGCCGCCGAGCGGATCCTCGGCGCGTTCGACGCCTGAGCCGCGCGGGGGTCAGCCCGCCGTCCAGGGACGCAGTTTCTCCGGATTCCGGACCGCCCAGATACGGGTGATCCGGCCCTCGGCGATGTCGAAGGCGTAGACCGAGATGACGGCGCCGTCGAGCTGCGCGACGAGGCCGGGCTGGCCGTTGACGGTCCGTTCCAGCAGGGTCGGCATGGGCCCGCGTGCCGCGATCCGCATCCAGGCGTCGGCCACCCGCTCATCGCCGTGGATCGGGTCGAGGAAGGCGGGGGCGAGTCCGCCGCTGTCGGCGGTGGCGATCACCCGCGGGTCGAGCAGGCCGATCAGGGCCTCGATGTCCTGGGTCTGCCAGGCCAGCTTGAATTCCCGGATCAGCGCGGCGCGCTCATCGGTCGTGGGTGCGGGCGAGGTGTCGATGCGGCGCCGGGCGCTGGAGGCGAGCTGGCGACAGGCCGCGGGGGTGCGCCCGACGATGTCGGCGATCTCGCCGAAGGAATAGCGGTAGACGTCGTGCAAGACGAAGGCCACCCGCTCGGCCGGGGTCATGGAGTCGAGCACGACCAGGAACGCCATGCCGATCGATTCGTCGAGGGTGACCCGGTCGGCCGGATCCGCCGTGGCGGGCGCGCCGTCGGACCCGGCGGGGATGGGCTCCGGAATCCATTCGCCCACATAACGTTCCCGCCGGGCCCTGGCCGAGCCGAGGAGATCGAGGCAGATCCGGCCGGCGACCGTGGTCAGCCAGGCACCGGGGTTCACCACCTCGTCGCGCTGCCGCTGCGGCAGCGCGTACCAGCGGGCATAGGTCTCCTGCACCACGTCCTCGGCCTCGGCTAGCGAGCCGAGCAGCCGGTAGGCCAGATCGAGCAGCCCGCGACGTTCGGTCAGTACCCCGTCCGGCGGCGATGCGGTCATGATCGGCTCCTTCGGCTCGCGTGGTCTCACCTTTTCTCGACGACGCAGCGGCCCGAGATGTGAGGTCACCTGACATTCCGGACCGCTGTCTCGTCGGACGGTCATGGCATTCAGAATCGGCATCATCCTCGGCACTACCCGGCCCCACCGTAACGGCCCGCAGGTCGCGCGGTGGGTGCTTGACTCGGCCTCGCGGCGCGGCGACGCCGAGTACGAGCTCATCGACCTGCACGACTACCCACTCCCGCACCTGGACGAGCCCGTCGCCCCGATGCACGGGCCGTCCCGCAACGCGCACACCCGCGCGTGGGCGGCGCGGATCGCACCGTTCGACGGCTTCGTGATCGTGACGCCGGAGTACAACGGCGGCATGCCCGGCGTGCTGAAGAACGCGATCGATCACGTGTTCGCGGAATGGTCCGACAAGGCGGTCGGTTTCGTCTCCTACGGCGCGGGCGGTGGCGGCCGCGCCGTGACGCAGTTGCGCATGGTCTGCGGCACGCTCGGCATGGCCGATGTGAGTCGCGGGGTGGAGATCTCGGTGCTCACCGACTTCGAGAACTACACCGTCTTCACTCCGCGCGAGCATCACGAGTCGGGGTTGACCATGCTGCTGGATCAGCTGATCGCGTGGAGTGGTGCGCTGGCACCACTGCGTTCGGCGGTCGGCGACCTGTCCACTCCCACCGAAGGAGCCGAGGATGGCCACGTCGCCGTCGCCCACTGATCACGCGGCCGACGCCGGGCCGCGCGGGCTCGTCGGCGGGCTCGTCGACGGACTGCGGGCCAAGGATCTCGCGGCGCTGCGCGAGCTCTACACCCCCGACGTGGTGTCCTTCGACGTCGAGGCACCGCTCCAGCACGTCGGGATCGCGGCGAAACTCGCGAATTGGGCGAGGGTGTTCGAGGTCTTCGAGACCGTGGACTACGAGGTGCGCGACCTGACCTTCACCGTGGGCGAGGACGTGGCGTTCGGGCACGGCTTCGGCCGGCTCAGCGGCGCCGTGGCAGGCGGGGCGCGAATCGACGGCATGTGGGTCCGGGTCACGTTCGGGCTGCGCAGGATCGGCGGGACCTGGTTGATCGCGCACGATCAGGTGTCGGTGCCGTTCGACATCGCGACCGGCACGGGCGTGGTGGATCTGCGGCCGTGACGGTCGGGGCGGGGGGCCGTCCCGTCCGCAGTCCTACCTCGCGGCCTGGGGGCCTCTGGCGCCCTGGCTACGCCGGGCCCGACGGTGCCGAGCCCTCGATCGAATCGCCGGGGGCGTCCGGGGCATCGGATGTTCCGGGTTCGACCCTGCCT
>NZ_JARWOJ010000290.1 GCF_029868625.1 Nocardia neocaledoniensis | reverse complement strand
CGGGGGGGGGGGGCGTGGGGCCGGCCCTGCGGTCGCGCCGCCCCCCCCCCCCCCCCCCCCCCCCCACCCCTCCCCCCGCCCCGCCCCCGCCCCCCCCCCCCCCCCCCCCCCCCCCCCCCCCCCCCCCCCCCGCGCGGGGGGCGCGGGCCCGCCCGGCCCCCCCCGCCCCCCCCCCCCCCCCCCGGGGACCGCTACGCGACCAGCACCGAGTGCAGGTCCACCCACTGTTCCGGGTGGACGTAGGCGACCACGGTGTCCTCGGTGATGCCCGCGACGCGCAGTGCCTCGTCCACACCCTGATAGCGGGTGCGCAGTGAGGCGCGGACGGTGCCGCCGATGCCGGAGAAACCGGTGCGCACCAGTTCGGCGTACGAATCCCGCTGGGCGACCAGGGGATTCGGGCGGCGGTCGATCCGCAGGACGGCGGAGTCGACCGAGGGGACCGGACGGAAGCTGGTCCGGGGGACCTGGCCGCGCAGATGCCAGTCGAACCACGGCCAGTGCAGCACCGTGGTCAGGCTCCAGCGGCCGTAGTCGCCGGTGCGTTTGCGCGCATACTCGCGCTGGGTGAGCAGGGTCGCCGAGGTGAGCGCCGGTGCGTTCAGGCACCAGGCGACGATGTCCGAGGTGGCCGAGTACGGGATGTTCCCGACCACCGCGAACGGTTCACGCGGCGCCCTGGCCTTGGTGAAATCGCCACGCACCACCTGGATTCCGGTCTCGTTCCTGGTCCGCGCCGAGAGCTTGGCCGCCAGCAGCGGGTCGATCTCGTACGCGGTGACCCGCGCGCCGCGCTCGGCCAGCGCCCGCGTCAGCACGCCCTCGCCCGCACCGGGTTCGAGGACGACGCCGGCCGGATCGGCGACGGTCATCAGCAGGTCGACCGCGTTCCGGTCCACCAGGAAATTCTGGGAGAGGGTTCGGCGCGCCAGATCACGCGCGGTGCGTGGACCGCGGCTTCCCGTGATCTTGCGCTGGGTATGCGAATAGTTCTTGTGTGAATGATCCTGCGCCACAGCAGTTGCCCTTCCGGGTCATCGAGTCGAATGAAGCTCGATGGGCCCTGGGCACGCCGGTGGACGCCGACGATGAGATCCGCGTCCGCTAGCGGGCCAGAGCCCGGGCGTGGCGGAGACGGATGAACATGCAGCACGACATGCGGATCACCTTAGGAATCAGCGCGCGGGCCGCGCAACCGAATTTCGGGGGCTCGGTCGCCGACGATCCGGGGCACGGTGCGCCGCCCGAGCCGATCCGAACCGGTGGTGTGCGCTCCGATCGGATCGGCCGATGTCCCCTAGGCGGATTCGGTCACCGGCCGGGAGCCGGGTGACACGGTGGCGACAGCCGCCGTGGCTGCGGCGATCGCGCTGTTGATGGAGATCTCGCCGCGCATACCCGGCGCGGCGACCATGTCACCGGCCAGGTACACCCCGTCCCCGCGATCGACCGCGGGGCGGTCCCGCCAGGTCGTGCCGGGCAGATCGAGCGCGCCGGTGCGCTTCTTGGCGGTCGAGGCGCGGTGGAAGGTGGCGCGGGTACGCCAGTCGGGGACGGCGAGGTCGGCGAAGCGGCCGAGTCGCTGCTGGGCCGCGTCCCTCGACTCGCCGACGCGCACCGGCATCTGCAGCTGGAACAGCGATTCCCCCGTGGGGGCGACGGAATCGTCCTGCGCGGAATAGCATTCGTGGAATCCGCCCTCGTCCAGGTCGAACACGAGGAACCGGTCGCGCCGGTCACGGGGGACCGCGATGTCGAGCAGCGCGGCGAATCCGCTCGTCCCCTGCAGGGAGTCGTCGCCGAGCAGGCGGCGCGCGGAATCCAGGTCGGTGGCCACGATGACCGGACCGTCGGTCGGCAGGGTGTCCACGCGCGCACCGGTCTCGATGACGACTCCGAGTTCCCGTGCGCGGTCGGCCATCCGGTCGATCGTGCGCTGCCAGCCGCCCCGAACCCAGCGCACCGCGGGCACATTCGGCCCGAACACCCGCTGGAACAGTTCCCAGACGAAGGCGGCCGACAGCCTGCCGGTGTCGGCGTCGTAGGTGACCACGTTGATCGCGTTGGCCATCTGGGTGGCGGTGCGTTCGCCCCAGCGCCCGGCGGCCCAGGTGTGGAAGTCGACGTCGACGGGTGCCGTCAGCCGTTTGCGCAGCTGCGCCCGCAGCATGCCCATCGGTGGGACGCGCCGCAATCCGCCGTCGGTGCGGAACCGCAGCGTCACGGCGTCGCCGAGCCCCGGCCACCCCAGCCCGGCCACGAAGCCGCGCTCCTTCAGCCAGGTGTAGTGCGGCCCGTCGGCGTAGAACACGTGCGCGCCCTCGTGGGCGACGTGCGGCGGCTGGGTCGCCCGTCCGCGTCCGCCCAGGGTCCGGTGCGCGTCGTACAGCCGCACCGGCACGCCGGTCTCGGCGGCGGCGATGGCGGCGGTCAGGCCGGCCAGGCCACCTCCGATGACGGTGATGGGTGTGTTCATCGTCGGTCCTCTCCCTCGGGGTCCGCCCAGTCGAGCCGGGCAGCGATCATCTGCGCGGTCGCGATGAGATAGCGGTCGGTGTCGACGTCGGCGGGGTGTCCGCCGTCGAAGATGTCGCGCATCATCCAGAAGTGCGCGAGCGCGCCGACGAGGACCGCGGCCGTGGCATCCCAGTCCTGCGTCGGTGCCTGTGGCCCGGCGAGTTCGCGCAGGCCCTTGGTGACGGCGGCCATGACCACCGCGTACTCCTGCTCGCGAAACACCTCGAGCAGAGCGGCGGGAATCGAATTGTCCCGCAGCAGGATTCGGGTCACATCGCGGTCGTGGTCCAGACGGGTCAGGCCGATCCGGCACAGCGCGACGAGTTTGGCCACGAGGTCGCCGTCGGGGGTGATCGAGTCCAGCGCCGCGGCGATGGAGAACTCCGGCGCCATGAACCGGTCCCATTCGCCGCGGTCGACGAGCCGCGTGGCCACCGCTTGCACGAGGAGTTCGTCCTTGGACTTGAAGTGCCGGTAGAGCGCGCCGGAGCCGCCGGAGAGTCCGGCCGCCTGCTCGATCTGCGCGATCGAGGTCTTGGCGAAGCCCTGTTCGCCGAACAGGCGCAGCGCCTCGGAGATGATCCGGTCGCGGGAGGTTGCGGGGCCGGCCGAGTAAGTAACCACTTACTTACCATGCCTCGGGTCGGTGGAAATGGCAAGACCCGCCGCTCGACGTGGCATAAGCAAATCCTTCGCTAATTCGCGATTCAATAGGCGCTCGGGGGGAACACCGCTGTAGAGGCGCTTCGGCTATTCGGCCGCAGCCGGAACGAGCGAAAGGAAGTACTGTGGATACCTCCATCGTGGCCATAGATTTCCAGCAGGGCTTGACCGACGCCTGGAGTTCGGTCGCGCGATTCCTTCCCAAAGCGGCCGCGTTCCTCGTCATCCTGATCGTCGGCTGGATCATCGCGAAGGTGGTCGCCAAGATCGTGAACGCGGTGCTAGAGCGGGTCGGCTTCGATCGGCTGGTCGAACGCGGTCAGCTGAAGCAGATGATGTCGCGCAGTAAATACGACGCGTCCGACCTGTTGGCGAAGCTCGCCTATTACGCGATCCTGCTGATCGCGCTGCAGCTCGGTTTCGGTGTGTTCGGCCCGAACCCGGTCAGTGATCTGCTCAACGGCATCGTGGCCTGGCTGCCCAAGGCTGCCGTGGCGATCATCATCGTGGTGATCGCGGCCGCCATCGCCACCGCGGTGAGCGACCTGGTCACCAACATGCTGGGCGGAATGTCCTACGGGCCGATGCTCGGGCGCATCGCCGCGGTGTTCATCTGGGGCATCGGCATCATCGCCGCGCTGAACCAGATCGGTGTCGCCACCTCGGTGACCACGCCGGTGCTGATCGCGGTGCTCGCCACCATCGGCGGCATCCTGGTCGTCGGTGTCGGCGGTGGCCTGGTCCGGCCGATGGAGCAGCGCTGGAACAACTGGCTCGGCAACCTCGAATCCGAGATGCCCGCGATGAAGGGTCAGGCCGAGGCGTACCAGCGCGGCCGCGAGGACGCCGCGCGGGTGAGCGGCCAGGGGCAGGCTGTCCCGGGGGCGCACGCCGAGGACGCGCAGCGGTGGGTCGCGCCGGGTGGGGGGTACCCGGAGGCGGGTCGACCGGGCAGTGAGGATTTGCTGCCGATCTCCATCCGAGATCGCGGCCTGGGCGTCGAGGATGCGCGCGTAGTC
>NZ_JARWOJ010000289.1 GCF_029868625.1 Nocardia neocaledoniensis | reverse complement strand
CCCCCCCCCCCCCCCCCCCCCCCCCCCCCCCCGCCGCGCCCCCCCCTCTCCACTTTGTTTGTTTTGGGGCGCGGGGGGGCGGGGCCCGGCGCCCCCCTGTGGGCCCCGGGCCCCCCACCGCCGCTGCGCGGCGGAGACCCTCCTCGGGGTCGGGTCGTTGGCCGGGTTTGTTGTCGAGGTCGCGTCCCGCGTGGTTCAGGCGCGGCTTTCGGCGTAGCGGCGCAGCGACTCGACCTGGGCGGCGTCGAGCGAGGGCCGGACCGTCGCGCGGGCGGTGGCCACGTCCTCGGCGGTGACGTCGGCGGCGGCCATGTCGCGGCGCAGTGCCGAGAGCGCGGCCTCGCGCAGCAGGGCCGCGCAGTCGGCGGCGGAGTAGCCGTCGAGGTCGGCGGCCAGCGCCGCCAGGTCGACGTCCTCGGCCAGCGGCACCGAGCGGCCCGCGGTCCGCAGGATGTCGAGCCGGGCGTCGGCGTCCGGCGGCGGCACGAACACCAACCGGTCGAGCCGGCCGGGGCGCAACAGCGCCGGGTCGATCAGTTCGGGCCGGTTGGTGGCTCCGACGACGACCACATCGCGCAACGGCTCCACGCCGTCCAGCTCGGTGAGCAGCGCAGCGACCACGCGGTCGGAGACGCCGGAGTCGCTGCTCTGGCCGCGCCGCGGCGCCAGCGCGTCGACCTCGTCGAGGAAGATCAGCGACGGCGCGGAATCGCGGGCCCGCTGGAACAGCTCGCGCACCGCGCGTTCGGACGAGCCGACCCACTTGTCCATCAGCTCAGCGCCTTTCACCGCGTGCACGCTGAGCTGACCGGTACCGGCGAGCGCCCGCACCAGGAAGGTCTTGCCGCAGCCGGGCGGGCCGTAGAGCAGGACGCCGCGCGGCGGATCGATGCCGAGGCGGGCGAAGGAGTCGGGGTGGCGCAGCGGCCACAGAACCGCTTCGGTGAGTGCCTGTTTGGTCTCGACCATGTCGCCGACATCGTCGAGGTCCAGCGAGCCGATCGCCAATTCCTCTGTCCCCGAACGTGACAGCGGCCGGATGACCTCCAGCGCTCCGACCAGATCGTCCTGTGCGAGCTCCGGCTCGCTCTGCTCGCGACTGGCCCGCCCCGCGGCGCGGACCGCCGCCTCCCGGCACAGTGCCGCGAGATCGGCCACCACGAATCCCGGTGTGCGCGAGGCGATCACCTCGAGGTCGAGGGTGCCCACCGGCACCTTGCGCAGCAGTTGTTCGAGCAGGGCGCGGCGGATCACGGCCGTCGGCAGCGGCAGCGCGAGTTCGCGGTCGCACAGGTCGGGGCCGCGCAGCCGCGAATCCACCTGTGCGGGATGGGCGGTCGTGGCCAGCAGGGCCACACACGGTGCCTTCATCGCCGCCCGCAGCTGGTCGAGGATGAGGGTGGCCACCGGTTCGGCCTCGGCGGGCAGCAGCGCGTCGATATCGGTGATGAGCAGGACGCCGCCGCGCCCACCGGCCACGTCGCCCACCGCCTCGGCGACCTCGCGGAGCCGCGATCCGCTCTCCATCGCGCCGACGCTCGGCCCGTCGAGCTCGACGAGCCGTCGCGGTGCGGCCACCGCTTTGGCCAATGTCGTCTTGCCGACTCCGGCGGGACCGGTGACCAGCACACCCAGATGTGCGGGCGCGCCGAGGGTTTTCAGCAGTTCGGGTTCGTCGAGTGCCAGGCTCAGCCACTCCGCCAGCTTGGCGGCTTGGGCCTGCACGCCCGCGAGGTCCTCGACCGGGATGGCCGCGCTGCCCGAACTCACCGACACCGCGCTCTCCGGCGCCCCGTTGGTGTCGGTGTCGGCGTCGCGCTCCACCGCGTGCATGATCGCGGCGGGCCCGCGACCCCAGCCGACGGCCGAATTCGGTTGCACGCTCACCGGTCCCGGCATCGGCTCGATCGCGGTGACGGTGAGCAGCTCGGTCGTCCAGGCGATGCCGAAGGCGCGCGAGAGTGCCTGGGTCGCGGCGGCCGAACTGATGTCGGGCCCCAGATCGCGCGGCAGCAGCGACACCGTGTCACCGACCGTCACCACTTTGCCGAGCAGGGCCTGCCGCAAAGTGGCCGCGGGGATGCCTGCCGTGGCCTGCGCCGAACCGCTCAGCGAGATCTGCTTGGCGCCGTAGACCGTCACCGGGGTGACGGTCACCGCCGCGTTCTCCCGCAGCCCGACATTCGACAGGGTCACATCGTCGAGCAGCGCCACCCCCGGCGCGGTGCCCGCCGGCGCCTTCGCGACCACCGCGGCGGTGCGGCGCGCGCCGATCAGCGCGATTCCGTCCCATTCGCGCAGGCCGAGCGCGGTGAGCGTCTCGGGGTGCAGACGCACCACCCCGCGCCGGGCATCGGCTGCCGAGGGATTGAGCCGGGCGGTCAGCGAGAGTTCAGCCACCAGACCATCCTAGGGAGATCGGTGCGTCGCTCACCGGCATCCGCTGGCATCCACGTGGGCGAGGTGGCATCCTTACGAGCCGAACGGGACCACGTCGTTTTCGGCCGCCTCGCATCCGAGCGGTGAGACGTAACGCCGAAGGCGCAGTATCGCCGCTCGGATGCGAGGTCACGAGGCCGAAAACCCGCGGCGCCAGCCGCCAAGAACACGGGAATGCAGCAGATGAATCGAATCTCCCTCGTCGTCCTGGCCGCCGGAGCGGTCTGCCTGACACTGGCCGGGTGCGGTTCCGACGAGTCCGCCGACGCCAGCGGGCTGCGCAAGGGCACGCCGTCATCCAGCGCGAGCGCGAGCGCGACCAGCACGAAGCCCGCGGCGAGCGCCACGCAGGCGCCCGCCGCCGCCACCGGCGCCGACATCACCTGCGCGCAGTTCAAGACCCTCGACAGCGAGGGCGAGAAGAAGGCGATCGACGAGATCCTCGCGGCCCATCCCGGTGGCCCCTTCGAGGGCAGCCCGAACGTGGCGCTCGGCACCGCCAAGCTGGTGTGCCTCGCCCCGGGCAACGCCGACAAGACCGTCGCCGAGGCCGCCGGGATCAAGCCGCAGGGCTGATCAGTGGATGTGTGACTGCCAGTCGGCGGGTACCCGGTCGGCCGGACCCGGCACGGTCTGGCCGATCGGGTGACTGGTCGGCGCGGCGAGCTCGGGACCGCCGCTGTACATCTCCTCGGTCGAGAAGTTGTAGAACCAGTCCTCGCCGGGCTCGTAGCTCTGCATGAACGGGTGCCCGCTCGCCTTGAAGTGCTTGGTGGCGTGCTGACTGGGCGAGCTGTCACAGCAGCCGATGTGCCCGCATTCGGCACAGCGGCGCAGGTGCACCCACCAGCCGCCGGCGGCGTCGCATTCCACACACCCGGCGCCGCTGGGCGGCACGCTCGGATCGATACCGTCGAACTCTTCCGACATCATTGATCTCCGTTCCGTTGGCGGCTGGCGCCGCGGGTCCTCGGCCTTTCGGCCTCGATTCTTCCCTCCTCCGTTCAGTCGCTGCGCTCCTTCTCTCCGTCAGTCCAGAATCGAGGCGGCCGAGAACCGTTTCAAAGGTCCGCCGTTTGAGATCCCTGCGGGTTCAAGGGCAGCCGGACGATGAATCGGGTGTCGCCCGGCTCGGATTCGACCCGGATGTCGCCGTGGTGCTTGTTGACCACGATCCGGAACGAGATGTCGAGGCCGAGCCCGGTGCCGTCGCCGACCGGCTTGGTGGTGAAGAAGGGTTCGAAGATCCGGCCGATGGCCTCGGGCGCGATACCGGGCCCGGTGTCACCGATCTCGACGACGGCGCAGTCGTTCTCCTTGTAGGTCCGCACGGTCAGGGTGCCGGTGCCGCCCATCGCGTACACCGCATTGTCGATCAGATTGGTCCACACCTGGTTGAGCTCGGCCGCGAAACACGGCACCGCAGGCAGCGCACGGTCGTAGTCCTTGACCACCTCGACGCCGTCGCCGAGCTTGCGGTTGAGCATCACCAGCGTGGAGTCGAGCAGTTCGTGCAGGTCGACGACCTGATACGGCGCGCGGTCCATCTGCGAGTACTGCTTGGCCGCGCCGACCAGGGTGGAGATGCGGGTCGTCGAGTCGGCGACCTCGTTCATCAGCAGCTCGGTCTCGATGGTGTAGTTCAGCCAGCGGATCGCGCCCTCGAACACCTGCGCCTGGCAGGCCTCGAGCGTGGCATGTACGCCCTCGAGCCAGTCGACGTCGAGGCCGGCCTGCACGAAGGTCGGCGCGAGGTTCCAGCCGTCGGCCAGGCCGTGCTCGTCGAACCAGTCGGCCAGCGCGTCCTCGCGGTCGGCCGCCTCGAGCGGGGACAGGTCGGGTGCCTTGGCGACCTGCTCGGCGGCCTGTTCCTGCAGCTCCACCAGCTTCACGAACGCCTCGGGCTGGAACTTGCCCTCGGCCATCATCTTCAGCTTGTGCCGCATCCCGGCCACCCGTTCGCGCAGGCCCGCCGTGGCGCGGACCGCGGCGGCGGCGGGGTTGTTGAGCTCGTGGGTGAGTCCGGCCGAGAGCGAACCGAGCGCGAGCAGTCGCTCCCGCTCCGCGATCCGCTGACTCGACTTCTGCCCGCCGTAGAACGCGCCCTCGAGCAGGTGCACGGCCATCGGGAACCAGTCCTTGACCATGCGCGCGAAGTCGGCGGCGGCCAGCACCAGGAACCGGGACCGCCGCTCGACATACATCGACCCCGCGTAGTCCTGGCTCACCTTGTCGCCGAGGTAGGCCATCCAGGCGCCCGCGTAGACACCGCGCTGGTCGGTGCGGTTGATCTCGATCTCCATCCCGCCCGAGAGCTTGGTGAGCCGCACCTCGCCGTCGATCAGGACGTAGAAGCAGGTCGCCGGGTCGCCCTCGCGATACACCTGGCCCGCGTCGATGTACTCGATCCGGCCGACCGCGCACAGCTGCGCGAGCTGGTCGTCGTCGAGCTTCTCGAACAGGAACAGCGTGCGCAGTTCGTTCGGGTCGCAGATCAAATCGCTCATTCCCGCTCCTAGGCCAGATACCGGTGGACGAGCATGACGGCCATCGCGCCCTCGCCGACCGCGGAGGCCACCCGCTTGGCCGATTCGGCGTGCACGTCACCCGCGACGAAGACGCCGGGGACGCTGGTCTCGAGATGGTGCGGCGGACGCGGTAGCTCCCAGCCCGGCGGACGGTTGCCGTCCACCATCAGGTCCGGCCCGGCGACGACGTAGCCGGCCTCGTCCCTGGTGACGACGCCGTCGAGCCAGCCGGTCTGCGGCGCGGCGCCGATGAACAGGAACAACCGGTGCGCCTCGACCTTGTCCTCTGTACCTGCCTTGTTGTCGCGCAGGATGATTCGTTCGAGGTGATCGTCACCGTCGACACCGACCACCTCGGTCTCGGTGTGCACCACGATGTTCGGGATCTGCGCGATCTGCTGGATCAGGTAGTGCGACATGGATTTCTCCAGCGCGTCGGCGCGAACCACGATGTGCACGCGGCGCGCGTTGCGCGAGAGGAACACCGCCGCCTGCCCAGCCGAGTTGGCGCCGCCCACGATGTAGACGTCCTGATCGGCGCACTCGGCGGCCTCGGTCATGGCCGAGCCGTAATACACACCGCGCCCGGTGAATTCGTCCACCCCCGGCGCCGGATGACGTCGATAGTCCACGCCGGTCGCGATGAGCACGGTGTGCGCGCACAGCGTGCCGCCGTCGGCGAAGCGCACGGTGCGCGCCGAACCGTTGACCTCGAGGCCCACCACGTCGCGAGTGGTGATGATCTCGGCGCCGAACTTGGCCGCCTGCCGCCGCGCCCGATCCGCCAGCTGCGCACCGGACACGCCGTCGGGAAAGCCGAGATAGTTCTCGATCCGCGAACTCTGCCCGGCCTGTCCGCCGGTGGCGGTGCGTTCGACCAGCACCGTGCGCAGCCCTTCCGAGGCGCCGTACACGGCGGCGCCGAGCCCGGCCGGCCCGCCGCCGACCACGATCAGGTCGTAGAAGTCGCCGCTCGGTTGCACGGTGAGCCCCACGTTCTCGGCGAGCTCGCTGTCGCTGGGCTGGACCAGCGCCGAACCGGCGGCGGTGATCACGACCGGGCAGCGCAGCGGATCGGCGCCGGCGGCCTCCAGCAGCCGCGCGCCCTCGGGCTCGTCGACCGGGTACCAGCGGTAGGGCAACTGGTTGCGCGCCAGGAACTCCCGCACCTGCGAGGATCGCGGCGACCACCGGTCACCGACGACCTTCGTCTCGTACACGGGCCGATGCTCGGCGCTGCGCCAGGCGGCGAGCAATTCGTCCAGGACCGGATAGAGCTTCTCCTCCGGCGGGTCCCACGGCTTGAGCAGATAGTGATCGAGGTCGATGACATTGATCGCGTCGATCGCGGCGTTGGTGTCGGCGTAGGCGGTCAGCAGTACCCGCCGCGCGTAGGGATGCAGGTCCATCGCCTGCTCGAGGAATTCGATGCCGTCCATGCCCGGCATCCGGTAGTCGGCGATCAGGACCGCGACGGGCTGCCCGCGCAGCTTCATCTCCCGCAGCGCCTCCAGCGCCTGTGGGCCGGACTCGGCGCGCAGGATCCGGTAATCGGCGCCGTATCGGCGGCGCAGATCGCGCACCACGGCCCGGGAGACCCCGGGATCGTCGTCAACGCTCAGAATGGCCGGTTTGGTTACCGCGGGAGTGCTCACCCGTCGAGTATCCCCCTTCGCCCAGGGTGCGCGCTCAGAGCTGGTTGTGCAGCACCAGGTCGAGTTCGCTGGGAGTCAGCAGGCGTTCGAGGCGTTCGTCGCGTTTGCGGCGGGTGAGGGCGGCGCGCAGCGCGGAGCTGTCGTCCGGCTCGATGGTGGGCAGCAGCGGGACGTCGTTGAAGGTCCTGCGTGGCAGGAAGGAGCGCAGTTTCACGGCCGATCACCTCGGTTCGACGACAGGGTCGCGGTGGGGTTGGATAGTAGTTGAAACACGTCCATTTAAGAAAATTTTTACAGGCAGGTCGCGATGGCGCCGATCTGGGCGCGCACGCGTTCGGCCAGTTCCTCGCGCAACTGCTCCGGGTCGACCTCGACGCCCTGCTTGAGCACGACATAGGCCAGCGGAAGATGGCCCTTGAGCTCGTCCGGGACGCCGATGAC
>NZ_JARWOJ010000288.1 GCF_029868625.1 Nocardia neocaledoniensis | reverse complement strand
TTTGTGGTGGGGGTGTGGGGTTTTTTTGTGGGGGGTGTTTTTTTTTTAATTATTATTTTGGCCTTCTCCGGGGGGGGGGGGGCGCTCTCCCCCCCCCCCCCGCGGGGGCGGGGGGGGGGCGGGGGGGTCCCCGGGGGGGGGCCGCTCGCGTCCGCGGTGGTCGGGGTCCGTTCGGAGCCCCGCCCGTCGGTGTCGCGCTCATTTATGATTGCGACATGTCCCTGCCCGGTATCGATCGCCCTGACCTGCCCGAGTTCATGACATGGGAGCAGTTCGAGCAACTTCCGGAGGAGATCGCCGGGCAGATCGAGCTCTGGGAGGGCCGGGTCGTCTGGCTGCGACGTGGCCCCGGCGAGCATCAGATCTTCATGCGCCGCCTGACCAATGCTCTGGAGCGGTCCGCGCGGGACGACATGGCGGCGAACCCCGACCGTTGCTGGGTGGCCAATCTCGAGACGAATGTCTTCCTCGGTGTGACCGGCAAGTCGGACTTCGTCACGCCGGACTTCTTGGTACACCGTTGCCTGGACGGCCCTTACCGCGATGTTCGCGCCGCCGACACCGTCATGGTGGGCGAAGTCCTGTCGCCATCGAACACCTCGGCGCTCATGCAGGCGAAGCGAGCCCGCTACGCGGCGGCTGGGATCCCTTGGTACTGGGAGGTGATTCTGGAGCCGGACACCAGCGCGATCGCCGTCATCCAGGCATACGGACTGGACACCGCTCCGGCGCGCCTGCCACAGGGGGTGAGCCCGCTGCACCCCGTCGACTACCGTCTTGTCGACGAATGGATCAACGACGATGGCGCGGTGGTGTCGTTCCCACAGCCCTTCTCGATCGAGATTCCCTGGTCCGCGCTCGCCTTCTGAGCGACGCGCCTGTCGCTACACTGCCCGCGTGGAGATCCTGTGGTGGGGGAGTCATCGGCGGAAAGCCTTCAGCGACGAGGGGATCGCCGCGCGCGACAGGCTGGCGGATGCGGCGCGGGCCGGCGAGTGGGATGTGGTGCTCGAACTCGCCGAGCGGCATCGCAGCGTCAATGCCGTTCGGGTCGGGGGGAATTCGGTATTCGCGCCGCTGCATCAGGCCGCGTGGCTCGGGGCGCCGGAGGCCGTGGTCGAGCGGCTGATCGAGCTCGGGGCGTGGCGAACGCTGCGGATCGCCGACGGGGACACCGCCGCGGACATCGCCGACGCGCGGGGCAACGATCACCTGTCGGCACTGCTCGCGCCGCAGCTGGTGCGCGAGGTCGACGCCACTGTGCTCGCGCAGCTCGAATGTCAGTTGCACGCGGTGATTCTGGGTCGGGTGCTCGAGCCTTCGCGATCGAATTCGCCACCGACGCGGACGAACTCGATGTCTCGAGCTGGTGTCGGGTGGCCGGTGGCTCGGGGCAGCGGCACCGGATCCGGCCGGACGGGTTCGAGCTCGTCGACGAGGGCTTCGTCTAGTCGCGGGGTCTCGGCGCGGTCCGGCCGCGCTACTCCGGCTCGGCGCGGCTGGTCGACCTCGCGCGGTCTGCACGGTGGGCCGATGTCGCTGGAGCGGAACGCCCGTAGAGGTCGGGGATCTCGTTCGCGGTGCGCCGGTTGACGTCACGAGCCTGCCTCGGCAGGGTGAGCGGATGACGCTGGGACGAATGCCGGTGGTGTTGCCCGCTGAGGTCGAGGACACCGTCCGGGAGGTGTTCGGCGAGCCGGGTGCCCGGTGGATCGAGGCACTGCCCAGGGTGGTCGCCGAGTTGGCTCGACGGTGGGACCTGACGGAGTTCTCCGCGCCGTTCGGCGGCGGAACGCACGCCTATGTGGCGGCTGTGCGGCGCGCGGACCGGTCGTGGGCGGTGCTGAAGGTGCCGATGGTGGACGAGGAGAATCTCGCCGAGGCGAGCGCGCTGCACTGCTATGGCGGGGACGGTGCGGTCCGGCTGCTGGACTTCGACCCGGACAGCGGGGCGCTGTTGCTCGAATGGGCCAGGCCCGGAACGGAATTGCTGACCCAACCGGGTTTTCCGAGCCTCGAGGGCAGGCCGGAGAACCGCGACAAGGTGGCACTCGCGTGCGCCCTGTACCGCAGGCTGCGGCGTCCGGTGGTCGCGCTGCCGCCGCAATTTCCGGCGTTCCCGCTCGCCACCGATCTTCCCGCCGCACTCCGCGAACGGCTCGACGAACCGAATCCCGCACTGGCACAGCTGCTCTCGACATCGCTGCGCGACCTCGTCGAACGCTGGTGCGGCGAGCTGGCCGAACCGGACGGCCCGCCGCTGATCGTCAACCGCGACACCCACCTCGGCAATATCGTTGCCGCCGAACGCGAACCGTGGCTCCTGATCGACCCGAAACCGTGCCTCGGTGAGGCGGCGTTCGACGCGGGTTTCCTGCTCATGATCCAGGCGCAGTCGAACCCCACCCGTGACCACGTGGACACTGTCGTCGCCGCCACCGCCGCGGCGCTCGGCGTCGATCCCGTCCGGGCCCGCGGCTGGGCGCTGGTCCGCGCGGTCGAGGAGATGACCTGGGCGATCGAGGACGAAGACCCCGACATGCTCGCCCTGCACACCGCCGTCGCCTACGCGCTGGCCGACCTCCCGTTCGCCGACCGGCAACGCTGAGGCGTCCGGCCGAACCGTCACCGCCGGTGCAGCGCGTCCAGCAGTGTCTTCACGATCGGATTCTGACGCCCGTCCTCGCGCAGCACGGCCGAGACCGGGATGCGGAGGCGGTGATCGGTGAGATCGAGGGTGAGCAGGCCGCGCGTGGGGCCCTCGTAGAGGATCGTCCAGGACTCCGGCCGGTTCAGCAGCTCCATGGTGGCGGTGTGATCGGGCGGGATCGGGGGGCCGAAGGTGGGGCCGGTCGGTAGGTCGGCGAACGCCGAGCGGATCAGGGTGTGCAGCAGCACCTGTTCCTGCTCGGGCGGGAGCAGCAGGGGGTAGGGCGCGAGATCGGCGAGGGTGACCGCGCCGCGCCCGGCCAGGGGATGACTGCTCGAGATCGCGATCACCAGGTCCTCGACCCACAGCTGTTCCACCGCCAGGCCGGGCTGGTCGACACTGCCGCGGATCAGCGCCAGATCGCAGTCGCCGTCGGCCACCGCGGTGATGCGCTGCCGGAACGGTTTGATCACGTACTCGATCTCGGCGTCGGGGTGCGCGGCGCGGGCGGCGGCGATGGCCGAGAGCGAGCGCGCCGCGAAGGACATGTTGGCGGCCAGGCGGACGCGCGGCCCCGTGGTGCGGACTGCCGCGCGGATCGCCGACTCGAGGCTGAGCATCTGCTTGGCCAGCGGGAGCAGGCGCAAGGTCGCGTCGGTGGGGACGACGGCCCTGGTGGTGCGCTCGAACAGCTGCGCGCCGAGGTCACGTTCGAGTCTCGCGATCTGGTGGCTGATCGCGGACTGGGAGATGAAGCAGCGGCTCGCGGCGCGGCTGAAACTGAGCTCCTCACAGACCGCGACGAAGTACGCCAGCTGGCGAAGTTCCACCAGGTCCCTCCTATTTATTAGTCATACAGATAAGAGTCATCTTCAGTATGCGCCCAAACACTGGAAACATCTACGTTCCGCATCGCGTTTACTCATATGAAAGGACTCATTACCCGATCTTGGAGCGCGCGATCATGGAACACACGGATGTCGTCATCGTCGGTTCGGGCTTCGGCGGACTCGCCGCTGCCAAGCAACTGAGCAAGTCACGAATCAACTACGTCCTGATCTCGAGCACGCCCGAGCACCTCTTCCAGCCGCTGCTCTACCAGGTGGCGACCGGGGTGCTCGCCTCGGAGGAGATCGCCCCGCCGATCAAGAACATCCTGCGCCGCCACGAGGGCGCCGATGTCCGGCTCGGCAAGGTGACCGGTATCGACGCCGAGGCCGCCGTCCTGACCTACGAGACCGCCGAGGGTACCCGCCAGATCAGCTATGGATCGCTGATCGCGGCCACCGGCGCCAGCCAGAGCTATTTCGGCCGCGACGACTTCGCCGAGAAGACCTTCTCGCTCAAGACCATCGACGACGCCCAGCGCCTGCGCGATCAGATCGCGTCGGTCTTCGCCGCCGCCGAGCACGCCGACGCGGCGACCAAGCAGAAGCTGCTCAGCTTCGTCGTGGTCGGCGCGGGCGCGACCGGTGTCGAGGTGGCGGGCCAGATCAAGGAACTCGCCAAGCGCCACTTCCACCAGGAGGTATCGGTGACGCTGGTCGAGGGCGCGGGTGAGGTCCTGCCGCCGTTCGGTGGCGGGCTCTCGGAGTACGCCAAGCGCTCGCTCACCGACAGCGGCGTCGAAGTGCTGCTCGGCACCTTCGTCACCGATATCGACGAGGGCAAGGTGACCGTGCGCGACGCCGACGGTATCGAGCGCGGTATCGCCGCCGAGACCGTCGTGTGGTCGGCCGGTGTGCAGGTCGGCGGGTTCGCCGAGTTGCTGGCCGAGGCCACCGGCGTGGAGACCGATCGCGCGGGCCGCCTGCTGATCAACCCGGACCTGACCGTCGGCGGCCACGCCGACATCTACGCGATCGGCGACATGACCTCGCTCAACGGCTACCCCGGCCAGTCGCCGGTGGCGATGCAGGAGGGCCGCCACGCCGCCGACATCATCCGGCGCAAGAAGGACGCGGGCACCCCGTTCGTCTACTGGGACAAGGGCAGCATGGCCGTGATCAGCCGATTCAGCGCGGTGGTGAAGCTCAACGACCGCATCACCTTCCGCGGCACCATCGCCTGGGCGATGTGGCTGGCCGTGCACCTGCTGTACCTGGTGGGCTTCCGCAACCGCTTCGCCGCGGTGGCCTCGTGGCTGGTCGCCTTCCTCGGCACCGGCCGCCCCGGCTTCGCGGAGGTCCGCAAGGCCGCCCCGGCCCGCGAACCCGAATCACTGTCGCGCGCGGCCTGATCCGCCCCGCCCGACCACACGGCCCGCCGGTGTTCCGGCGGGCCGTTCGCTGTCGTGGAAACAGCAAGCCCGCAGGTCGGCGAACGGTTTGCGGCCGGGTGGTGAACGGGGGGTGTGACCGAAGTCTCGTTCACCGAACCGGCATCGCGTCGACACTTCGCGGTCAGCCCGATGCCGATTCGGGCTGGCTTCATCAGCACTATGACAATTTCGTCCGTGTTGACCGCGCCGGCGCCGGACTCCGGGGTGGGGAAGTCTCGTTACTCGCTGGTCGTCGCGTCCGACGCCGAGCACCGGGAAGCCGCGCAGCGCCTGCGCTTCCAGGTCTTCGCGTCCGAGCCCGGATTCCAGATGCCCGACAACGGTACCGGCCTCGACGCCGACCGGTTCGACGAGCACTGCGACCATCTGCTCGTCCGTGACGAGTTCACCGAGCAGTTCGTCGGCTGCTACCGGATGCTGCCGCCGGACAAGGTGCCTGCCGCGGGCGGGTACTACACCGCGACCGAATTCGATCTCGCCCAGCTCGATCCCGAGGGCTACCGGATCGTCGAGATGGGCCGGGCCTGCGTGGTGCCCGATCACCGCAACGGCTCGGTGCTCACCCTGATGTGGGCGGGCATCCTGCACTACATCCAGCTCACCGGATACGACTGGGTGATGGGCTGCGTCTCGGTGCCCATGCAGGACGGACCGGAGGACCCCGCCGGGGTGAACGTGCGCGGCGTGCGCGACATGTTGCTCGGCCGGCACGCGTGCGACCCCGAGCGCCGCGTGCACCCGTACAACCCGGTCGTCGTCGACGGCCTCTCCCTCGACCAGCTGACGCCGCCGAGCCGCCCCAAGTTACCCCCGCTGCTGCGCGGGTACCTGCGGCTGGGCGCCGAGATCTGCGGCGAACCGGCGCACGACCCCGACTTCGCGGTCGCCGACTTCGTCGCCCTGCTCGGCCTGGAAACCATCAACACCCGGTACCTGGAGCGGCTGCAGAGCGCGGCCGCCAATTTCGACGGGAAGTAATCGCCATGGTGTTCGACGCGCCGCCCGCCCCCCACTCGCACTCGTGGATGCCGTCGAGCCCCTGTGGTTCCGGCTGCATCGAACCGATCGACGAGGTCGGTACCGCCAGGATGATCGCGCGCCTGGCCGGTGTGCTCGGACTCGTGCTCACCTTCCCGGTGCTCACCGCCGCGACCCCGAAGGCGCGCAGGGAGAACCTGCAGCGCCGCTACGCCAGGGCCGCGCTCGGCTGCCTCGGCATGCGCCTGCGCATCGTCGACAACCGTCCGCCGCAGCAGGTGTCGGCGGCCGGCTACGCCGATCCCGGCACTGCGGTGATGGTGGTGACCGGCCACATCGGCTGGGCCGATGTGGTGGCCCTCGCCGCCGTGCAGCCGTGCAGTTTCGTCGCCCGCGCCGACATGGTCGAGTGGCCGGTGCTGGGCAAGCTCGCTCAGCTCACCAGGGTGATCCCGATCGAGCGGGCCCGGCTGCGCGAGCTGCCGGGCGTGGTCGGCCAGGTCGCCCAGCGGCTCGCCGAGGGCAACCGGATCGCGGTGTTCCCCGAGGGCACCACCTGGTGCGGACGGGCCTACGGGTCGATGCGTCCGGCCATGTTCCAGGCCGCGATCGACACCACCACTCCCGTGCAGCCGGTGCGCCTACGCTATCTGGACCGGCACGGAACACCGTGTACCGTCCCGGGTTTCGTCGGTGCGGACACCTTCGCCGATTCCGCCGAGCGGGTGCTGCGCAGCAAGGGCATGGTCGTCGAGATCGTCCTGGAACCGCACGAGCACCCCGGCCTCGACCGCCGCGATCTGGCTCGCCGGTGCGAGGCGGCGGTGCGCGGTACCGATCGCTCCCGGCACGGCGTGCTCGACACCGAATGGATCGAGGCGGGTTCCACCCGAGTGCAGGATCCGTCGGTGGATCAGCGCACCCCCGAGGCCGCCACGGCTACTGCTTGGTAATCGACCGCAATTTGCTCCCCTCCGGACCGGAGACCGCTCTACGTGGTCTCCGGTCTTTTCGTATTTCGGCGGGTTAGCCGGAAATTCGCAGGTCATCCGCGAATGCGCGGCGACGCCGAAATGTGAAACGCAACTGTCCGCTCGTGAGGTCGTTTCCCCTGCGTATGAGCTGTCTATGACCTGGATTACATACTGAGCGGTTGGCTATACCCAATCCATGGGATGTCAAACCTTCGAATTGCCGATGCGCCGAAATTGATGAGATATTTCCGGTACCGTCACGCAGGATTTTCCCGATACCCCGGTAGAACCGAGAGTCCGGCGACGATCGAACAGTGCGATTGCCTGGGTTCTCCATGGTGAAGGGAAGCGTTACCGGTGTCCGAGCAAGCTTCTGGCGTCCGCCCTCCCGCCGAGCGCCGGGCACGCCGCCTGTCCGGCCGTACTCTGCCGCGGCTGCTGATGGCGGCCGTCGAGCGCGCCCCCGACTCGCGGGCGCTCAGCTTCGCCGGGCGCTCGCTCACCTACACCGAACTCGACCAGCAGTCCTCCCAGCTGGCGCGCGTGCTGATCGGGCGTGGCATCGGCCCGGGGGACCGGGTCGTGCTCGCGCTCACCAGGTCCATGGAGGCGATCGTCGCGCTGTGGGCGGTGGCCAAGACCGGCGCCGCGTTCGTCCCGGTCGATCCGCGCTATCCCGCCGAGCGGGTCGCGCACATGCTCGCCGATTCCGGCGCGGGCCACGGCATCGCGCTCGTCGCCGACGCCGCCCGGCTCGACGCGGGAGTGCGCTGGTTGGCACTGGATTCCGCGGCGTGCCGAGAGGAGCTGGCCCAGGTCTCGGACGCGCCGGTGGCCGCCGCCGACCGCACCCGCAGGCTCTTCGGCGACGACATCGCCTACGTCATCTACACCTCCGGCTCGACCGGCGTCCCGAAGGGCGTCGCCGTCACCCACACCGGCCTGGCCGGGCTGTGCGACGAGCAGATCCGCCGCTTCGGCATCACCGGCGACGCGCGCACCCTGCACTTCGCCTCGCCCAGCTTCGACGCCAGCATCCTCGAGCTGCTGCTCGCCGTCGGGGCGAGCTCGACGATGGTCATCGCGCCGCCCGACATCTACGGCGGCGACGAACTGACCGAGCTCATGCGCGCCGAACGGGTGACGCACGCCTTCATCACGCCCGCCGCGCTCGCCGGGGTCGACGGATCGGGACTGCCCGACCTGGCCGCGATCGTCGTCGGCGGTGAGGCCTGCCCGCCGGATCTGATCGCGCGCTGGTCGCCGGGCCGCCGGTTCTACAACCTCTACGGCCCCACCGAGACCACGGTGGCCGCCTCCATCAGCGATCCGCTGGCCCCCGGCGATCGGATCACCATCGGCGCGCCCATTCCCGGCATGACAGCCCGGGTCCTGGACGCCCGCCTGCGACCCGTGCCCGACCGGGTACCCGGCGAGCTGTATCTGACCGGGCCGGGGACGGCGCGCGGCTACCACGCGCGCGCCGGGCTCACCGCCGCCCGGTTCGTGGCCGACCCGCTCGGTGGTGGCCGTCTCTACCGCACGGGTGACCTCGTGCGATGGGACCACGCGCCGACCGGGGAACCGCAGCTGGTCTTCCTCGGCCGCACCGACGCCCAGGTGAAGCTGCGCGGCTTCCGCATCGAACTGGGCGAGATCGACGCGGTGCTCGGCTCCGACGAGTCCGTCCGCGTTGCCGCTACGCTCGTGCGCACCCTGCCCAGCGGCGCCGACGCCCTCGTCGCCTACGTCGTGCCCGCCCCCGGCGCCACCGTCGACACGGCATCGCTGACCGCGCTGGCCCAGCGGCGGCTGCCGCAGCACGCGGTGCCCGCGGCCATCGTGGCGATCGAGCGGTTGCCGTTGACCCCGGTCGGCAAGCTCGACCACCGGGCGCTGCCGGAGCCGGTGCTCACCGCCCGTACCGTCGAGGCACCGCGCGGCGGCACCGAGGAGGCGGTGGCCGTGGTCTTCGCCGAGCTGCTCGGCGCCGACGAGATCGGCCGCGACGACGACTTCTTCGCACTCGGCGGCAACTCCCTGCTCGCCACCCAGCTCGCCGGCCGACTCGGCGCGCTGACCGGGGTGCGGGTCCCGGCCCGCACGGTCTTCGAACACGGGACCGTCGCCGCGCTGGCCGGCGCGCTCGACGCGCTCGTCGGTGACGCGGCCGCGCGCGTCCCGCTGACCCGGCGCGAGCGTGGCGAGCGGGTGCCGCTGTCCCTCGCCCAGCAGCGCATGTGGTTCATGGCGCGCCTCGACCCCGAGTCGAGCGCGTACAACATCGCTGTCGCCCTTCGCCTCTCGGGCCCGCTCGACACCGCCGCGCTGACCGCCGCCCTCGACGACGTGCTCGACCGGCACGAAGTGCTGCGCACCGTGTACCCCGAGCACGACGGCCAGGGCTACCAACGGGTGCTGACGGTGGCCGAAGCGGGCATCGACGTGGCCGTCACCACGATCGCCGAGGGCGACCTGCGCGGCGAACTGGCCCGGCTCACCGTCGGCGGATTCGACGTCTGCACGCGAGTCCCGGTGCGCGCCGAGGTATTCCAGCTCGCGCCGACCGAGCATGTGCTGGCCGTGGTGGTGCACCACATCGCCACCGACGGCTTCTCGCTCGGCCCGCTCACCCGCGACCTGATGACCGCCTACCTCGCGCGCGTCGGCGGCGCGGCGCCGGACTGGGCGCCACTGCCGGTGCAGTACGCCGACTACACGCTGTGGCAACACGAGATGCTCGGTGCCGCCGAGGATCCCGCCTCGCTGCTGGCGACCCAGCTCGACTACTGGCGCGGTGAACTGGCCGGTGCGCCCACGCTGCTGGAACTGCCCACCGATCATCCGCGTCCGCCGATCGCGGGCGGTCGCGGCGCGGCCGCGCACTTCGCGCTCGACGCCGACCTGCACCGGGCACTGGAAAGCCTCGCGCGCGAGCACAACGCCTCGCTGTTCATGGTGCTGCGGACCGCGCTGTCGGTGCTGCTGGCCCGGCTGGCCGGCACCGATGACGTCACCGTCGGCGCCCCCGTCGCGGGTCGTGGCGAGCCCGAACTCGACGACCTGGTCGGCATGTTCGTCAACACCGTGGTGTTGCGCACCCGGGTCGACGCCGCCGAACCCTTCGCCGCCCTGCTCGACCGGGTCCGCGAGACCGACCTGGCCGCCTTCGCCAACGCCGAGGTGCCGTTCGAACGCCTTGTCGCCGAACTGGATCCGCCGCGCACCCAGGCCCATCACCCGCTGTATCAGGTGGCGCTGTCGCTGCAGAACTTCGGCGGCGTCCGTCTGGAACTGCCCGATCTGGTGGTGTCGGCGGTCGACCTCGGCGACGAGGTCGCCCCGGTGGACCTGCAGCTGACGGTCGTCCCGCACGAGGACACCACCGGACCGGCGGGGCTGCGCTGCTCGTGGCGCTACGCCGCCGACCTGTTCGACGAATCGACCGTCGCCGCGCTCGGCCAGCGCCTCGGCACCCTGCTGGCCGCGGCCGTCGCGGCGCCGCACCGGCCCGTCGGTGACCTGCCGATCCTGCTCGAGGGCGAACTGACCGAGCCGGCGGGCGCGGTGTGCCCGGTGCCGGACCCGACACTCCTGGACGCCTTCCGCGCGCAGGCGCTGCGCCGCCCGGACGCACCCGCGGTCACCTTCGCCGACCGCACGCTCGGCTACGCGGAGCTGGCGAGCCGGGTGAACCGGTTGGCGCGCTTGCTGATCGCGACCGGTGTCGGTCCGGGATCGACGGTCGCGGTGGGGATCAGGCCGTCGATCGATCTGGTCGTCGCCATGTACGCGGTCTTCGCCGCGGGCGGCGCCTACGTGCCGATCGATCCGGACTCGCCCGCCGAGCGCCGGGCCGACATCCTCGCCGCGGCGGCTCCGGTGTGTCTGCTGACCACGGCGGCCGACGCCGTCGTGGCCGACGGCCTGCCGGTCGTCTCGGTGGACCTGGTCGCGGATTCCGGTGCGCTGTCGGCCTTCTCGGACGCCTGGCTCACCGATGCCGACCGGCTGCGGCCGTTGCGGGCGCTGGACCTGGCGTATGTGATCTTCACGTCGGGGTCGACCGGCAAGCCCAAGGGTGTCGGTGTGCCGCACGCGGCCATCGTCAACCAGGCGGCGTTCATGGTCGGCAAGTACGCGGT
Organism: Nocardia neocaledoniensis; assembly: GCF_029868625.1. Classification (GTDB taxonomy): domain Bacteria; phylum Actinomycetota; class Actinomycetes; order Mycobacteriales; family Mycobacteriaceae; genus Nocardia; species Nocardia neocaledoniensis_A. Next base: position 2,552 of record NZ_JARWOJ010000288.1, on the reverse strand, counting down.
GGGGGCGAACGACACTGTCCTGCAGTCGATCCCGTTCACCTTCGACGCGTCGATGATCGGATTCGCGACACCGCTGCGCGCGGGCGCGCACATGATCGTGGCCGCCGCGCACGGCCTCACCGATCCCGCCTACCTGGCCGGCCTCATCGCCCGGCACCGGGTCACCGGTACCACGATCGTGCCGTCGGTGTTGCAGATGCTGCTGGCCGATGCCCCCGAGGGCGCGCTGCGCTCGGTGCGCGCGGTGTGGGTCGGCGGGGAGCCGCTGCCCAACGCCACCATCACCCGCTTCGCCGCCGCCACCGCGGGCAGGCTGCACAACCTGTACGGCCCGACGGAGGCGACGGTGTCGATCACCGGCGCCGACGTGACCGAGGTGGGCGCGGGTGTCGTCCCGATCGGCACGCCGCACTGGAACTCTCGCGCCTACGTACTGGACGCCCGGCTGCGGCCGGTGCCCGTCGGCACGCCCGGTGAGCTGTACCTGGCCGGTGCGCAGCTGGCCCGCGGGTACCTCGGGAGCCCGGACAAGACGACCGAGCGATTCGTCGCCGATCCCTTCGCCGGTACCGGTGAACGCATGTACCGCACCGGTGATCTGGTGCGCCGGCTGCCGACCGGGGACCTGACCTATCTTGGCCGCACCGATGTCCAGCTCAAGCTGCACGGTCTGCGGATCGAACCGGGGGAGATCGAGGCCGCCCTGCGCACCCATCCCGCTGTCGCGGGCGCGGCGGTCGCGGTGCACCACGAACAGCTGATCGGCTATCTCACCCCGGTGGCGGGCGCGACGATCGATCTCGCCGACGTGCACGCCGCCATCCGTACTCTGTTGCCGCCGTACATGATTCCGCACCGGCTGCTGGAACTCGACGAGTTCCCGCTCGGCGCCACCGGCAAGCTCGACCGCAAGGCGCTGCCCGCTCCCGAGGTCGAGGTGCGCGAGTACCGGGCACCCGCCACCGCCGACGAGCGGGTCGTGGCCGAGGTGATCGCGGAGGTCCTCGGGCTGGAACGGGTGGGCCGCGACGACGATTTCTTCGTGCTCGGCGGCACCTCGCTCTCGGCGATCCGGGTCCGCGCGGCGCTGGCAGAGCGGCTCGACATCGAGGTGCCCTTGCGTCTGCTGTTCAGCTATCCGCTGGTCAGCGACCTGGCGCTGGCCGTGCGCGACGAGTCATCGGCGGGGGCGAGCGGCCCGGACCCCGCCGCCGACGCGATTCTCGACGCGTCGATCGATCCCGCCGGGTGCGCTCCCGCGCGACCGGGCGACCCGGCCACGGTGTTGCTCACCGGCGCCACCGGATTCCTCGGCAGCTTCCTGCTGCGCGAGTTGCTCGAGCAGACCGGTGCCGTCGTCCACTGCCTCGTGCGCGCCACCGACGACGCGGGCGCGGTGGATCGCGTCGTGCGCACCGCCGCGAGCTACGGCATCGACCTGCGCCCCCACCTGGACCGGATCGTCGGTGTACCAGGCGATCTCGCGCGGCCCCGGCTCGGACTCGACGCGGCGCGCTTCGCCGAACTGGGCGCCGGGATCGACGCGATCTACCACAACGGCGCGCTGGTCAACCATCTCGAGCCGTACGCCAGGATGCGCGAGGCCAATGTCGGCGGCACCACCGAGGTGCTGCGCCTGGCCACCACCAGCCGACTCAAGCCGGTCCACTACGTGTCCACGCTGTCGGTGCTGGCCGGGATCCCGCAGGACAGCGGGGTGCCCGGCGGGCTGCCCGGCTACGCGATGACGAAGTGGGTCGCCGAACAGCTCGTGCACACCGCGATCGAGCGCGGCGTCCCCGTCGCCGTCTACCGTCCCGGTCTGATCACCGGTGACTCACGCACCGGAGTGGCGCCCGCCGAGGACGCCTGGTGGACCATGCTGCGCGCCATGCTGGTGCTCGGCGTCGCCGTCGACGTGCGCGCGATCGGCATCGAGATGGCGCCGGTGGACCATGTAGCGGCGGGGATCGTGCGGTGCTCGCGGGAGCCCGCCGCGCTCGGCAACATCTACCGCGCGGCGGGCGCCCATGTGTCGCTGCGCGTGGTCTACGAGGAGATCCGGCGCCGCCACTACCGCTTCGACTTCATCGACCCGATGGAATTCGGGTTGGCCTTGACCGCCGCCGCCGAACGCGTGGACGCCGATCCCATCCTGGCTCGCGCTTCGGCGCTGAGTGGCAACTACGCCGCCGCGATCGCCGCGGCCGACCCGTCCGCTGTGCTGAGCGTGGTCGAATCCGCCGCCGCGACCGAGCCGTTCCGCGGGTTGCCGATCGAGTTCCCCCCGGTCGACGCCTCGGTCATCAGCCGCTACTTCGATCACTACATCGACATCGGGTTCTTCCCGACGCCAGGGGGCAGTCTCACCCCGGCGTGAACCGGTGCCGGGGGGGGGGGGCCCCCCCCCCCCCCGCCCCGGGGCCCCGGGGGGGGGGGGTGTAAAACCCCCCCGCGGGGGGGGGCGGGGGGGCCCGCGGGGCCTGATCGATGCGGTTGCCGATTCCGGCGGGGGTGCCCGACTTCTCGGCCACGACGATGAGCACGAACGC
>NZ_JARWOJ010000287.1 GCF_029868625.1 Nocardia neocaledoniensis | reverse complement strand
AGCCCTTTCCCTCAGGCACGATCACAACGCCGTTGATCTCGATCTCACTCCCCGACGCCGGCACCAGGTGAGAGATCTGGCGCGCCAACCGGCGGTGGTGTCGGGAGCGGGGCGCGGCCCGCAGGGTGGCGTGGAGCTGAGCCGCCGCCGCCGGCCGCGGGGGGGCCCGCGCGGCCGGGCCCGCCGCCTCGGCCAGCGCGAGTGCGAAGGCGCGGGGGTCGGCGACGGCCATTCGCCCGAAGCGGAACGCGGCCGTGTTGGCGGCGACTTGCACGCCGTTGACGTCGATGGCCGTTTCGACATCCTCCGGTGCCAGTGGCAGCGCCCCGGTCTGGACGGCGACACCCGCCAGCAGCAGATTGGCGAACTGGTCGGCGCCGAGCAGCGTGATCGCCGCGGCGCGGGCGTCGAGGAAGTGTGCCTCGGTGGTGGCCGCCTCGATCGAGTCGCGGATCGGCCCGACCGGCGGAAACGACACCGTGGGATCGGTGACCATCTGCCCGGTCGGGACCTCGCTCGTGGAAACCACCGCGCTGGTCCGCGCCGGATCGGCGGCGGCGAGGTAGCGGGGTTCGGCGGCGACTAGCAGGTCGCAGCCGAGGTACAGGTCGCAGTTCCCGGCGGTCGCCTTGCTGCCCTGGTCGATCGGCTCGCTGGAGACGGTGATGTCGGAGACCACGGCGCCGCCCTTCTGCGCGAGGCCGGTCTGGTCGAGCGCCCGCACCCGGAGCCCGCCCAGGGTCGCCGCGGTGCTGAGCAACTGCGCCAGCGTCACCACGCCGGACCCGCCGACTCCGGTGATGCGCGTGGTGTGAATGCCGTGGAAAGCCGCGCGCGGGGCGGGCAGATCGGTCGGGCCGACCGGTACCGCCGGTGTGCGGCGGTGATCCGGTGCGGGCACGACCGAGAGAAACGACGGGCAGTCGCCGGCCAGGCAGGAACGGTCGATATTGCAGGAGGACTGGTCGATCCGGGTCTTGCGGCCGAACTCGGTGTCGACGGGTTGGACGGACAGACAGTTCGACTTCTGCCCGCAGTCGCCGCAGCCCTCGCACACCCGTTCGTTGATCACGATGCGCTCGACCGGTTTCGGCGCGAGTCCGCGCTTGCGTTTGCGCCGCAGCTCGGTCGCGCACTCCTGGTCGTGGATCAGCAGGGTCACCCCGGCGATCCCGGCCAACGTCTCCTGGGCTTCGATCAACCGGTCGCGGTGCCAGACCTGGACTTCCGTGGGCAACGCGATCTTGCGATAGCGGCGCGGCTCGTCGGTCGTGACGATGATCCGCGCGACCCCCTCGGCGCGCATCGCCGCGCAGATCTCGGCGACGGACATGACCCCAACGGCCTGCTGGCCGCCGGTCATCGCCACCGCCGAGTTGTAGAGCAGTTTGTAGGTGATGTGGCTGCCCGCCGCGACGGCCGCGCGCACGGCGAGGCTGCCCGAATGGTGGAAGGTGCCGTCGCCGAGGTTCTGGATCAGGTGGGTGCGGGCCAGAAACGGGGCCATGCCGATCCACTGCGCGCCTTCGCCGCCCATCTGGGTGAGGCCGGTGACATCGCCCACCTGCGCGGGACTCATCAGCGACACCATCCCGTGGCAGCCGATGCCTGCGCCGACCGTCGCCCCCGCCGGTGTCTTGGTGGAGATGTTGTGCGGGCACCCGGAGCAGAAGTACGGCGTGCGCGTCAGCAACGGCAGCGGGGGGGGGGGGGGGGGGCCCCCCCCCCCCCCCCCCCCCCCCCCCCCCCCCCCCCCCCCCCGGGGGGGGGGCGCCCGCGCCGCGGCGGGGGGCGGCGCCGGGGGGGGGGGGGGGGGGG
>NZ_JARWOJ010000286.1 GCF_029868625.1 Nocardia neocaledoniensis | reverse complement strand
TGATCGACGGTGCGACCGCCACCGACTTCGACCGGTCCCCGGCCGGCGCCGCCCTGGCCGCGATCCACACGACCGTGCGCATGTCGGTCGCACCCGACAGCGGATGGGCGGCGGTCGGGCACCGCATGATCGCCCCCGGCCCAGGCCGCGATGCCTGGGCCACAGCACGCGCACAAGTCTCGATCACCACCCCGGCCACCGACACGGTGCCCACCATCCTCGGCTACCTCGTCACCGCCTACGCCGACACCGAAGCCCAGGTCCACACCTTCTCCCGCTACCCGGACAACTCGACAACCCGCAACACCGCCACCGTCATCTGGGCCCCCGACGGGTGGCGACTGCGCCTGCCCGACACGGTGACCGAAAGCCCGGTCACCGCAGTCGATTCCGCCCCCGCTGACATGGTCGCCCTGCCGAGACCCTGAGGACCAGCTGATGCGTGCCACTCGAACCCTAGTCCTGCTACTCAGCATCATCACCGCCGTCGTGATCACCGTCTTCGTCCTGACCGTCACCGGCGACGGCAACACCGACACCACCCAACCCCCTGCCAAGAACGGACAGGGCTCGACGACCGCAGTGCCATCAACGGCATCGTCAGCGGCGCGTCCGCCGACGGTCGACATGTTCGGCAACCGCCTCGAAGCGCCAGCGGAGGAAGCTGGTGCCGTCTTGCCGCAAAGCGCGCGGGACCGTGTCGACCCGGCGCGACCGGACTATCTGAGCGCACCACCAGCGCGGTTGCAGTGGCAGCGCATCTGGGGCGGCGCCGCGGTCGCGGTATCGGGCAGCGACGGCCCTGCCCGCATCGACACCGGTGTTGCGGAAGGGTTCGCGCGCACACCGCAAGGGGCGGCGTTGGCGGCGTTGGATGCGGTCGGGCGGGTCTATGCCGCGCCGGACCCGATCTGGCGAGATGTCGTGGGCGAGCGTTTCTATGGCGGCGGACAGGCGTTGATCGACCGGTTCGCGCGGTCACGGGCAGACACCCCGGGCGCAGCGCGCTACGTGACCGTGCCCGAAGGTGTGCGGATCCAACCGGGCTACCGCGACGACTTGGCCGTCGTGCAGCTCGCGGTCCGTTCCACGACCGGATACGCCATTGCGACCTGGCCGATGGTCTGGGTCGAGGGCGACTGGCGCGTCCGGGTACCTGACGACGTCGAAAGCCTGTGGCGCCCAGCGACTCCGACCGCGTCGGTGGCCGGGTTCGGTGATTGGAAGGTCCGATCATGAACAGTTTTCTCGACGCTGCGGCGCCGCTGGCGGCAGGGCCAGCGCGAACGCAGGTCCCCGATGTCGCCTGCACTGTGCTTCCGGGAGTGCGGGAGGCCTGCCAGTTCGGCGGCGTCGCCGCAGACCTAGCGGGTGACTCCGTGGTCGATGGGCTTGTCAACATCCTGCTAACAGCCTTGGCGAATCTCCTGAGAATGGGGATGACGTGGTGGACGAAATTTCCGTCGCCGCAACTGTCCTCCTCGGCCGGACAGCCCGCTCCTGTCCTCACGCAGATCAGGGACTACACCGTCGGTCTGCAGGTGGTGCTCTTGACTGCGGGAATCATGTTCGCGGCGGCACGGCTGGCTCTGGCCAAACGTGGTGGCGTGGCGGGAGAAGCGCAGGAGAGTTTCCTGATGCTCGCTCGTGCCATTTTCGCGTCGATGACCTTCGCGACGCTCATCACGGTAGGCACGAATGCCGGAGACCAGTTCGCCAACTGGGTGATCTTCGACGCTACGCGCGGAGACCTCGAGAACGCGATCGGCCGGATCCTCGACCGCGACATCACGGGCGATCTCGGGCCTGGGATTCTTCTGCTCGTCGGTCTGCTCGGCGTGATCAGCATGCTGGTTCAGTTGGTCATGCTGGTGATCCGGCAGGCGTTGCTGGTCGTGGTCGTCGCGGTGATCCCGTTGGTCGCCGCCGCATCCGGGTCTTCGGCCGGCTCGCAAGCTTACAAACGCCTTCTGGCGTGGTCGCTGGCATTCGTGCTGTGGAAGCCGGTCGGGGCCCTGGTCTATGCAATCGCGTTCACCGTCCTCGGCACCGAGGAACAGACCGATCCCCAGCTGATGCTGCTCGGCCTGATCTTGATGCTGATGAGCGTCATCGTGCTTCCTGCGCTGATCCGGTTGATCGCACCCGCAGTGGCCACCCTCGGTGGTGGCGGCGGCGCGGCATCGGCGTTGGCCGGTGCCGGTGCCGGGATCGCGATGTCGGCGGCCGGCCGCCGGGGGTCACAAGCCAGAAAGGTCTCGGAGGCCGAAAGGTCTGGCTCGTCGCCAGGGTCGTCGAGCCCGAGCGGGTCGTCCTCTCCGCCGGGCGGCACCGGTGGGGCCAGACCGATGGCGGCGAATTCAGGCTCGCCACCCGGAGGATCAGCCCCCGCATCGGGCGGTGGCGCGTCCAGATCTGCGCCGGCAGGCGGGGGTGGTTCGAGCGCAGGTGGCTCGAGCGCGGGCCGTGCCTCCGCCGCCGGTGCCGGTGGGTCGGGCAGTGCCGCGGCCACAGGTGCGATGGGTGCGGGCCCTGCGGGTGCGGCGATGTTGGGAGCCCAGCTCGCGGTCGGTGCGCTGCAAGGCATCGCGTCCACCGCTCAACGTGCCGTCCCGGAATCGTCGGGCCAGTTGGATCCGGACTCGCTCGGGCCCGGGGAGGTCCGCCGATGAGCACACGAATGTATGGGCGGTGGGAACAGCCGCGCTCGGCCGGGTTCTTCGGATTGACCTGGGGCGTGTCGCTCCTCGGACTCGGCCTGGTGATCACGGTGATGGTGTCGTTCATGATCACCCGCTCCCTCGGATTCGCTGGAGCGGTCCTGGCCGGGGCGGCGGTGGTGTTCGTACCGCTGGCGGTGACCCGCAACGGGCGTACGGGGTGGGAGCTGTTGCTGTTGCGGGTTCAGTTCGCGCGTGCGCGTTCTCGCGGTGAGCTGACCTACCGTTCGGGTCGGTTCTCCCGCCTGCCGGGGCTAGCGGAATTGCCGGGCTTGCTGGCTGATTCGCGTTTGACCGAGTATGAGACGCCGGGTGGGAAGCGGTTCGCGATGCTGCATATCCGGCACAGCGATCACTACACAGTGGTCGTGCGGGTGATCCCGCGCGGCAAGGAACTTGTCGATCAGGCCCAGATCGATTCCTGGGTCGAGGGATACGGCCAGTTCCTGGCCTCACAGAGCCGCGGCGGTGAAGTGGTGGCGGTGACCGCGGTGCTGGACAACGTGGTGGAAACCCGGTTGAAGCAAACCCGGGAAGTCACCCGGCTGATCCGCCCGAGTGCCCCCGATTTCGCCAAGGCGGTGATGACCGAAGCGGCTGCCGATAGCGGCGGGGTGGGGGTGCGGATCGAGGCGCGGATCGCGATCACTTATCGGGCGATCGGCAAGGGCCGTATCCGCCGTGATCAGGCCGAGCAGGCCCGTGAGATCGGGCAACGCCTGCAATCGGTGTTGTCCCAGCTCGCCCGCGCCGGCCTGCCCGCCACACCCCTGCAAGCGTGGGAGGTGCTGGGATTGGTGCGCAGCCGGTTCGACCTGGCCTCTCAGCGTGATGTGGAGGCGGCGGGGGCGCGGATCGTGGAGTCGCAGTCGTGGGACTCGGTCGGCCCGCTTGCCCATCAGGATCGGTGGGATCACTACGTCCACGACGGGGCCCGCTCGATCACCTGGGAAATGGACGGCGCACCCCGTGGCGCGGTGATGGAAACAGTCCTCGAGGAACTGCTCCGGCCGCGCCCGGACGTTCCACGTAAGCGGGTCGCGATCGTCTACCGCCTGCATTCGGCAGCAGAAGCGACGTCGCTGGTCGATTCGGACTTCCGTGACGCGGTCGCCGCCGAACAGACCGAACGCGGCATCTCATCAGCGGCGGCGCGCATCCGGGTCGGCAACACCTCCGCTGCCCGGGAGGAGCAAGCTCGCGGGGCGGGGTTGACTTTGTTCGGGGTGTTGGTGACGGTGACCGATCACCTCGACGCGGATCTGCCCGGTATCGAGGCCTCGGTCAAGGGGATGGCGGCGGCGTCACGGTTGACGGTGCGCCGCTGCTACGGCTACCAAGCCGCCGGCTTCGCCGCCTCGCTCGGGATCGGGCTGATTTTGCCCGAGCACGCCTCCATTTCCGAGCGGGTCTCGGGATGACCGGGCACGCGAACGGCTCGCCGGGCCGAGACAAGCCCGCGAGAACCGAAATCATCGAGGGCATCAGGGTTCTGAGCAGAACCCGCCGCGCGGAAGTCGAGGTCGCGGCCACGCAGGTCGGGTTGCGGGGGCGGCGGGCTCGGATGCTGCTGTCCAGTGACGATCATCGCCGCGCGACCGCGGCGCGGCGCCGCGAGGGTGCTGCTGGGGATGGGTTCGATCTTCTCGCGCCGGTGTTGACCGACCGCGGCTACGTCGGTGCTGGGGGTGGGCGTGCGTCGGTGGTGCCGCGCACCCCGGAGTGGCGTGCCACGACTGTGCAGGTGGCGGGGTTGTGGCCGTTCTGTGTCGGGGCCAGCGCCCCGACCGCGGGTGTGCCGGTCGGCAGTCATTACATCACCGGTGCGCCGGTGCATTTCGATCCGATGTCGTGGTTTTTGCGGGGGTTCATCACCGCGCCGATCGCGTTTGTGTTGGCGCTCAACGGGTTCGGTAAGTCCTCGCTGATCCGGCGCATCATGACCGGCGCTGTGGCGGCGGGGGAGACCGTGCTGTGCATGGGCGACACGAAAGGCGAGTACCGCGACCTGGTCGAGCGTCTCGGCGGCCAGGTCGTCGATGTCGGCTACGGCCACGGCACCATCAACCCCCTCGACGTCGGCGCCCTCGGCGCCGTCATCGCCGCCCTGACTGATGCCGATCAGCGCACTCAGGTGATGGCACGGGTCGAAGCGGGGCAGATCAACATCGTCGCCGGGTTGATCGAGCTGGTGCGCGGTGCCCGGGTCGAGGACTACGAGGAAGTGTTGCTCGCTGCCGGTCTGCGCGAGCTCTACAGCCCAGCTGGTGGTTTCACCCACGAGGACCCGCCGCTGCTGGAAGACCTGCTGGCGGTGATCTCGGCGGGCGGGGAGCGGCTGCGTGCGTTCGCCGAGGAAGACGACGAAATCTCCTACCGGACAGCGACGAAACCGTTGCGCCGGTCGATGCGGGCTTTGGTCGAAGGACCGTTCGGGGCGATCTTCAACGGCCCCACCTCGACGCGGCTGGATCTGTCGAGTCCCGCGATCTGCATCGACATCTCCCGCATCCCCGAAGGCGACACCAAACTGCTGGCCGCCGTGCTGATGACCTGCTGGTCCGACGGTTTCGGCGCGGTCGCCGCCGCCCACGCCCTCGCCGACGCCGGGCTGGCCCCCGCCCGGACGTTCGAGGTGGTGATGGATGAGATCTGGCGGGTGCTCGGCGTCGGGGAATTCATGGTCGACCGCGTCGACGCACTCACCCGGCTCAACCGCGGCTTGGCGACCGGGTTGATCATGTGCTCGCACACCATCAAAGACCTCGCCGCCTTCGATTCCCCCGCCGCACAAGCCAAAGCGCTCGGGTTCTTCGAACGGGCCCGGGCGAAGATCATCGGCCCGGTCGGCCCCGAAGAAGCCCACCGCATCGCCGCGGTCGCGGGGATGACCGACACCGAGAAACTGCTGGTCACCTCCTGGGCAGCGCCACGCCCACCCAGCGACGACGACCTCGACACCACGCGCCGTGAGATACCGCCGGGCACAGGGTGTTACCTGCTCAAGACCGGGGAAGCCGAGCAGCCCGGTATCCCGTTCCGGATGGTGTTCACCCCCACCGAACGCGACTCCGAGGTCCACAACACCAACCGCCGCTTCGACAACCTCGGCCAAACCTCCGCCGGGTCGGTGAACCCGCCATGAGTACCGGTCCGACGATTCGCAGCGCCCTCGCAATTCATCGGCACCCATTGTTCACGCGCGAGTCTGGTGCCGGGTCCGGGTTGGTGTATCAGCGCCTCGAAATTCTTTCCCAGAAATCGAATCCATTGGAGGACAGAGTGTATCGCCCCCACAACGAGCACAACACCGCCACGACTGAATATCAGGCAAGTCGATGAACGAGCCAATTGATTTCGTCGTATTGCAGATGGGCCGCACAGCCGTTTACGGGCGAGGTGATGTCGAGGACATGATGGATGTGCTCGAGGTCGACCGGCTGCGCATGCGAATGTCTTTGGCCGATCGGGTCCAGGTCTGGTACGTCCCGCACGCGGAGGCAGCGAACCCGCTCAGCGAGCAGATCCTGACCCGCCTGGGATACCGCGATCCGACGGGCTGGACCGGGCCGATCGCCCTCACGACACGCACCGAACCATTCGACACCGCTGCACCGTTCGCAGATGACGTGCGTGAGCTGGTGAACGAGGTGGTCACCACCACCGGTGGCGTTGTCGCCTATGCCGCCGCCTCAGGTGAGGGTCCGACCGAGAAGGCCAACATGAGCATCGTGGTGAGCGCGCGCGACCGGTCAGTCGACGCCGGTGACGCTATAGAACCGCAACCGGGAATCGCGGAGGCCGTGAATGCCGCTCTCGGAGACAGTGGCCCAGATGTGGAGGCCCCCGACCACGCTGAGGCCGACGTAGCACAGCCCGGATCTACCCACGACACCGCAATCGGCCCGGATTTCGCCTGACGAAATCCGGCTGGCCATTCGCTACCGCAGACGAGTAATTCGCGCACACCCATTGATAGGTGAGAACACAATGAAACCAAATTTCGACACATCAGCGAGAACGGCATGGTTCGCGCACGAAACACCGCGTGGAAAATCCCGTCCGGGCGACGCTGACAGAACTCGCGATGAGCACCGTTGAGCATGGTCGACGTCGATATCGCGCCCCCGCCGTCCGCACTTGCGCCACGTGCTCAGACCTGGTGGGCCAATGAGTGGCGCCGCGCGGGCAACGACCGCGGTCGTGGGTGCGGTCCTGCTGCTGGTGCTGCTGCTGTTCGCCGGCAGCGCCCAGGAGCGGGGCTGCCCACCGACCACAGCGACGAACCAAGCGCCCTCATCCGGTACTGCGAGGACGATGCCGATGACTGAGGGCACCTACACCCTGACCTCAGGTTTCGGAATGCGGTGGGGCACACCGCATCAAGGCCAAGACTTCGCCGCCGCACCCAAGACCCCGATCTACGCCGTCGCCGACGGGGTCGTCGTGCGCGTGGGCGAGGCCAGCGGGTTCGGGATCTGGGTGGTCATCGACCACAACATCGACGGCGAGATCGTGTCCTCGGTCTACGGGCACATGTTCGCCGACGACGTCTACGTCACACAAGGCCAGAACGTGGGGATCGGGCAGCGGATCGCCGGAGTCGGCTACAACGGTCAGACCGTCCCCGCAGGCCCAGACGGTGCACACCTGCACCTCGAAATCTGGACCGGCGGAGGACGATTCGGCGGCGGCACCGCAATCGATCCGATGCCGTGGCTGCACGATGGGTCGGCGCCGACCAGCCCGGTCGGATCGACCGATGCCGGATCGTCGACGGCGCCTACCCCGGGCGAAGGCGCGGTGATCGAAGCCGGAACAGCAGCAGGGACCGAGTTGGCGCCGATGCCCGCGTCAATCGGGTCCGAAGACCGTTTGCAGGTCGACACGATCCGTCTGGCACGCACCATTGTTCAGCAATTTCCACAGGTCCGCGATATCGAGGGGCACCGTAAGGACGACCTGCCTGACCACCCGAGCGGGCGGGCGATCGACATCATGATCCCCGACCCGATGTCGGGTCAAGGCAAAGCACTCGGTGATCGGATCGCCGACTTCGTGGTCACCAACGCTGCCGCGTTGCGCATCGACTACCTGATCTGGCGCCAGACCTACCGCTCGGCCACCGGCGAGTCCAACCTGATGGAAGAACGCGGCAGTGTGACGGCGAACCACTTCGATCACGTTCATGTCACCACGCTGGGTGGCGGATACCCCGACGGCACACCGATCGGCCCGGTCACCACGGACTCCGCGGGGGCTGCGACCACGACCGTGTGCGGGCCCGCCCTCGGCGACACCGACCTGAACCCCGGCACGGTCCCCGAGGAACTGCTGCCCTGGTACCAGCTGGGTGGAACCGTGTGTCCGCAGATCACCTCGCCGTTGCTGGCGGCACAGGGCAAACAGGAATCCGGGTTCCAGCGGGGGCTGACCTCCCCGGCGGGTGCCCAGGGGTTAGCCCAGTTCCTGCCTGGGACCGCGACCGCGCTCGCCTCCGACGGGCAACCGTATGTGATCGACGCCGACGGCAACGGGGTCGCGTCGGTATGGGACGACGGCGACGCGATCATCGGGCAAGCCCGCTACATGTGCGACATCGCCGACAAAGTCGACACCTGGATCAGTGAAGGCAAGGTCGTAGCCCCCAACGGGGCCGCCGAGCTCTACCTCGCCGGCTACAACGCCGGCGAACATGCCGTGCTGCGTTCGGGTGGATTCCCTACGGGCTCAGCGGATTACGAGATTCAGACCCGCCCGTACGTGGCCAACATTCTCGCGATGGCCACGCAAATGGCGACGACGCTGAGCTGAGGTCACCATGATGAAGCGTCTACCTCTCGCCGCTGTGATCGTCGGTATTGCGGCCGTCCTGATTGTGCTCATCACGGTACTGACAGGCGGCGCCGAGGAATCCGGGCCCGCGCCCGATACGCACACCCCTGGTGCCGCCCACGTGGAAGGGCCCGAGCCCGAGGACGCCGATGCGGTGACGGTCACCCAGATGGGTTTGGCGGCAATGTTCTCCTGGCAGCCTCGCACCGATCCCGGCCCAGGTGCCGGGTTGGTTCGTGCCGCGCAGTGGCTTACCGGCGAACTGGCCGCCTCGGCGGCGAGCAGCGGTCCCGCGAGCGTGGCGGCGCCGCTACCGGAATGGGCGGCGTGGCGCGACAGCAACGACATCGTCACCGCCCTGGTCGACGCCGAGCAAGGACAAACCACTGAGATCGGAACAACGGTCACGGCGACGGTGACCCAACAGGTGCTCCACCGCGACGGTTCCACCACGATGTACCGGCGGATGCGGGTGACCGTCACGGTTGCTGAAACCCCGCAGGGGTGGCGGATGTCGAGCTACCGCATCACCTCGGTGGCCGATCATGGTTGAGCGCACAACATCCCCGGATCCCATTAGCCGGGCGCTGGTCGCGGCACCTCACCATCTCGAAGGTGGTGGGGTGGTGCTGCTGCATCGTCGGATGGCGGCGCTGATCCATAACGTCAGCGTCGATCTGAGGCAGTTGGCGCGGGAACCCCACAACCGCACCAAGACGTTTCGGGATCTGTCGGTCGTCGGGCGCGTCGTGCATGAACAAGCGGTGGCGATCGGTGTACCCGCCAACTGGATCGCTCACGCGAAGAAGTCTGGTCAGCAAGGACGCAGAGCAACCGACGCAGTTTCGCTGCCGCCACGCCGTCCGGTGGCACGGTCGCTGCTGATCGCCCAGCTCCACCACCAGGTCGACACACTCTCGACCTTGGCCGCGGTTCGACCGGTCCGCCGCGACCACGCCACCATAACCGTGCAGGCAGCCGGCAAGTTGACCGAGCATCTGCGGTTGCAGTGGTTGCGGGTCGCGATGGTCGCCACCGCCCTGGACGTCACCGAGGCCGAAACCAGCGGTTGGTGGTCGCTCGAGGCGGCCGACTGGCAAGCCCGCCTGGACCAGATCTCGCAGCAGTCGGCACCCGATCAGGGGCGTCAATGGCGCGAACTCACCCACGTGGGCCGGGTCCGTGAAGGGCGGATCCGGGTCGCGGCGATGCGCATGGTCGGAATCGACCTCGCCCACAGCGCACCCCACCAACTGCCCCCAGCCCCGCACCTGCTCGAAACCGCCGCCGAAACCACCTGGCACACAGCCCCTTCAGAACCCGACGGTGGCGCGGGGATCGGTGCCGCGATCGCCGCCACCGGCATCGAGGACAGCTACGGCATCGCAGACGGCGACCTGTTCGACCTTCCGCCTCCTGGCGAGGTTGCGCACCCACAGCTCGAACCAGATTTCTGACCGATCGCTC
>NZ_JARWOJ010000285.1 GCF_029868625.1 Nocardia neocaledoniensis | reverse complement strand
GCGCCGCTACCCCGAGCTGACCCAGGTGTGGCCGCTGGCCGCGCTGCAGGCCGGCCTGTTCTTCCACGCCCGCCTGGCTGCCAGCTCGGTCGACGTCTACACCGCGCAGGCGGTCCTGACGCTGACCGGTCGCGTCGACGCCACCCGTCTGCGCGCCGCCGCCCAGGCCCTGCTCGACCGGCACGAGACCCTGCGCACCGCGTTCGTCACCGACGGCGACGGCAACGCCGTGCAGATCGTCCTCGACCACGCCCAGGTCGCGTGGACCGAACACGACCGCAGGGTGTCTGATGGCGGTGCTCCCGAGGGCTCTGCGTGGTCACGCTCCGCTACCGCCTCCGAGCCCGCCGGTCGCACCGCGGAGACCGGCGAGTTCGCCGACCTCGTCGAGGCCGACCGCAATGCCCGCTTCGACCTGGCCGCGCCGCCGCTGATCCGGTTCACCCTGATCCGGGTCGCCGAGCACGAATGGCGCTTCGTGGTGTCCAACCACCACATCCTGCTCGACGGCTGGTCGACCCCGCTGGTGATGCGCGACCTGCTCGCGCTCTACGCGCTGCACGGCGACGCGAGCGCGCTGCCCGCCGTCCGCTCGTACCGGCACTTCCTGGAATGGGTCGCCCAGCAGGATCATTCGGTGTCGGTCGCGGCGTGGTCGGACGCGCTGCGCGGCGTCACCGAGCCGACCCTGCTGGCCAGGCCCGACGCGAGCCGCGAGATCACGGCCCTGTCCGACGAGTACCTGTTCGACCTCGACGAGCCGACCACGGCGCGCCTGGTCGCCCTCGCCGCCGAGCTCGGCGTCACCCCGAACACGGTGCTCCAGGTCGCCTGGTCGATCGTGCTCGGCCGGATGACCGGCCGCGACGACGTGCTGTTCGGCACCACCGTCTCCGGCCGCCCGGCCCAGCTGTCCGGTGTGGAATCCATGGTGGGCCTGTTCATCAACACCGTCCCGGTGCGTGTGCGCTTCGACGCCGCCGAGTCGGTGCGCGAGGTGCTCACCCGGACCCAGGGGGAGCAGGCCGACCTGCTCGATCACCACTACATCGGCCTGGCCGAGATCCAGTCGGCGGCGGGCATCGGCGGGCTGTTCGACTCGCTGGTCGTCTTCGAGTCCTACCCGGTCGACGCCGAGGGCATCAAGGCCCAGGCCGCCGACATCGACGGCATGGCCGTGACCGGCCTCGACGCCGCCGACGCCACGCACTACCCGCTGTCGCTGATCGCCCAGCTCGACACCAAGCTGCGCATCCGCGCCGGCTACCTGAGCGATCTGTTCGACGCCGCCACCGTGCACCGCATCGCCGAACGCCTGATCCGGGTGCTCACCGCGATCACCGCCGAACCCGGTGTGGCCGTGGGCGATATCGAACTGCTCGACGCCGCCGAGCGCGCGCTCGTCGTGCGCGAGTGGAACGCCACCGCGCACGAGGTGGACCAGCGGGCCACCCTCGTCTCGATGTTCGAGGCGCAGCTGGCGAAGACCCCGCAGGCGACCGCCCTCACCTTCGAGGGGACGAGTCTGTCCTACGCCGAGTTCGCCGACGAGGTGTACCGCCTGGCGCGCTGGCTGATCGATCGCGGCGTCGGCCCGGAAAGCTATGTGGCCCTTGGCATGCGCCGCTCTATCGACCTGGTGGTCGGCATGTACGCGGTGAGCGTGGCCGGTGGCGCCTACGTGCCGCTCGACCCCGATCATCCGGCCGAGCGCACGGAATACATTCTGGCGACGGCCGATCCGGTGTGTGTGCTCACCTCGGGCACCGATCTCGAGATCGACACCGCCCAGGTGCGCATCGACCTGCTCGATCTGGAGGGCTACGCGGAGACCCGCGTCACCGACGCGGAACGCGGTACGCCGCTGCGTCCGTCGAATACCGCGTATGTGATCTTCACGTCGGGTTCGACCGGCCGCCCGAAGGGTGTGGCCGTGAGCCACGGTGCGATCGTGAACCGTCTGGTGTGGATGCAGACCGAGTACGGTCTGACCGCCGACGATGTGGTGTTGCAGAAGACGCCTGCCACGTTCGATGTGTCGGTGTGGGAGTTCTTCTGGCCCTTGCAGATCGGCGCGCGCCTGGTCGTGGCGAAGCCGGACGGTCATCGTGATCCGGCTTACCTGGCTGAGATCATCCGTACCGAGGGCGTCACCGTCACCCACTTCGTGCCGTCGATGCTCGCGGTCTTCGTCGCCGACGCCGCGGCCGCGCGCTGCGAGTCGCTGCGGCTGGTGTTCGCCTCGGGCGAGGCGCTGCCGCCCAAGCCCGCGCACCGGCTGCGCGAGCTCACCGGCGCCACGCTGCACAACCTGTACGGCCCCACCGAGGCCGCGGTCGACGTCACCTTCCACGAGGTCGTCGACACCGACACCGACACCGTCCCGATCGGCGCCCCGGTGTTCAACACCGAGGTCTATGTGCTGGATTCGCGGCTGCGGCCGGTTCCGGTGGGTGTCGCGGGTGAGCTGTACCTGGCGGGCACTCAGCTGGCGCGCGGCTACGTCGCGCGGCCCGATCTGACCGCCGACCGCTTCGTCGCCAACCCGTTCGAGGACGACGGGCAGCGCATGTACCGCACCGGCGACCTCGTCGCCTGGACCGAGCACGGCGAGCTGGAATACCTGGGCCGCACCGACTTCCAGGTGAAGCTGCGCGGTCTGCGCATCGAGCTGGGCGAGATCGAGTCGGCGCTGACCGGCCTCGACGAGGTCGCCCAGTCGGTGGTCGTGGTCCGCGGCGATCAGCACACCGGTGACCAGCTGGTGGCCTACGTCATCCCCGCGCCGGGTCGCAGCGTCGACATCGAGGACGCCCGCGAGCAGCTCGGCGAGAACCTGCCCGCCTACATGGTGCCCGCGGTGATCGTCGTCCTCGACGAGTTCCCGCTCAACGCCTCCGGCAAGCTCGACCGCAAGGCGCTGCCCGCGCCCGTGTTCGAGGCCGCGGTGTTCCGCGCGCCGACCACGCCGGTCGAGGAGATCGTCGCCGCCACCTTCGCCGAGGTGCTCGGCCTGGAGCGGGTCGGCCTCGACGACGACTTCTTCGCCCTCGGCGGCAACTCGCTGACCGCGACCCGCGTCGCGGCCCGCCTGTCGGCCGCGCTCGAGTCCGACATCGGCGTGCGCGAGCTGTTCGAGTCGGCCACCGTCGCCGCGCTGGCCGCTCGCGCCGAGACGCACTCCGGTACCGATCGCCGGGCCGCGCTGGTCCCGCAGCAGCGCCCCGAGCGGGTGCCGCTGTCGCTGGCCCAGCAGCGCATGTGGTTCCTCAACCGGTTCGACCCGGAGTCCGCGGTCGACAACATCCCGGCCGCCGTGCGGCTGTCGGGCCTGCTCGACCGGCAGGCGCTGCAGGTGGCCGTGGCCGACGTGCTCGCCCGCCACGAGTCGCTGCGCACCTACTACCCCGAGGTCTCGGGCGCGGCCCACCAGGTGATCGTGCCGACCGGCAAGGTCATCCCCGACCTCGCGCCGATCGACACCACGGCGGCCGAACTGCCGCGACGACTCGCGGACCTGGTCCGCACCGCGTTCGACGTCACCGCCGAGGTGCCGTTCCGGGCCGCGCTGTTCGAACTGAGCCCGACCGAACACGTGCTCGCTCTCGTGGTGCACCACATCTCGGCCGACGGCTTCTCCATGGGCCCACTCACCCGCGACGTGATGACCGCCTACAGCGCCCGCGTCGAGGGCGCCGAGCCGGCCTGGCGTCCGCTCGAGGTCCAGTACGCCGACTTCGCCCTCTGGCAGCGCGCCGTGCTCGGCGACGAGGACGACGCCAAGTCCGTGATCTCCCAGCAGATCTCGTTCTGGGCCGAACAGCTGCGCGGCCTGCCCGAGCAGCTCGACCTGCCCGCCGACCGGCCGCGTCCGGCGGTCGCGAGCGGTCGCGGCGCCACCCACACCTTCGAGATCGATGCCGACACCCACGCGGCGCTGACGGAACTGGCCCGCACCCGCGGCGCGACGCTGTTCATGGTCGCCCACGCGGCGCTGGCCGTGCTGCTCTCGCGGCTGTCCGGGGAGACCGACATCGCGATCGGCACCCCGATCGCGGGTCGTGGCGAGCGCGCGCTCGACGACCTGATCGGCATGTTCGTCAACACCCTGGTGCTGCGCACCGAGGTCGACGGCGACGCCGGCTTCACCGAGCTGCTCGGCGAGGTCCGCGCCCGCGACATCGCCGCGTTCGGTCACGCCGACCTGCCGTTCGAGCGCCTGGTCGAGATCATCAATCCGGCCCGTTCGCAGGCGCGCCACCCGCTGTTCCAGGTGATGCTGTCGTTCCAGAACACCGGCCAGACCAGCCTGGAACTGCCGGGCCTCACGGTCAGCGGCGTCGACCTCGCGGTCGACGTGGCCAAGTTCGACCTGCAGGTGGTGCTCACCGAGAAGCCCGCCGACTCGCCCTCGGGCATCGTCGCCGAGCTGATCTACGCCACCGATCTGTTCGACGCGGCCACCATGGACGGCTTCGGCGCCCGGTTCGCCCGCCTGCTCGCCGAGCTCGCGGCCGACCCGACCCGTGCCGTCGGCGACATCGCGCTGCTCGATGCCGCCGAGACCGCGCTCGCCGTGCGCGGGTGGAACGACACCGCGCGCGAGCTGCCCGCCGCGGGCACCCTCGTCGAGGAGTTCGGGCGCCAGGCCGCGGCCACCCCCGACGCGGTCGCCCTCGTCGACCCCGGCACCGGCGCCACCCTCACCTACGCCGAATTCGCCTCGCGCGTACACCGTTTGGCGCATCGCCTGATCGAGGCGGGCGTCGGCCCGGAGACCCTGGTCGCGCTCGGCCTGCGCCGGAGCATCGACCTGGTCGTCGCCGCGTACGCGGTGCAGGAAGCGGGCGGCGGCTACGTGCCGCTCGACCTCGACCAGCCCGCCGACCGCATCGCCTACGTGCTCGAGACGGCCGCTCCCGTGGTCGTCCTCACCACGGGCCGCGAGGCCTTCGACGCGGGCGAGCTGCCGACCCTGGCCATCGACACCCTCGAGGTGGCGGCCTACTCCGACGCGCCGGTGACCGATGCCGAGCGCCTCGCGCCGCTGCGCCCGCAGCACCCGGCCTACGTCATCTTCACCTCGGGTTCGACCGGCCGCCCGAAGGGCGTCGCGGTGCCGCATGCCGCCGTGGTCAACCAGATCCGGTGGATCACCGGCGAATACGGCATCGGCGCCGACGACGTGGTGCTGTTCAAGACCCCCGCCACCTTCGACGTGTCGGTGTGGGAGCTGTTCGGTCCGCTCAGCACCGGCGGCCGGATCGTCGTGGCGAGCCCCGACGGCCACCGCGACCCGCAGTACCTCGCCGATGTCATCGCCGCTCAGCGCGTCACGATGACCTCCTTCGTGCCGTCGATGCTGACCGTCTTCGCGGGCAGTGTCGATCCCGAGGGCGCAGCTCTGTCCTCGCTGCGCGCCCTGCTGATCGCCGGTGAGGCGTTCACCGGTGACGCGGTGGCCGCGTTCCGGCGCGTCAGCGATGCCGCCCTGTTCAACCTGTACGGCCCCACCGAGTTCACCGTGCACGCGACGCACGGCCCGGTCGCCGACCAGGTCGACGGCGCCGTCCCGATCGGCGCGCCGGTCTGGAATTCGGCTGCCTACGTGCTGGATTCGCGTCTGCACCCGGTCGCCGCCGGCGTCGCCGGTGAGCTGTATCTGGCCGGCGCGCAGCTGGCGCGCGGCTACTTCGGCCGCACCGATCTCACCGCCGACCGCTTTGTCGCCGACCCGTTCGGCGGCGCGGGCGACCGCATGTACCGCACCGGTGACCTCGTGCGCCGCGACGCGGACGGTGTCATCACCTATCTGGGCCGCACCGACTTCCAGGTGAAGCTGCGCGGTCTGCGCATCGAGCTCGGCGAGATCGAGGCCGCGCTCACCGCGCACGAGACCGTCTCGCAGGCTGTGGTGGTCGTGCGTTCGGACGCCCGCACCGGCGACCAGCTCGTCGGCTACGTGGTGGCCGCCGCGGGCGCGACCGCCGAGATCGACGCGCTGCGTACACATCTGGCCGCGCAGCTGCCCTCGTACATGGTTCCGGCCGCGTTCGTGGCACTCGACGAGATGCCGCTGAGTGCCAACGGCAAGCTGGACCGCCGTGCCCTGCCCGACCCGGTGTTCGAGGCACGCGAATTCCGCGCGCCGAGTACGCCGATCGAGGAGATCGTCGCGACCACCTTCGCCGAGGTGCTCGGCCTGTCGGGTGACCGCGCCGTCGGCCTCGACGACGACTTCTTCGACCTGGGCGGCAACTCGCTGATCGCCACCCAGGTGGTCGCCCGCCTCGGCGCCGCCCTGGACACCCGCGTCCCCGTGCGCGTGCTGTTCGAGGCGCCCTCGGTCGCCGCGCTCGCCGCCAAGGTGGAATCGCACGCGGGCAGCGGCAGCCGCCGCGAGCTCGTCGCCGGGCCGCGCCCGGAGCGGATCCCGCTCTCGCTGGCTCAGCAGCGCATGTGGTTCCTCAACCGGTTCGACAGCACGACCGCGGTCAACAACATCCCGCTGGCCGTGCGCCTGACCGGTGACCTCGATGTCGAGGCGCTGCGCCAGGCCGTCGCCGACGTGGTCGAGCGGCACGAGGTGCTGCGCACGGTCTACCCCGAGACCGCCGACGGCCAGGGTGTGCAGGTCGTGCTGCCCGCCAACCAGGCGCCGATCTCGCTGACCCCGATCACCGTCGACGAGGGCGAGCTGCACGCCCGCATCAGTGCCGAGGTGCTCACCGCCTTCGACGTCACCGCCGAGGTCCCGGTGCACGCCGCCCTGTTCCGTATCGCCGGTTCGATGGACGGTTCGCAGCCCGACACCCACGTGCTGGTGTTCGTGGTGCACCACATCTCCGGTGACGGTTGGTCGGTGCGCCCGCTGGCCCGCGACGTGATGATCGCCTACGCGGCGCGCTCGCGCGGTGAGGCGCCCGGCTGGGCGCCGTTGCCGGTGCAGTACGCCGACTTCGCGCTGTGGCAGCGCGAAACCCTCGGCGCCGAAGACGATTCGTCGTCGATGATCGCCCAGCAGGTCGCCTACTGGTCGGCGCACCTGGCGGGGCTGCCCGATCAGCTCGACCTGCCCACCGATCGGCCGCGCCCGGCCGTGGCGTCCAACCGCGGTGGCGTGCACGAGTTCTCGATCGATCCGGCGCTCACCGCGAGCCTGAACGCGCTGGCCCGGGAACACGGTGCCAGCCTGTTCATGGTGGTGCACGCCGCGTTCGCCGCGCTGCTGGGCCGCCTGTCCGGCACCGACGACATCGCCATCGGCACCGCCGTCGCGGGCCGCGGCGAGGCCGTGCTCGACGACGCGATCGGCATGTTCGTCAACACCCTCGTGCTGCGCAGCGCGATCGACCCGGCCCAGCCGTTCGCCGAGCTGCTCGCGCAGACCAGGGAGAACGACCTGGCCGCGTTCGGTCACGCCGACCTGCCGTTCGAGCGCCTGGTCGAGATCCTCAACCCGGCCCGTTCGCAGGCGCGGCATCCGCTCGTGCAGGTGATGCTGTCGTTCCAGAACACCGGTGAGGCCTCGTTCGAGCTCCCCGGCCTCGAGGTCGCGGGTGTGCCGCTGGACGTGGTGACCGCCAAGTTCGACCTGCACCTGAACCTGACCGACCGCTACCGCGCCGACGGCTCGGCCGACGGCATGGCCGCCGAATTCGCCTACGCCACCGACATGTTCGAGCCCGCCACCATCGCAGCGCTCGCGCAGCGCCTGGTGCGGATGCTCACCGCGGTCGTCGCGGCGCCGGCCACGGCGATCGGTGAGGTGGACCTGCTCGACCAGGCCGAACGCCGCCGCGTGCTCACCGACTGGAACGCCACCGCGCACCCGGTCGACGAGACCGCGACGCTGGTGTCGATGTTCGAGGCACAGGCCGCGACCAGCCCGAACGCGCCCGCCCTCACCTTCGGGGGGACAACGCTGTCCTACGCCGAGTTCACCGCACAGGTGAACCGCCTGGCCCGTCACCTGATCGCCCAGGGCGTCGGCCCGGACACCATGGTCGCGCTCGGCATGCGCCGCTCGCTCGAGCTGGTGGTCGGCATGTACGCGGTGAGCGTGGCCGGTGGCGCCTACGTGCCGCTCGACCCCGACCACCCGGCCGAGCGCACCCATTACGTGCTCGAGACCGCGGCACCGGTCTGCGTATTGACCACGGCCCGTGACGGTTTCGACGCGGGTTCGGCCACCGCGCTGAACATCGAGAGCCTGGACCTGGCCGGGTACTCCGCCGCGCCGGTCACCGACGCCGAGCGGATCGCCCCGCTGCGTCCGTCGAATACCGCGTATGTGATCTTCACGTCGGGTTCGACCGGCCGCCCGAAGGGTGTGGCCGTGAGCCACGGTGCGATCGTGAACCGTCTGGTGTGGATGCAGACCGAGTACGGTCTGACCGCCGATGATGTGGTGTTGCAGAAGACGCCTGCGACGTTCGATGTGTCGGTGTGGGAGTTCTTCTGGCCCTTGCAGATCGGCGCGCGCCTGGTCGTGGCGAAGCCGGACGGTCATCGTGATCCGGCCTACCTCGCGGAGATCATCCGTACCGAGGGCGTCACCACCGCGCACTTCGTGCCGTCGATGATGTCGGTGTTCGTGGCCGAACTCGCCGAATCGGCCGCCGTCGCCCTGGCCGACGGTCGAGCGAACGGCAGCAGCCTGCGCCTGGTCTTCGCCTCCGGTGAGGCGCTGCCCGCGCCGACCGCGCAGCGGCTGCGCGCGCTCACGGGTGCCGCGCTGCACAACCTGTACGGCCCCACCGAGGCCGCGGTCGACGTGACTTTCCACGAGGTCACCGACGCCGACACCACCTCGGTGCCGATCGGCGCGCCGGTGTTCAACACCCAGGTGTACGTGCTGGATTCGCGCCTGCACCCGGTGCCCGTCGGCGTTCCCGGCGAGCTGTACCTGGCCGGTGTCCAGCTGGCGCGCGGCTATGTCGCCCGGCCCGACCTCACCGCCGACCGCTTCGTCGCCGACCCGTTCGGTGCCGACGGCGCCCGCATGTACCGCACCGGTGACCTCGTCACCTGGACCGCCGATGGTGAGCTGGAATACCTGGGCCGCACCGACTTCCAGGTGAAGCTGCGTGGTCTGCGGATCGAGCTGGGTGAGATCGAGTCCGCGCTCACGGCGCTGCCGTCGATCGCGCAGTCGGTGGTCGTGGTCCGCTCCGAGGAGCGCCTCGGCGACCAGCTGGTGGGCTACCTGATCCCGGCCGCCGGCATCACCATCGATCTCGACGCCGTGCGCACCGAACTCGGCGGCGCGCTGCCGGGCTACATGGTGCCGACCGCGTTCGTGATCCTGGACGCCTTCCCGCTCAACGCCTCCGGCAAGCTCGATCGCAAGGCGCTGCCCGCGCCGGTGTTCGAGGCCAAGGTGTTCCGCGCGCCGTCGACCCCGATCGAGGAGATCGTGGCGGGCACCTTCGGCGACGTGCTCGGGGTGACCCGGGTCGGCGCCGACGACGACTTCTTCGAACTCGGCGGCAACTCGCTGCTGGCGACCCAGGTCACCGCCCGCATCGGCGCCGCCCTGGACACCCAGCTCTCGGTCCGCGACCTGTTCGAGGCGTCCACGGTGTCGGCGCTGGCCGCCACCGTCGAGCGCAACGCCGGTTCCGGCCGCACCCGCCCGCGCCTGACCGCGGGGGAGCCGCCCGCCCGTATCCCGCTCTCGCCCGCCCAGCAGCGGTACTGGTTCCTCAACCAGTTCGACACCTCCACCTCGGCGGTGGACAACATCCCGCTGGCCGTGCGCCTGACCGGCGAACTCGACGTGCCCGCGCTCGAGCAGGCCATCGGTGACGTGTTCGCCCGGCACGAGATGCTGCGCACCACCTACCCGGCCTCGCCCGACGGCCCGCACCAGGTGATCCTGCCCATCGCGCAGAGCCGTGCCGAGGTGCACCACATCGCGGTCGACGAGGCCGAATTGCTCGGCGCCGTCATCGAATTCGCGATGACCACGTTCGATGTCACCCGCGAGGTGCCGCTCAAGGTGGCCCTGTTCGAGCTCAGCGAGACCGACCGGGTGCTCGCCTTCACCGTGCACCACGTCTCCGCCGACGGCTCGTCCATGGGCCCGCTGGCGCGCGACATCATGGCCGCCTACGTGGCCCGCGTGCAGGGTGAGGCGCCGCAGTGGGCGCCGCTGCCGGTGCAGTACGCCGACTACGCGCTGTGGCAGCGCGAGGTCCTCGGCGACGAGGCCGATCCGGCCTCGCTCGCGGCCAAGCAGGTCGCCTACTGGACCGAGGCGCTGGCCGGGCTGCCCGACCAGCTCGAACTGCCCGCCGACCGGCCGCGCCCGCCCGCGCAGTCGTTCCAGGGCAAGGCGATCCGCTTCGAGATCGACCCCGCCCGCCACGCGGCCCTGCACGAGCTGGCGCGCGCCAACAACGCCTCGCTGTTCATGGTCGTGCACGCCGCCCTCGCGGTGCTGCTGGCCCGCCTGTCCGGCACCGACGACATCGCGGTCGGCACCCCGATCGCGGGCCGCGGTGAGCGCGAACTCGACGACCTGATCGGCATGTTCGTCAACACCCTGGTGTTCCGCACGGCCATCGACCCGGCGGCCTCCTTCGCCGACCTGCTCGCCGACGTGCGCGAACGCGACCTCGAGGCCTTCGCCAACGCCGACGTGCCGTTCGAGCGCCTGGTCGAGGTGCTCAACCCGGTGCGCTCCACCGCGCGCAACCCGCTGTTCCAGGTGGGTCTGTCGTTCCAGAACCTGGCCGACACCACCTTCGAACTGCCGGGTCTCACGGTCAGCGCCGTCGACTACGACTCGCAGCTGGCCAAGACGGATCTGCACGTCACCCTGTACGACCGCTACACCGACGACGGCGCGCCCGCCCAGCTGGTCACCGAATTCGGCTACGCCATCGACCTGTTCGACGAGGCGACGGTCCAGAGCTTCGCCGACCGCTTCCTGCTCGTGCTCGACGCGGTCGCCGCCGACGCGAGCGTCCCGGTCGGCGATATCGACCTGCTCACCGCGCCGGAATCGGAGCGGATCGTCACCGCGTGGAACGACACCGCGCACGCGATCGACACCGACGCCACCCTGGTGTCACTGCTCGACGCGACCGTGGCGGCCACCCCGGACGCGATGGCGCTGGTCGTCGACGAAGCCGAAGGCCGCCGCGAACTGAGCTACGCCGATCTCGACGCCGAGGTCAACCGTCTCGCGCGGCACCTGATCGAGCGTGGCATCGGCACCGAGGACCGGGTGGCTCTGGCCATCCGCCGCTCGGCCGAACTGATCATCGCGATGTACGCGGTGGCCCGCACCGGTGCGGCCTACGTGCCGATCGACCCCGATCAGCCCGCCGAGCGCACCGACTACATCCTCGAGACGGCCGCGCCCGCGGTCGTGCTGACCACGGCGAACGCCGAATTCAGCACGGCGGCGGCGGACGTGGTCGTCCTCGACGAACTCGACCTGGGCGCTGTCAGCCCGGCGGCGATCACCGAGCGTCGTGGGGAGCTGCTGCCCGCGAACACCGCGTACGTGATCTTCACCTCCGGCTCGACCGGCAAGCCGAAGGGCGTCGCCGTTCCGCACGGCGCGATCGTCAACCAGTTGCTGTGGGAGGCCGCCGAATTCGGGATCGGCGCGGACGACGCGGTGCTGCTCAAGACCGCGGCCACCTTCGACCTCTCGGTCTGGGAGTTCTGGACCGCCGCCGTCACCGGCGCCCGCCTGGTGGTCGCCACCGCCGACGGCCACCGCGACCCGGCCTACCTGAACGACCTGATGCGGGCCACCGGCGTCACCACCCTGCACGTGGTGCCGTCGATGCTCGACGCGCTGCTCACCGAGTCGGGTGCGGCGCTGCCGCGCACGCTGCGCCGGGTCCTCGCCATCGGTGAGGCGCTGCCCGCGTCCACCGCGCAGCGCTTCCGCGGCGCCAACACCGCGGCGCTGTTCAACCTGTACGGCCCGACCGAGGCCGCGGTCTCGATCACCAGCCACGCGGTCACCGACGCCGACCAGGTGTCGGTCTCGATCGGCGCGCCGGAGTGGAACAGCCGTGTCTACGTGCTGGATTCGCGCCTGCGCCCGGTGCCGGTCGGTGTCTCGGGTGAGCTGTACCTGGCCGGCGCCCAGCTGGCGCGCGGCTACTACGGCCGCGCCGACCTGACCGCCGACCGGTTCGTCGCCGACCCGTTCTCCGGCGCCGGCGAGCGCATGTACCGCACCGGCGACCTGGTGGCCTGGAACGCCGACGGCGAACTGGACTACCGGGGCCGCACCGACTTCCAGGTGAAGATCCGCGGCTTCCGCATCGAGCTCGGTGAGATCGAGGCCGCGCTGCTGCGGCAGCCCGGCATCACCGCCGCCGCGGTGCTCGCCCACACCGATCCGGTGGTCGGTGACCGCCTGGTCGCCTATGTCGTCGCCGACGCCCCCGACATCGACAAGATGGCGTTGCGCGCCGCGCTGGGCGCCGAGCTGCCCTCCTACATGGTTCCGACCGTGTTCCTCCAGCTCGACGCGCTGCCGCTGAACGCCAACGGCAAGCTGGACCGCAAGGCGCTGCCGGAGCCCGAGGTCGAGAAGGCCGTGTTCCGCGCGCCGGTGAGCCCGAGCGAACAGCTCGTCGCCGCCACCTTCGCCGAGGTCCTTCGCCTCGACCAGCCGCGACCGGCGGGCCCGGAGGCGGTAGCGCAGCGTGACCACGCAGGGCCCTCGGGAGCGGCTGCGTCTGGCACAGCCAAGCGCTTCGGCCTCGACGACGACTTCTTCGCCTGGGGCGGTAACTCGCTGCTGGCCACACAGGTCGCCGCCCGCCTCGGCGAGGCGCTCGACACCCGCATCCCCGTGCGCCTGCTGTTCGAGGCGTCGACGGTGTCGGCGCTGGCGCACCGGATCGAGCAGCACGCCGAGACCGGTGACCGCAAGGCGCTCACCGCCGGTCCGCGCCCGGAGCACATCCCGCTGTCGCTGGCGCAGCAGCGCATGTGGTTCCTCAACCGCTTCGACACCCAGTCGGCGGCCTACAACGTGCCCGTCGCGGTCCGCCTCACCGGTGACCTCGACGTGGCCGCGCTGCGCGCCGCGATCATCGACCTGGTGTCGCGCCACGAGATCCTGCGCACGGTCTACCCGCAGACTGAAGCCGGTGCGGCCCAGGTGATCCTGTCGCCCGCGCAGGCCGCGCCGGAACTGCTGGAACGCACCGTGGCCGCCGACGAGATGGAATCGGCTGTCGCGGAACTGATGTCGACCGTCTTCGACGTCACCGTCGAGGTGCCGTTGCGGATCGCGCTGTTCCGGGCCGAGAGCACCGAGGCCGAGCCGGTGGCCGCCGAGTTCGGTCCCGCCCGCGTGGTCACCGGCGATTTCGTGCTCGCCATGGTCGTGCACCACATCTCCGGTGACGGTTCCTCCGTCGCCCCGCTGACCCGCGACCTGATGACCGCCTACGCGGCCCGCTCCGCCGGTCAGGAGCCGGGCTGGTCGCCGCTGGCCGTCCAGTACGCGGACTACAGCATCTGGCAGCGTGAGCTGCTCGGCAGCGAGGACGACCCGGACTCGATGGCGGCCAAGCAGGTCGCGCACTGGAAGCAGGCCCTGGCCGACCTGCCCGATCAGCTCGACCTGCCCGCCGACCGGCCGCGCCCCGCGGTGCAGACCTTCGCGGGCAGCAAGGTCGACGTCCAGATCGACGCCGACACCCACCGCGCGCTGGTCGAACTGGCCCGCGCCGAGGGCGCGACGCTGTTCATGGTCGTGCACACCGCGCTCGCGGTGCTGCTGGCCCGCCTGTCGGGCACCGACGACATCGCCATCGGCACCCCGATGGCCGGTCGTGGCGAGGCCGTCCTCGACGACATGATCGGCATGTTCGTCAACACCCTGGTGTTCCGCACCAAGGTCGACGGCGGCGAGGCCTTCACCGAGCTGCTGGCCCGCCAGCGCGAGGACGACATCGCGGCCTTCGCCAACGCCGATGTGCCGTTCGAGCGCCTGGTCGAGGTCCTCAACCCGGTCCGCTCGACCGCGCGGCACCCGCTGTTCCAGGTGGGTCTGTCGTTCCAGAACCTCAGCCGGGCCACCCTGGAACTGCCCGGCCTGCGGGTGTCCGGCCTCGACATCGATTCGCAGCTGTCGCAGTTCGACCTGCACCTGATCGCGACCGACCGCTACGGCGACGCCGGTGAGCCCGAGGGCATTTCGGGCATCTTCACCTACGCCACCGACCTGTTCGACCACGCCACGGTCGAAGGGTTCGTCGAGCGGTTCGTGCGCCTGCTCGGCGCGATCGTCGAGACCCCGCGCACCGCGGTCGGCGACATCGACCTGCTGGCCCCGGCCGAACGCGCCCAGGTGCTGACGGCCCGCAACGCCACCGCCTACACCGTCGAAACCGAGGCCACGCTGGTCTCGCTGCTCGACGCGACCGTGGCGGCCGATCCCAAGTCGACCGCCCTGGTCACCGACGACGGCGCGCAGCTCAGCTACGCCGAACTCGACGCCAGGGTCAACCGCCTCGCCCGCCACTTGATCTCGCTCGGTGTCGGTCCCGAGGCCAGGGTCGCGCTGGCGCTGCGCCGCTCGGTGGATCTGGTCGTCGCGATGTACGCGGTGGCCAAGTCCGGCGGCGCCTACGTGCCGGTCGACCCGGATCAGGCGGCCGAACGCACCACCTACATCCTCGAGACGGCGGCACCGGTCTGCGTGCTGACCGACGCCGACGCCGAGTTCGCCACCGATGTCGCGCCCGTGGTGCGCATCGACGAACTCGGCCTCGACGACGTCAGCGCCGCACCGATTTCCGACGCGGAGCGCACCGAGCCGCTGCGCCCGGCGCACACCGCGTACGTGATCTTCACCTCCGGTTCGACCGGCAGGCCGAAGGGCGTCGCGGTGCCGCACGGCGCCATCGCCAACCAGTTGCAGTGGAAGCTGGTCGAATTCGGCATGGACGCCGCCGACGCGGTGCTGCTCAAGACCGCCGCGACCTTCGACCTCTCGGTCTGGGAATTCTGGTCGGCCGCCGTCTGCGGTGGCCGCCTGGTGATCGCGGCGGCCGACGGCCATCGCGATCCGGCGTACCTGAACGAGCTGATGTCGCGCGAGTGGGTCACCACCCTGCACGTGGTGCCGTCCATGCTCGACGCGCTGCTGGCCTCCGGCATGCCCGATTCGCTGTGGCGGGTCCTGGCGATCGGTGAGGCGCTGCCGGGTTCGCTCGCGCAGCGGTTCCGCACCGCGTTCCCACGCACCGAGCTGTTCAACCTGTACGGCCCCACCGAGGCCGCGGTGTCGATCACCTCGCACCGGGTGAACGCGGCCGACCAGGGCTCGGTCTCCATCGGCGCGCCCGAGTGGAACAGCCAGGTGTACGTGCTGGATTCGCGTCTGCACCCGGTGCCCGACGGTGTCGCGGGTGAGCTGTACCTGGCGGGCGCGCAGCTGGCGCGCGGCTACTTCGGCCGCGCCGACCTGACCGCCGACCGCTTCGTCGCCAACCCCTTCACCCCGGGCACCCGCATGTACCGCACCGGTGACCTGGTGGCCTGGACCGACGGCGAACTCGATTACCGGGGCCGCACCGACTTCCAGGTGAAGATCCGCGGCTTCCGCATCGAGCTCGGCGAGATCGAGGCCGCGCTGCTCGCGCTGCCCGAGATCGCGCAGGCCGCCGTCATCGCCAAGTCCGATCCGCGCACCGGTGACCGCCTCGTGGCCTACCTCGTCGGTGGGGACATCGATGTGGCACAGGTGAAGTCGACCCTGTCCGAGGGGCTGCCGTCGTATATGGTGCCTGCGGCGTTCGTCGTGCTCGACGCGCTGCCGCTCAACGTCAACGGCAAGCTCGATCGCAAGGCGCTGCCGGAGCCGGAGTTCGAGGCCCAGGCCTTCCGCGCGCCGTCCACCCCGATCGAGGAGATCGTGGCGGGCGTGTTCGCCGACGTGCTCGGCACCGACCGCGTCGGCGCCGACGACGACTTCTTCGCCCTCGGCGGCAACTCGCTGCTGGCCACCCAGGTCGCGGCCCGCCTCGGCGCCGCGCTCGACAGCCGGGTGCCCGTGCGCCTGCTGTTCGAGGCCTCGACCGTGGCCGGTCTCGCGGTGAAGGTCGAGCAGGGCGCCGGCGCCGGTGGGCGACGCGCGCTGGTCGCCGGACCGCGTCCGGAGCGGGTGCCGCTCTCGCTCGCGCAGCAGCGCATGTGGTTCCTGAACCAGTTCGACACCAGCTCGGCCGTCAACAACATCCCGGTCGCCGTCCGCCTGACGGGCGAGCTGGATGTCGAGGCGCTGCAGCTGGCCGTCGCCGATGTGCTGGCCAGGCACGAGACCCTGCGCACGGTGTACCCGTCCACCGACGGCACCCCGCACCAGGTGATCCTGCCGGTCGAGGGCAACGTCCCCGATCTGACGCCGGAGACCGTCGCGCCCGACCAGGTCCCCGACCGGATCGCGGCACTGATCTCCACCGGCTTCGACGTGCTCGACGAAGTTCCGTTGCGCGCCGAGCTGATGCGCGTCGCGGACGGCGAGTTCGTTCTCGTCTTCGTCGCCCACCACATCAGTGCCGACGGCTGGTCCATGGGCCCGCTGACGCGCGACGTGATGATCGCCTACGCCGCCCGCGCGGCCGGGGAAGCCCCGGGCTGGGCGCCGCTGCCGGTGCAGTACGCCGACTTCAGCATCTGGCAGCGCGAGGTGCTCGGCGCCGAGACCGACGAGACCAGCCTGATCTCCCAGCAGGCCGACTACTGGAAGCGCGCGCTCGCCGGCGTCCCCGACGAGCTCAACCTGCCGCTGGACCGGCCGCGTCCGAGCACGCAGTCCTTCGCCGGTGGCCGGGTGCTGTTCCCGATCGACACCGAGATCCACGCCGGACTCTCGGCGATCGCCCGCGAGCAGAACGCGACGCTGTTCATGGTCGTGCACACCGCGCTCGCGGTGTTCCTGGCCCGCATGTCGGGCACCGAGGACATCGTCATCGGCACCCCGATCGCCGGTCGCGGCGAGGCCGAACTCGACGACGTGATCGGCATGTTCGTCAACACGCTGGCCCTGCGCACGCAGGTCGGCGCCCAGCTCGGCTTCACCGAGCTGCTGGCCCAGGCCAAGGAAGCCGACCTGGCCGCGTTCGCCCACGCCGACATCCCGTTCGAGCGTCTGGTGGAACTGCTCAACCCCGAGCGCTCCACCGCGCGGCACCCGCTGTTCCAGGTGGCGCTGTCGTTCGAGAACCTGCCCGACGCGGGCTTCGAACTGCCGGGCCTTTCGGTCTCGGCGGTCGACTTCGACGTCGACACCGCCAAGTTCGACCTGCTCCTCACCGTGCGTGAGGCGGGCGAGGGTGACGACGCGGGCGCCTACGCCGAGTTCTCCTACGCCAGCGACCTGTTCGACCAGTCCACGGTCGAGAAGTTCGCGCAGCGCTTCCAGCGGCTGCTGGCCGAGGTCGTCGCCGACACCACCACCCCGGTCGGTGACCTCGAACTCCTCGACACCGTCGAACGCGCCGAGCTGCTCACCCGCACCGGCGGGCCCGCCGCGTCGACGAGCACCCTGCCGGAGCTGCTGGCCCAGGCCGTGGCCGCCAACCCGGACGGTCAGGCGCTCGTCGCACCGGGCGAGCCGGTCGACGTCGGTCTCGCCCGCGCGCTCGCCGCGGTCGGCTCCGACGACCAGGACGCGCTGTCCACCACGGCGGTGTCCGCGCTGACCTACGCCGAGCTCGACGCGGCGTCCTCGCGACTGGCGCGGGTGCTCATCGCGCGCGGCGCCGCGCCGGAGACGGTCGTCGCCATCGCCATGCAGCGTTCGCTCGACACCACCCTGGCCATCTGGGCCGTGATCAAGTCCGGTGCCGCGTTCCTGCCGGTCGACCCGAAGTACCCGGCCGAGCGCATCGCGCACATGATGTCGGATTCCGGTGCGGCACTGGGGATCACGGTGTCGTCCGAGGTCGATCACCTGCCCGCGCCCGCGCTGGGCGAGTGGCTGGTGCTCGACGACGCGGTGCTGCGGGCCGAGATCGCCCAGCAGTCCGACGCGCCGATCACCGACGCGGACCGTCGCGGCGCCGTCCGAACCGGCAATACCGCCTACATGATCTACACCTCGGGCTCGACCGGCCTGCCCAAGGGCGTCGTGGTCAGCCACACCGGTGTGGCCAACTTCGCCGCCGCCCAGGTGGCGCAGTTCGGGCTCGGCAAGGACGCGCGCACGCTGGCATTCGCGTCGCCGTCGTTCGACGCGTCGATCCTCGAGTTCCTGCTCGCGGTCGGCTCGGCGGGCACGCTGGTCATCACGCCCGTCGGCGTGGTCGGTGGCGAGGAACTGGCCGAGATCATCGACGGCCAGCAGCTCACCCACGTGTTCCTGACCCCGCTGGTCGCGGCCTCGATGGAACCCGCGGCGCTGGCCGGGCTGGAAGCGCTCATCGTCGGTGGCGACAAGGCCCCCGTCGACCTGGTCGCCAACTGGCACAGCGTGGGCGCCGATCCGGCCCGGCACCGGTTCTACAACGCCTACGGCCCGACCGAGGCGACCATCGCGACCAACCTGTCCGACGCGCTGCTGCCCGGCGACACCATGAACATCGGTGGACCGATCGCGGGCGCCACCGTCTACGTGCTCGACAACCGGCTGCGGCCGGTGCCCGAGGGCGTCGCCGGTGAGCTGTACCTGGGCGGCGTCGCCCTGGCCCGCGGGTACCACGCGCGCCACGGCCTCACCGCCGAGCGCTTCGTGGCCGACCCGTACGCCGACGGCGAGCGCCTGTACCGCACCGGTGACGTCGTCGCCTGGCGCACCGTCAACGGCAAGCCGGTCGTGGAGTACGTGGGCCGCAACGACTTCCAGGTGAAGATCCGCGGCTTCCGGATCGAACTCGGCGAGATCGACGCGGTCCTCACCGCGCACGACGACGTCGAGTTCGCCGCCACCATCGGCCGCACCACCGACGCGGGCGCCACCATCCTGGTGTCCTACGTGCGGGCCACCCCCGGCGCGGCCGCCGACCCGGCCGCCCTGGTGGAGTACGCGGCGCAGCAGCTGCCCGCGCACATGGTGCCCGCCGCCGTCATGGTGCTCGACGAGATCCCGCTGACCCCCGCGGGCAAGCTGGACCGGCGCGCGCTGCCGGAGCCCGTGCTGGCCCCGCGTGAGTTCCGCACGCCGACAAGCGAAGTCGAGGCGATCATCGCCACCGTCTTCGCCGAGGTACTCGGTGTGGACGCCGTCGGGCTCGACGATTCGTTCTTCGCCCTCGGCGGTGACTCGATCCTGTCCATCCAGCTGGTCTCCCGGGCCAAGGACCGTGGCGTGCTGTTCAAGCCGCGCGACGTGTTCGAGAAGCGCAGCGTGGCCGGGCTGGCCGAGATCGCCGTGCTCGCGGGCGATGCCGAGCAGATCGTGCTCGAGGAACTGCCGGGCGGCGGTGTCGGCGACATTCCGATGCTGCCGATCATGCGCCAGATCCTCAGCGGCGGTTCCACCTACGACCGGTTCTCCCAGTCGATGGTGCTGCGCCTGCCTGAGAACATCACCGACGAGGTGCTGCACGCCACCATCGGCGCGGTCTTCGACCATCACGACGTGCTCCGTTCGCGGGTCGCGCGGGTCGTAGCGGAGCGACCGGCAGGCCCGGAGTCGGTAGCGGAGCGTGACCACGCAGGGCCCTCGGGAGCGGAGCAGTCAGACGCAGGTGAGTGGGTCTTCGAGGCGCTGGCGCCCGGCGAGGTCGACGTGACCGCGCTGGTGCGGCGGGTCGAGGTGCCGGGTGAGATCGGTGACGAGGAGCTGTCCAAGCTGGCCAGCGTCGAATACGACGAGGCCATGGGCCGACTCGATCCGGCCGGTGCCGCCATGGTGCAGTTCGTCTGGTTCGCCTTCGGCGAGAACACCGACGGGCCGCGTCGTCGCGACGCGCTGCTCATCGTCGGCCACCATTTCGTGATCGACGGTGTGTCCTGGCGCATCCTGATCCCGGACCTCGGCATGGCCTGGGGCCAGATCGCGGCCGGTCAGCAGGTGGCGCTGCCCGCCAACGGCACCTCGATGCGGCGCTGGGCGCACAGCCTGGTGGAGCAGGCGAGCGAGCGTCGCGCGGAACTGCCGTTCTGGCGCGAGGTCTCCACCACCGCCGATCCGCGGCTGGGCGCGCGGGCGTTCGACCCGAAGGTCGACACCTTCGCCACCGTCGACCGGGTGCAGGTCACCCTCTCGCCCGAGGTCACCGACGCGGTGCTCACGGCGATCCCCGGCCTGTACCACGGCGGCGTCAACGACGGCCTGCTCACCGCGCTCGCGCTGGCCGTATCCCGCTGGCGCGGTGACGAATCCGGTACGGCGGCGCTGATCAAGCTGGAGGGCCACGGCCGCCAGGAGGAGATCGTCGCCGGTGCCGACCTGTCGCGCACCGTCGGCTGGTTCACCACCGCCTTCCCGGTCCGGCTCGACCTGGCCGGCGCCGATCTCGACGACGCCTTCGCCGGCGGCGCCACGCTCGGTGCGGTGATCAAGTCGGTCAAGGAGCAGATGCTCGCCGTGCCCGACAAGGGCATCGGCTACGGCATGCTCAAGTACCTGACCGCCGAGGGCGCCGAACTGCCGAGCGTCGGCCAGATCAGCTTCAACTACCTCGGTCGCGCCACGGCCGGCGAGATCCCCACCGAACTCGCCGAACTCGGCTGGGTGCCGGTCGCGGATCTGGGGCAGCTCGACGCCGAGATGGACCTGGACATGCCCGCCAACGCGACGCTGGACATCAACGCCATCGTCAACGACGGCGACGAGGGCCCGCAGCTGGGCGCGAACATCGCGTTCCCGACCGGGCTGCTCACCGCCGAGCAGGCCAGGGAGTTCGCCGATCTGTTCGTGGCCGCGCTCACCGCGCTCGCCACGCACGCGCGCCGCGGCGACGCGGGTGGCTTCACCCCGTCCGACATGCCGCTGGTGCGGGTCGAGCAGTCCGACCTCGAGCTGTGGGAGACGAACTACCCGGCCATGGCCGAGGTGTGGCCGCTCTCGCCGCTGCAGGCCGGCCTGATGTTCCACGCCATGCTCAGCTCGGCCACCTTCGACGTGTACACCGTGCAGGCCGTGCTCGACCTGACCGGCACGCTCGATGTCGACCGGTTGCGTGGCGCGGCCCAGGCCGTGCTCGACCGGTACCCGAACCTGCGGACCGCGTTCGTCACCGATTCGGCCGGTCAGCCGGTGCAGGTGGTGCTGTCCGAACTCGAGGTGCCGTGGCGCGAGGTCGATCTCACCGATCTGCCCGCCGAGGAGCGCCTGCCGCGGATGCAGCAGCTGCTGCGGGCCGACCAGGCGAACCAGTTCGACATGGCGACCGCGCCGCTGATCCGCTTCGGCCTCTACAAGACCGAGGAGGAGAAAGCGCACCTGGCGATCACGGTGCACCACATCCTGCTCGACGGCTGGTCGATGCCGCTGCTCATGCGCGACCTGCTGGTGCTCTACGCGGTGCACGGTGACCTCACCGCGCTGCCGCGGGTGGCCTCCTACCGCAACTTCCTGTCGTGGCTCTCGGGCTGGGATCGGGAGCAGTCGCTGCGGGCCTGGTCGGACGCGCTGGCCGGGGTCGAAGGCCCCACCCAGCTGGCGCCCGCGCCGCGCGGCGAGGAGCGCTACGAACTCGACAAGATCATCGTCGAGATCGACAGCGACCGCACCAGGTCGCTGAGCAAGCACGCCGGTGAACTCGGCGTCACCGTGAACACGCTGCTCCAGACCGCGTGGGGCATCGTCATCGGTCGCCTCACCGGCCGCGACGACGTGGTGTTCGGCGCGACCGTCTCCGGTCGTCCGGCCGAGCTGCCCGGCGTGGAGTCCATGGTCGGCCTGTTCATCAACACCCTGCCGGTGCGGATCCAGATCGACGACCGGATCAGCGCGGAGGAGCTCACCAAGCGGGTGCAGTCCGAGCAGGCCGAACTGCTCAGCCACCACTTCGTCGGCCTCTCCGACATCCAGCGGGTGGCGGGCGCCGGTTCGCAGTTCGACACGCTGCTGGTGTTCGAGTCCTACCCGATGGACAAGGACGCCGTCACCGCGGCGAGCTCGATCGACGGCATGCAGGTCACCGGTGTCGGCCTCGACGACGCCACCCACTACCCGCTGACGCTGGTGGTGATGGCCGAGTCGACCATCGAGATCACGATGAAGTACCTGACCAGTACCTTCACCGCCGACGAGATCCGCACGCTGTCGCAGCGCCTGCTGCGCGTGCTCGACGAACTGCTCGACAACCCG
Organism: Nocardia neocaledoniensis; assembly: GCF_029868625.1. Lineage (GTDB taxonomy): Bacteria > Actinomycetota > Actinomycetes > Mycobacteriales > Mycobacteriaceae > Nocardia > Nocardia neocaledoniensis_A. The sequence continues at coordinate 16,753 of NZ_JARWOJ010000285.1, read as the reverse complement.
ACCGGCCTGGTCGGCGACATCGACATCCTCGACGCGGGCGAACGCGCGCGGCTGCTCGCCGAATCCGGTGTGACCGCCGCTGTTTCGGCTCCCGTCGCGGCGAGCGGAGTCGGCGCGCAGACGGTGGCCAAGGTGCTCGGTGAGGTCGTCGAGGCCGATCCGCAGGCGCCCGCGCTGCTGCGCGGGGACAGCGAGATCGCCTACAGCGCACTGGATCGCAAGTCCTCGCAGCTGGCCCGCGTGCTGATCGCGCGCGGTGCGGGCCCCGGCGACGTGGTCGCGATCTCGCTGCCGCGCGGCGTGGATTCGGTGCTGGCCGCCTGGGCGGTCCAGAAGGCCGGTGCCGCGGTGCTGTTCGCCGGTGCGCTCACCGGCGTCGAGATCGCCGCGGCCGGTGCGTCCTTCGGCATCAGCGACGCTCCGGTCGCCGGCGTCGCGGGTGAGTGGCTGGTACTGGCCGACGTGGAAGCCGAGATCGCCGCCGCCGCGGCGCATCCCGTCTCCTACGCCGACCGCACCCGCCCGCTGTCCGAGGACCACCCGGCCTTCGTGGCGGTCACCGGCGGCGAGACCGCGACGCTCACCCAGAGCGCCGCCGTCGCCCTCGCCAAACGCCTGCGCACCACTCACGGCGTCGACTACGAATCCACCACCTACACCACCCACGCCTCCGGCCCGGCCGCCATCCAGGAATTCCTGGTCGCGGCCACCGCGGGCGCCCTGTCGGTGCTCCCCGACGGCTCGGTCGAAGACGACCTGGCCGACGGCGAGGTCACCCACTGGTTCGTGGTCCCGGGCGACGCCACCGACGCCGCCGACGGCGAGGTCACGGTGATCGTGGCGGAGTAGGACATGGCTCGCCTACCGGGGTCCTACCTGGTAGGCGGGCACTCGGCCCGGCGTCGCCAGGCAAGCGAGCTAGCGTTGATTTCGCCTAGTCTACTAGCGGGTATTGCTGCTATCTTGATAGCGTCTGCTGATGATCGCGGAGCAACCGACCAGGAAGGTCCTGCAAGCCCTGAAGAAGGAGGGCTGGTCGAAGCTGCGCGATGGAGCGGGCAGTCACTCGATCTATGGCTGCCGCACAGGCAAACGCGACGTCAGCGTTCCTGATGGGCATCGGACGGTCTCGCCCGGGGTTGTCCGGACGATCAACAAGGCCATGGCGGCGTGTGATTGCGAGGAGGATTAGCGATGAGTACGGCGATCATTTACGACGTGCATGCCAATCGGGTCGGCCGGTGGTGGGAGATCACCGTTCCGGACGTGTACGGGGACGATCCATGCGGGCAGGCCAGGCATCTCACCGATGTCGGTTATGAGGCGCGGACCATTATCGCCGCGAAGTTGGATGTGCCGCTGTCGCAGGTCGACACGCGGTTGATCGTGGACGACTTCGGTGATGCCCGCGATGTGAGTGGCCGTGTGCAGCACATCTCCGATCTTCGGTCGAAGATCGAACGGCTCACCGAGGAGCTGAATGCCGAGCAGCGTTCACTCGTCCGTGAGCTGCGTCGTGAAGAAATCCCCGATGTCGATGTCGCGACTCTGCTCAATGTGGCCCGTCAGCGCATCGGTCAGCTGGCGAAGTAGCAGGCTGGTCGCTCCAGCGGCACGGGCGGCATTGATGTCGTCATGGCCATGGGCGCGCCGAACTGACCGTCTGGTCTGGTAGGAGTCTAGGCGAGCAGGCCGCTCAGGCCGTCAAGCAGCAGGTCTAGGCCGAAGGTGAAGTCGGCGGTGCCGGTGTGGGTTCCGGCTATGACCAGGGTGGTCAGGGTGTGCATGTGGGGGTGGGTTTCCGGGGGAATCAGGCGGAGGAAACGGGTTGCGGCTGAGGCGTATTCGGTGGGGTCGAGGGGGAAGTTGATGGCTTGGAGGGTGAAGCCGTAGATGTGTGAGTCCAGGGCGTTCCAGGCGCGGTCGGCCTGTTCGTAGGTGAAGCCCGCGGCGATCAGGCAGCCGAGGGTGGCGTCGATGTAGCGGAGCATGGCCGGGCCGACATTGACGCGCGATCCGAGCAGGCCGGTGGCCCAGCGGTGGCGGAGCAGGACCTCGTGCGCGGAGGTGGCACGGTGGCGCAGTTCGGCGCGCCAGTCACCACCGGGCACCGGGACGTGGATCTCGGCGACGACCAGGTCGACGATGCCGTCGAGCAGGTCGTCCTTGTTGGCGACGTGGTTGTACAGCGACATCGCCTCCACGCCGAGGGCCTTGGCGAGCCTGCGCATCGACAGTGCGTCGAGCCCGTCCCGGTCGGCGATGTCGATGGCCGCGCGCAGGACCCGCTCCCTGGTGAGCGGGACGCGTGCCGTCATGGCGTTCCTCCCTGTCCTTGACCCACTGGACACCACTTCGATGACCGCTTGGATCGCCCCGCGCTACGGCGGCGGTGAGGTGCTACGCCTCGCACGGGTGCCGCGCCCGGCACCGGGGGCGGGGGAGGTGGTGGTCCGGGTGCGCGCGGCGTCGCTGTGCAGCGGCGATCTGCACCTGCTCAACGGCACCCCCTACCTGCTGCGCCTGGGTTTCGGCCTACGCAGGCCCAAGCGGCCGATGATCGGCCAGAATCTGGCGGGGGAGATCGTGGCGGTCGGCGCCGGGGTGACGACGTTCGGCATCGGTGACCGTGTTTTCGGGGTGGTGCCGGGCGGAGCGTTCGCCGAATATGCCCGCGCCGCGGTGGGATCCCTCGCCGCGATCCCCGACGGCCTCGATATGGACGCGGCCGCGGCCCTGCCCGATTCGGGAATGACGGCGTTGCAGGGTCTGCGCGACATCGGCGAAGTCACACGGGGTCAACGGGTTCTGATCAACGGCGCGTCGGGCGGCGTCGGCACCTTCGCGGTACAGCTGGCCAAGGTGCTCGGCGCCGATGTGACCGCCGTCTGCGGCACCAGGCATGTGGACATGGTTCGCGCCATCGGTGCCGACACCGTCATCGACTACACCATCGACGATTTCACCCACACCGACGGCGCTTACGACGTCGTCTTCGATCTGGCGGGCAACCGCACGCTCCGCGACTACCGTCGCGTCCTCACTCCCGACGGGATCTACATCTCCTCCGCCGCGGCCCCCGGTGACAACTGGTTCGGCCCCGTCCGCTGGCTCGGCCAGGTCGTTCTCGCCGACCTGTTCGTCCGCCAGACCCTGAAGCCGCTCCTCATGCGTCCGACGGCCGCCGATCTCGACTACCTCGCCGGACTCGCGGCCGCGGGACGGCTGCGCCCGGTGATCGAACGCCGATTCCCCCTGTCCGACACCGCGACCGCAGTCGAGACCTTCGCGCGCGGGCATGCCTCGGGAAAGACCGTCCTCACGGTGCCGTGACCCGCGGCGCATGCTGCCGCGGGCCGTCGCGTGGTGTCCCTCAGCCGAACAGGGCGGTGAGGTCGACGGTGGCCGCCATGGCCGCGGCGCCGGCATCGTTGAGGTGCATGCCGTCGCCGCTGTCGAACTCGGGACGGATGTGATCGGGGCGCGCCGGGTCGGCGACCGCGCGATCGACATCGAAGACCGAGTCGAAAACCTCGGTGGTGCGGAGCCATTCGTTCACGGAGTGGCGGGTCGGCTGGGTCTCCAGCAGGGGCATGCCGGGGTAGACGCAGCCCGCGTACGGGCCGATGGTCGCGGCGTGGATGCGGAGCCCGGCGGCGTGCGCGCGGGTGGCGAGCTCGGTGAATCCGGCGATCAGCTGCTCGGCGGTCGCCGACGGCTGACCGCCCATCGCGCCGAGGATGAGATCGTTGATGCCGAAGTTGACCAGGACATCGGTGACGCCCGGCACCCGCAGCGCGTCGGAATCGAAACGGCCGAGCCCGGATTCGCCGATCTGCTCGGCGGTGAGGCGATTGCCCGCGATGCCGTTGTTGACCACCCAGCCACGGGCGAGCCGGGAGTTGAGCACATCGACCGAGCGCCGATTGGCGCTCAGCGTGGTGCCGACACCCTCGAACCAGGAGTCGCCGAAGGCCACCGCGATCGGTGGTGCGTCGGTCGCCAGCACGTCGATCCCCGTGACGAAGAAACGGAACGGAAGTTCCTGGGCGTCAGGGAGTTCCACGTCGGCCGTGTGCTCGCCGTCGACGAGATAGGCGATCTCGGCCGGCTGGTGGGCGAAGGTCGCGAGCCCGGTCGCGGTGGGCAGGTACAGGCTGAGCAGCAAATCCTCGCCCGCGGTGACCGCGAGGTCGATCGGATCGCTCACCAGTTCGGCGCCCGGATCGATGGTGAACGTGGCCGCGCCACCCGCGGTGATCGCGTGATCGGTGTCGGCGACGAGCGCCGAACCCTCCTTGCGCCGCGCGATCCGGGCGGACCCGATCCGCAGGGGAGCGGTGCCGTAGCGGTTGGTCAACCGCACGCGCAGCGCGTCACCGCCGCCGGCCAGGTGGATGACGTGGCGCACGGTCTCGTCGCTGAACTCGCGCGATTCGGCGAGCTTGATCTGCTCGTTCGGGTCGATGACCCCGGTTCGGAACCCGGCTACCCACGTGTGGTCCTGCATGATCACTCCGATATTTGCTGTGCGGAATATTGCGTTGACATAGTTCTACGCCGCAGTATTCCGCGTGTCAACTATCCGCGTAGCAAATTTCGGCTAGGGTGAGTGACATGCCCGACCTGTTCGACGACCCCCGCCTGACGATTTCCGGCCTGCTCTTCGAGGCCCACAACGGGTTGATCGCCAAGCTCGAGCCGACCTGGAAGGCGCACGGCGTCTCCGGGCTCGATCTGAACGCGTTGCTGCGTTTGAGTCGGTCACCGCGACAGCGGCTGCGTATGTCCGATCTGGCCGCGCAGACCGAGCTGTCCACCAGTGGCGTCACCCGGCTGGTCGACCGGCTGGCCACGGCGGGCCTGGTCGAGCGCGTGCTCGACCCCGCCGACCGGCGCAGTTCCTACGCGGCGCTGACCGACGCGGGTGCCCAGCGGCTCGAAGAAGTGCTCCCCGACTACCTCGAGGCGCTGGAGCGCTGGCTCACCGGACTGTTGACTCCCGAGCAGCTCGACGGACTGGTCACCGGGCTCCGGGTCATCCGCGACGCCACCAATCCGTCGGCGACCGCGATCGCCGAGTCGTCCTGAGGCGCTAGGCCTCGCGGTACTTGCGGACCTTGGCGATATTGCCGCAGCGGTCCATCGAGCACCAGCGGCGCCGGCCCGGCCGGGACGCGTCGACGAACAGGAGCCCGCAGGTCTCCGAGGCGCAGACGCGGATGCGGGCGGCCAGCGGACTCGCGAACAGGTCGATGGCGTCGCGGGCGAGGGTGGCGAGGGCGGCCCCGGCGGTAGCGGCGGGATAGTCGCGGGTGCCGTCGGGGTTCAGGTGGGGGACCAGGGGTGGTTCCGCCGCGGCCGCGTTGATCGCGTCGATGTCGCTGGGCGTCAACGGCTTACCCGCCGCCGCGCCGAAGGCGGCGCGGGAGAGGGCGTTGCGGAGGCGGTGGAACGCGGCGAGGTCGGCGTCGTCGGCTGCCAGATCGGGCAGCTCGAGGATGACGCCGAGCCAGTGGCCCAGGTCCTCGGCCGTGTGCACGATCTCCCACACCGCCAGCTCGCCCTCACCGCCGGTGTGTACGAGGTCGAGCGAGACGCGGCCGGTCTGGAACCGCCGCCGGACCGCCGGGGGGAGAGATTTTCGCCCTTGCATGACACCAGTTTAACTGGTTACCGTAGTCGCATGGCAATCGCGACCTACCTCAATCCCGAATCCCTGCACACCAACCCGGCCTTCTCCCAGGTGGTCCGGGTTCCGGCCGGCGCCGACCTGGTGTACATCGGCGGCCAGAACGGTGTCGACGCCACCGGACGCGTCGTCGGCCCCGACCTCGCTTCCCAGGTGAAACAAACTCTCGACAACCTGCGCGCCTGCCTTGCCGCCGCGGGCGCCGAACCCGGCGACGTGGTCAAGTGGAACCTCCTGATCAAGGAGGGGCAGAGCCTTCAGGAAGGCTTCGCCGCCTTCGGCGCCTCCTGGGGCCACATGCCGAACCCGCCCGCGATCACCTTCGCTTTCGTCTCCGGCCTCGCCGTCGAAGGCGCGCTCATCGAGATCGAGGCGGTGGCGGCCGTCGCGCCGTGACGTCCTGGCTCAGTCCGTGAGTTCGCCCGCGGTACGCCAGGATTGGCGCTCGGCGGCGAAGGCCTCGGCCTGGACGGCGCGGAAGTCGGCGATGGAGGTGGCGTTGTCGGTGAGGAAGCGGCGGTAGTCGGCGAGGCGGAATTCGCCGTCCTCGGTGGTGATGTCGACCTTGCCCGCCGCGAAATCGGCGCGCAGGTCGAGGAGTTCGTCGGGCTCAACCGGGTGCCAGCGGATGCGGTCGAAATAGCGCAGGAGCCAAGGGGTTTCCGCGTCGGTGCGGAAGCGGTCGACGCCGGGGCCCGCGGTGCCGGCCGGCCTGGCGCGGTGGTTCCACACCTGCGTGGTGCGGCCGACGAACTGGTAGCCGCCGGGGCCTTCCATGCCGTAGATGCACAGGTAGGCGCCGCCGATGCCGACGGCGTTCTCCGGAGTCCAGGTCCGCGCCGGATTGTATTTGGTGGTGACGAGGCGATGGCGGGGATCGGTCGGGGTGGCGACGGGTGCGCCGAGGTAGACGTCACCGAGGCCGAGGACGAGGTACTCGGCGTCGAACACCGTGCGGTAGACGTCCTCGACCGAGCCGAGGCCGTTCATGCGGCGGATGAACTCGATGTTCCACGGACACCACGGGGCGTCGGCGCGGACGCCGTGCATGTAGCGGGTGATCGCCTCGCGCGTGGACGGGTCGTCCCAGGACAGCGGCAAATGGACCGTCCGGCTCGGGACCACCAGCTGCGCGGAATCCGGCAGTTGCGCTTCGGCTTCGGCGAGCAGATCGAGCAGCTGACGAATCGGGAGGACTGCTGGGTCGACGCGGACCTGCAGGGACCGGATGCCCGGCGTGAGTTCGACGACGCCGCGCAGGCCCAGGGCGATCAGGTGCTGGTGGAGGGCGTGCACGCGAGCGCGGAGGCCGAGATCCAGGGTGAGCGTGCCGTATTCGACGAGCACACCGTCGTCGCCCTGCCTGCGGTAGGTGACGCCGGTTTCGTCGTCGACCGCGGTGCGGCGCAGGATGCCGTCGTCGGCGTCACGGCCCGCGGACAGCACGGTGCCGAACGACGCGCGCCGCCGTGGGCCCAGTTCGGCCGCGGGAGCGGCGTGTTCGGACCGGACGGGGACGAACCGGACCTTGTCGCCAGGGGCGAGCTGCCCCAGCTTCCAGCGGTCGGCCGCGACCACCGTCACCGGGCAGACGAATCCGCCCAGGCTGGGGCCGTCGGGGCCGAGCAGGATCGGGGTGTCACCGGTGAAGTCGAGCGCGCCGATCGAATAGGCGTTGTCGTGGATGTTCGACGGGTGTAGGCCCGCCTCCCCGCCATCGGTGCGCGCCCACTCCGGCTTCGGCCCGATCAGCCGGACACCGGTGCGATCGGAATTGAAGTGGACCTCGTAGTCGGTGCCGACGATCGTGTCGAAGTCCGCGCGGGTGAAGAACTCCGGCGCGCCGTGCGGTCCCTCGGTCACCGCGAGCTCCCAGCGGTGGCCGAAGGCCGGGATATCGGCCATCGGCACGGCGGCGGCCAGGCGGGTCGTCGGTGCGCCGAGCGTCAGCGCGTCGCCCGCGCGCAGCGCCGCACCCGTGCCGCCACCGAACTTGCCCAGCGTGAAAGTGGCCGCGCTGCCGAGGAACCGCGCGACGTCGATGCCGCCGGAGACGAGGATGTAGGTACGCATACCCGGCCCGCGGATCGCGCCCACCTCGAGGACGCCGCCGGCCGGAACCTCGACGGTGCGCCACTGCTCCACCGGAACGCCGTCCACGCGCACGTCGGCGACCGCGCCGGTGACGCACACCCAGGTCGACTCGCCGAACCGCAGCGTCGGACCGCCCAGCGTGCACTCGAGTCCCGCCGCGCCCTCCGGGTTCCCGAGTATCCGGTTGCCCAGGCGGAACGACAGATCGTCCATCGGGCCCGAGGGCGGAACGCCGATGTGCCAGTAGCCGATGCGTCCCGGCCAGTCCTGCACGGTCGTCTGCATGCCCGGGCTCGTGACCTCGATGGAACGGGCGGGGACAGCGCCCATCGGGGTATCGACGGGGCGGGGGGCCTCGACCGCCGTCACCGACTCGGCCGAGGCCATGGCAGGCACGTCGGGAGCGGCCGAACCGACCGGCGTGCGATCGACGCCGGGAGCGGGCTGCGGGAGGGCGGCCGTCGAGTCCGATCGGCCGTCCGGCAGGACCGTGTCGATGACGGGTGAGTTCACGAGGCTCATCGGGTCACCACCATGCGCACGGGCGTCGGGTCGAAACCGTTGCACGGGTTGTTGATCTGCGGGCAGTTGGAGACCAGTACAAGGGTGTCGATCTCGGCGCGCAGGGTGACCTTCTTGCCCGGCGCGGACAACCCGTCGACGATGCCGAGCGTGCCGTCGGCTTCCACCGGCACGTTCATGAACCAGTTGATGTTCGACACGAGATCCGGCTTGCCCAAACCCCATTCGAGCGCGGCGGTGAGGAAGTTCTCGACGCAGGCGTGCTGGTGGCGGGTGTGGTGGCCGTAGCGCAGGGTGTTCGATTCCTGGGAGCAGGCGCCGGCGATGGTGTCGTGATTGCCGACCTCGTCGGCGACGACCGTCATCAACGGCGTGCCCGCCTCGGTGCGCAACACGCTGCCGGTGGTGAGGAAGATATTGCGCTGGGCGGCGATCGTGGCCTGGGCGCTGTAGCGGTCGGTGTGGTCGGCGGCCGAATAGAGCAGGCAGTCGACGGCCTGGTTGCCGTGCAGGTCGATGATCTCGAGCTGATCGCCCGCGCGCACGATCGCCGACCACGGCGCGTTGGCGGGGACGGTCTCGTCGAGGACGACGGTGCGGGTGCTCGCCGTGGTCATGCCAGAACCTCCGTGGTCTGCGCGGCCGCCCAGGCGGCTTCGGTGTTGTCCAGTGCGCGTCGGTATTCGGGATCGTCATTGGCGGCGCGCTCGGTGGGCGCCGACCAGGCGAGCACGTCGAGGTCGCCGGTGGGCCGGTCGTCGAGCGGATGCGCCGCGTTGGCGACCAGGAGCGTCACCGGCAGGTGGATCAGCAGGTCGAGGGCGGCGCCGCCGGGGGCGTTGCCGGTGGGGGAGAGCGTGCCGTCCGGCTCCACCCGGACGCCGCGGAACAACCCGATCGACGGACCGATATCGCGCGGCGTCAGACCCTGCTTGGCGCCGGCGAGATGCAGTTGACGGCGACCGGCGGCCGTCGGCCCGCACAGGGCGTCGTGCCGGTCGGCCGAGTCGGCCACCACCGTCGCCAGGACCCGGCCCTGATCCGAGAGCAGTGGATGACCGACGCCCAGGTACGCCTGCCACGGCACCTTCACGGTGTCGGCGACATTCAGGCGTTCCCAGGGCGATTCGGCCCGCAGCAGGAACAGGTGCGCGCAGGTGGTACCGGCGGGATCGGCCAGTCGCACCCGGGTGCCGCGTCCCAGCACCACGTTCGCGTAGCCGCCCGCGGGTATCCGTCGTGCGAACACGATCGCGGCGGGATCGACATCGGCCGGGCTGTCGGGGCCGACGACCGTGGCGGCCGCGGCTTGGGCACGCGCGTGGGCGCGAGCGCCATCGGTGGACTGGGTACTCGTCATCGGTGACTCCTCGGCGAGTTGGTGACGGGACGATTCCCCGCTCAGGCGCGAACTGGATGCGTCCGGCCGGGCGGATTCGGTGGCGTGGGGTCGGGAAGGCGACCGAGCGGTCGGTCGCGGCGGCTTCGGTGACCTGGGCGGGGGCGCCCTGGTGCGCCCCCGCGTCGGCCTCATACCGCGGCGGGCTCCAGGGCGGCCGGTTCGGTGACGCGCGGCCGGGCGACCACGAAGCGGTAGACGATCGCGCCCGCGGTGAGAATCACCGCGACCGACAGGGGGCCCGCCCACAGCTGCCACCAGCTCCCGCCCGCGGGGGTGTACACCTCCGGGCGCGGCCAGGCCAGGTTGATCACCATCGCGATGCCCCACACCACGGCGAGGGCGTTGATCGGAATGCCCCAGCGGCCGAGGGTGAACAGCGAGGCGTCCTCCGGCGCGGGCAGGCCCTGCATCCTTCGCACCAGCAGCGGCACGGTGACCAGCAGATACGCCAGGTACAGGCTCACGATGCAGACACTGGCCAGCGTGGCGAAGATGGCCGGGTTGCCCAGGTTGAGCACGAGCAGCCCGATACCGAGCGCGCCGATCACGACGGCGGGCCACACCGGGGTGCCGAACCGGGGATGCACGGTCGCGAGCGCCTTCGCGAACGGCAGCTTGCCGTCACGGGCCATCGAGAACAGCAGGCGCGAGCCCGCGGTCTGGATGGCCAGCGTGCACACGATGACCGCCACCGCGACGCAGCCGAGCAGCACCGAACCGGCCGGGCTGTTCAGCTTCGCCATGATCACGTAAGCCAGTCCACCGGAGGCCAATTCGCCATCCGACAGGCTGGGCGCCGCCATCAGCGCGCCGATCAGCATGAGCCCACCACCCAGCGCCGACACCGACAGCGCCAGCAGGATGGTGCGCGGCGCCACCCGGCGCGGATTCTTGGTCTCCTCGGAAAGCTCACCGGCGGAATCGAATCCGACCATCACGTACGCGGCCATCAGGCCGGAGACAAGGAACGCCGCCCAGTACGGGCCGGGCGAGGCCTGCTCGGTGTTCAGTACCACGTCGGGTCCGCGTTCGGCGCCGGTGAAGAACAGCGCGATGATCGCCAGCACGCCGATGATCTCGATGGTGACGCCGATGGAATTGATCCGCGCCATCAGGTCGATGCCGATCACATTGATCGTGGTGGTCACCACCAGCAGCAGGCTGCCGAGCAGGACCGCGTTCATCGCGCCGTCGCGGGAGGTGAGCGCGGTGTCGGTGCCGATGATCTGGAATCCGCTCCAGATCGTCGGCAGCACCACCTGCAGGGCGATGGCCGCCGCGGCGGCGGTCACGATCTGCGCGATCACCATCATCCACCCGGCGAACCAGCCGATCAGCCCGCCCGCCAGGCGGCGTGACCACTGATAGATGCAGCCCGAGATCGGGTACCGGGCAGCCAGTTCGGCGAAGTTCAGCGCGACCAGGAACTGCCCGGCGAAGACCAGCGGCCACGTCCAGAAGAACGCGGCGCCGCCGAACGAATAGCCGAATCCGAAGAACTGGAAGATCGTGGTGAGGATGGAGACGAACGAGAAGCCCGCCGCGAACGACGCGTAGCGTCCCAGTTTGCGATGCAGGACCGGTTGGTAGCCGAAGGCCGCCAGATCGGCGCTGTCGCGGGCGGTTTCGGGTGGAGCGGCGGGGGAATCGAGAGTCGCGGCCATGTCGGTGTCCTTCGGCGGTGCGGCCAAATATCTATCAGTCGATAGTTTTGCGCTCGCGATCGCTCGAACGGTGTCCTGCGTGTATCGAGTGTGGGGCCTGCGGTAACTTCTGCGTTGCCGACGTTTCTATCAAGTGACAGGAATTCGACCGTCCGGCATCGTCGCTGGTGAGCCGCCCGCTTCCGGCCTGGTCGGGGGCCGATGACAGAATCGGGGCGTGGCGAATCTCGGGCCCGGGCGTCCCCGGCTGACACAGCGGCGCAGGCAGGGGACCACGCCGCGCGCGGAGATCCTCGACGCGGCGGCGGAACTGTTCACCACCAAGGGCTACGCCAACACCTCCACCCGCGCGGTCGCCGACGCCGTCGGCATCAGGCAGGCATCGCTGTATCACCACTTCGCCGCCAAGGACGACATCCTCGACGCGTTGCTGGCCCAGACCATCGCGGGCCCGGCCGCCCTGGCGCACCGCATGACCGGCGAGCCCGAGGCCGCCGTCACCAAGCTCTACGCCCTCGCCCTGTTCGACGTCCGCCAGCTCCGCACCGCCCGCTGGAACCTCGGCGCGCTCTACCTGCTGCCCGAGCTGCGCACCGAACGCTTCGCCGCCTTCCGCCGCCACCGCGACGACCTGCGCGAGCACTACGAACGCCTGGCCGCCGAATCCGCCACGGCGGCGGGTCGCTCCGACGACGCGCGAATCCTGCCGTTCCGGCTGGTCGAGACCGTGATCGGCATCCGCTCCGACGCCGGATCCGCCGACGCCGACACCGAGCACCTGATCCCGGACGCGATCATGCGCATCGTCGGTCACCCCGACGACCTCGCCACGATCCGTGCCGACGCCGAGGCGCTGCTCACGCGCGTGGGGGAGATCCCCGAATCCGCCTGAGCAGCGCCGCCGTGCGCTCAGTCTGCGATGAACGCGAGAATGTCGGTGATGAGTTCCCGCTGATAGGCGCCGAAGATGCCGTGCGGGGCACCCGGGTACACCTTGAGGGTCCCGTCCTTGACGAGCTCGATCGACTTCAGCGCCGAATCCGCGATCGGCACGATCTGGTCGTCGTCACCGTGGGCGATGAAGATCGGGACCGCGAGCGCCCGTAGATCCTCGGTGAAGTCGGTCGCCGAGAACGCGGCGACACACTCGTAGGCGGCCTGGATCCCCGCGAGCATGCCCTGGCGCCAGAAGTCGTCCTGCGCGCCCTTCGAGACCGTGGCGCCGTCGCGGTTGAAGCCGAAGAACGACGGCGCGAGCTCCTGGTAGAAGTTCGAGCGGTCGGCCAGCACGCCGGCGCGGATGTTGTCGAACACCTCGATCGGCAGCCCCTCCGGGTTGGCTTCGGACGCGACCATGACCGGCGGCACGGCGCCGATGGTGACGACCTTGGCCACCCGGTCACCGCCGTGCCGCGCGGCATAGCGAACGACCTCGCCGCCCCCGGTCGAGTGCCCGATCACGACGACATCGCGCAGGTCGAGCGCTTCGACCAGCTCGGCGAGGTCGCGTGCGTAGGTGTCCATGTCGTTGCCCTGCCACGGCTGCGCCGAGCGACCGTGACCGCGGCGGTCGTGGGCGATGACGCGGTAACCGGCGTCGGCCAGGGTCTTGCGCTCGAGCGCCCACGCGTCGGAGCTCAGCGGCCAGCCGTGGCTGAAGACGACAGGTCGGCCGGTGCCCCAATCGGAGTAGTAGATCTCGGTGCCGTCGGAGGTGGTGAAGTAGGACATGGCGCTCCTGTCGAAAGGCGGCGAACGGATAGGTTGCCCATAGTTGTCGGGCGCGCGCCGGCTGTCGCCTACCGGAACGGCCGTGCATCCCGCCAATTCGGACAAGCAGTAGATTCGGCGGCATGTCTGCGACCCCGGATCGTTTCCGCCACACCGCATCAAGTGCGACACGGCGTATCGGGTTTCTCCTGTTCGACGGGGTCAAGGCGCTCGACTATGTGGGTCCGGCGGAGGTCTTCATCGAGGCCAACCAATTCGCCGACGCCTACGAGGTGATGCTGTTCTCGCCGACCGGTTCGCCCGTCCACAGCTCGGTGGGCCCAGGGGTTGCCGTGACGGCGGCAGCGGCCGACGCACCCCCGTTGGACACGCTCGTCGTGCCGGGCAGCGAAGTGGCTCCCGGCGAGTTCGTCCGGCCGGATCTGGTCGAGTCCGCGCGTCTGCTCGCGGCGCGCAGTCGGCGGGTCGTCTCGATCTGCAGCGGTGCCTTCGTGCTCGCCGAACTGGGCATGCTGGACGGTCGCAGCGCGACCACGCACTGGAAGTTCGCGCCCGAGCTCGCGCGCCGGTATCCGCGCGTCGACGTGCAGGCGGACCGGATCTTCGTGCGGGACAGCGATATCGCGACGTCGGCGGGCGTGGCCGCGGGGATCGATCTCGCGCTCGCGCTGGTGGCCGAGGATCTCGGTGGCTCAGTCGCGCGTCAGGTCGCCCAGGGTCTGCTGGTCTACCTGCAGCGCTCCGGCGGCCAGACACAGTTCTCCACACCGCTGCGCGCGGCCGCGTTGCCGCCGAGCCCGGTGCGCGCGGTGACCGATCTGATCGCCACGGACCCGGCGAAGCGCTACAGCGTGCGGGACTTCGCGCGGTACGTGAACGTGAGCCCGCGTCACCTCACCCGGCTCTTCGCCGAGGAGGTGGGCCTGAGCCCGGCCGAATACGCGGCAGGCGTGCGCTTCGATCTGGCCCGCGCCGCGCTGGAGGCGGGCAGCTCGGTGAGCAGCGCGGCCGCCGCGGCCGGGTTCGCCAGCGCCGAGGCGCTGCGCCGGAGTTTCATCGCTCGGCTCGGGGTGTCGCCCTCCGACTACCGGCGTGGTTTCCGGGTGGAGTCGAGCGTGCGGCGGGTCTCAGCGTGACGTGGGTGGGGCGATCTGCCAATGCTGGTTCAGCGCGCCCGCGATCTCCGGGAGCACGGTGATCGGGATTCGCTTGGCGCGCAGCATTTCCCGGATCTCGCTCACCTGTTCGCGTTTGCGCATGTCGTAGGCGCCCGATACCGGGCGCACCACCGGGGGAATCGAGAGCAGGACGAGTTCGTCGGAACCCTCGCCGGTCAGGTCGAGGGCGAGGGACCAGCGGGAACGATCGTCGAGGGTGAAGCGGCCCGCGACGACGCGGTCCCACGGCACGGTCGTGGCCCGGAACGGGGTCCTGGCGTAGATGGCGTGCTCGGTGAGCTCGACGACATCGCGCACGAACAGCGCCACGCCGGCCGCGACACCCGCGATCGCGCCGACCAGGATCCCGGTGACCACTCGGTTCACCCCGAACATCGCCAGGAACAACCCGACGATGCCCGTGGTGACCAGCACGCCGATCAGGCAGTAGAACAGGCTGCGGGCAGCGGGCACGACACCGGCGCGCACGGTGGCCATGCGTACCTCCTTCTCGACGACTCGCGGCCCACCTTAACGTTCACGACCCGAGCGAGACCGCCGCCTCGGAGGTCGACACCAGGAAGGTGAAGGTCTCCTGGAAGTACAGCCGCACGGTGTCGGCGTCGTGGCTGAGGTAGCCGATCGACAGGTCCTGCCCCACCGCGAGCTCGAAATCGCCGCCGCGGGTGGTGAGCGCGAAACCGCCCGTGATCGCGGGGGCCCAGATGATCTCCCCGTCGATCAGCCGCTCGATGTGGGTGCGGATCGGGTGGCCGTGGTCGGAGGTCTCACTGACCTGGGTGTACAGCTCGGCGCTGAGCACCACCGAATACGGGCCCTGCACACCGGCCAGGCGCAGGCCGGTGAGCGCGTGCGAGATGGCGTCGGGAATGTCGACGACATTGCTCGGCAGCTCGACCGGTTCGTTGGACGCCGCGGCGCGGATACCGGTGATGCCCGCGGCCGCGTAGCTCTCGAAGATCGCGCGGTCCTCGGCGAAGGCGATCTTCTGCGCCGCGTCCTTGAGGTTGTCCAGATCGGCGTCGGGCGCGCCGCGCTCGATGTCGTCGAGTTCGGAGCGCTTCAGCGTGAACGGCACGCGGAGTTCGACCAGCGGCTGTACCACCCGCTGATGGGCCACGACGCCCTCGTCCGGCGAGGAGATCGAGGTGAGCCTGCCGCGGTTGAGCGCCGAGAAGGCGACGCCGTGCGGGCCCGACAGATCGACGACGCGACGGCCCGCGATATTGCGCTTGAACGTGCGGGTGGCCTCCTCTTCGATCTGGGCCCAGGCCTCGCCGCTGATCGGCGCGAGTTCGCGATGCAGGTTGTTCATTCAGATACTCCTTTTCATCGTGCCGATGGCGAGTGAGCCGTCGGAGTCGGCCGCCGCGGCGTTCGCCTGCTCCACCGGGGCGAATTCGGGCAGGGAATCGGACTCTTCTTCGGTGGCGACGGATTCGGGTGCCTCGGGCAGGTCGTCGAGGAAATCGACGGTGGGGGTGAAGAACAGGGTGCCGGTGACCGCGAAGGAGAAGTCCAGGATGCGGTCGTAGGCGGCCTCCTCGGTACCGAGGAACATGCGCTCGAGCATGCGCTCGGTGACGCTCGGCGTGGCGGCGTAGGCGATGTAGTAGGTGCCGAACTCGCCGGTGCCGATGGTGCCGAAGGGCATGTTGGCGCGCATGATCTGGCGCTCGGTGCCGTCGGGGTCGACGAGGGTGTTGACCGCGACGTGCGAATCGGCCGGCTTCACGTCGTCGGGCAGTTCGTAGTCGGCGAGTTTGGTGCGGCCGATCACCCGCTCCTGCTCCTCGATCGACAGCGCGTTCCACTGGTCGAGCGGGTGGGTGTACTTCTGCACGATGACGTAGCTGCCGCCGGTGAATTCGGGGTCCTCGTCGCCGATCAGGGCCGCCGAGGCCGCGGCCTTGCCCTCGGGATTCTCGGTGCCGTCGACGAAGCCGAGCAGATCGCGCTGTTCGAAATAGCGGAAGCCGACGGTCTCGTCCACGATCGTGGCCGCGCCACGCAACCGCTCACCGATCACCATGGCCAGCTCGAAGCACGGGCCCTGGGTCTCGCCCTTGATGTGGAAGAGCAGGTCGCCGGGCGTGGCCGGCGCGCTGTGGATGGGTCCGTTGTATCCCGGGAACTCGTGCAGCTCAGCGGGTTTGGGGCCGGCGAAGAGCCGGTCCCAGGCCGCGGAGCCGATCGAGGTGACGCAGGTCAGTCCCTCGCCGGGCACCCGGAACCCGATGGACCGGCGCAGGCCGGAGATATCGGCGAGCAGGTCGCGGACCGTCGCCTCACCGCCCTCGTCGATGGTGGCGACCAGGAAGATGGCGGCGGGCGTGAGTGGATCGAGGATCGGCTGTGGCTCACCCATGGCGTCCAGAGTAGAGGGCCCCCCCCCCACCCGAGCGGCGCGCCCCGCGGGGGGGCCGCCCCCGGGCCCCGCCAAAATAAAGACCCCGACCAGCAAACACCC
>NZ_JARWOJ010000284.1 GCF_029868625.1 Nocardia neocaledoniensis | reverse complement strand
TCGGGGCGGGCGGGGGGCGGGGGGGGTTGCGGCCCGCCCCCCCCCCCCGCGGGGGGCAAAACCGCCCCGGGGGGTGTCCCCCCCCCCCCGGGGGGGCCGAGGCGGCCGAAACCGTGGTGGGGGCGTGGTCGGGGAGGGCGCGGTGAAGTAGGCCCCGCAGAATGGGCGGTCGCCCGAGTGACAGCTCGGCTGTCTTACAGCTCGCCCGGGGTCGGCTCGCGGGCGGGGAGCTGGGCGGTGATGATGTCGGAGACGTTCTGGATGGCGCCAGCGCCCGAGCCGTCGGGGACGGTCAGCGCGATGTAGGTCTCGCGGTCGACGGCGAACCAGGTGCCGACCTTGCCCACCTCGTCGCGGACCTGGAACCACTGCACGCCGTTGACGACCTGCAGCGGAGACGCCCGGTTGAATTCGAGGGGCCGGTCGAGGCCGCAGCGCAGGACGATCGGTTCGCCGCCGTCGGGGTGCTGCCAGGCGCGGGTGGCGGGCGGGGCCGGTTCGACGAGGGTCGATTTGGTGTAGTCGCCGAGTTCGGCGGGGAGTGCGGGCAGCAGGGCCTGGCAGGCGGGGCCGTCGGCCGCGGGGGCCGGGACGGGGCCGAGAGCGAGCGGCTCGCGCTCGACGGGGGCGCGCAGCGCGATGAAGGCCGCGACGAGCACGCCGACGATCAGCACGACCGGGAGCGCGACCGCGGTGGCGATCAGCGCGGGGGAGTAGGAGGTCGAGGCATCCGGATCGGCGCTCGGCGACGCGTCGCCTGGGCCGGTTTCGGGCTCCGGCGTGTCCGAGGCGGGCTTCGTCGTGTCGGCGGAAGGGTCCGCGGCTGGTGCCTTACCGTCCCGGTCGTCCGCCGCTGCCGGGTCCGACGAATCCGCCGCCATAACCGCCTGGTCCTCTCCGTTGTGTCCGATCGCCTCCGAAAGGGTACCGTCGTGGCGATTTCATCGGTCATCAGCACAGTGGGAAGGGGCCGGTCATCAGCGAGGACAGCCGTCCGCGGACGGTGCGTGAGCTGGGCGAGTTCGCGGTGATCGACCTGATCAACGCGGGCAGGGAGCAGGCCGCGCACGTGCTGCTCGGGCCGGGCGACGACGCCGCGCTGATCGCCGCGCCCGACGGCAGGTTCGTGGTGAGCACCGACATGCTCGTCGAGGGCAGGCACTTCCGGCTCGACTGGTCGAACCCCGTCGAGATCGGCCGCAAGGCCATCGCGCAGAACGCCGCCGACATCGTCGCCATGGGGGCGCGGCCCACCGCGTTCGTCGTCGCGCTCGGCTGCCCGGCCGACACGGCCGTGCCCGTGATCACCGGGCTCGCCGACGGGCTCTGGACCGAGGCGAGCCGGGCCGGTGGCTCCATCGCAGGCGGCGACCTGGTGCACAGCGAACAGCTGGTGATCTCGGTGACCGCGTTCGGTGATCTCGGTGGGCAGGCCGCCGTCACCCGCTCGGGTGCGCGGGTGGGCGATATCGTCGCCGTCGCGGGCGAACTCGGCTGGTCCGCGGCCGGGCTGGCCGTGTTGTCCGGCGGCGCCGACCTTTCCGCCCCCGCCTTCGCGCATGCCCTTGCCACGCACCGTGTTCCGCAGCCGCCCTACGCCGCCGTACTCGACCTGACCGGTGACGTCGCGCCGACCGCGCTCACCGACGTCTCCGACGGATTGCTCGCCGACCTGGGACATCTCGCCACGGCCTCCGGCGTCGCCGTCGACGTGCACAGCGACGCACTGGCCGATCCGGAATTGGCGGCGGTGGCGCGCGGGCTGGAAGCCGATGCGACGCAATGGATTCTGGCCGGTGGCGAAGATCACGCGTTCGCCGGGACCTGGCCCGCCGGCACCTCGCTGCCGCCCGGCTGGCGGCCGATCGGCGTGGTCGGCGCGGGCAGCGGCGTCACGGTGGACGGTGCCGAGCCCACCGGCGGCACCGGCTGGGAATCGTTCCGTGGGGCGGACGTCACACCCACCGGCCGGAAACGATAGGTTGTGCGGTCATGGGTGCCAAACCACTGTCGGAGATCATCGATCCGGGCTGGGCCCGGGCACTGGAGCCGGTCGCCGACCGCATCACCGAGATGGGCGAATTCCTGCGCGCCGAGAACGCGGCCGGTCGGGGCTATCTGCCCGCCGGGGAGAACGTGCTGCGCGCGTTCCGCCGCCCGTTCGACGCGGTGCGCGTGCTGATCGTCGGCCAGGACCCGTACCCGACGCCGGGGCACGCGATGGGACTGAGTTTCTCTGTCGCGCCCGATGTCTCGCCGGTGCCGCGCAGTCTCTCGAACATCTTCGCCGAGTACACCAAGGACCTCGGCTTCGATACCCCGAGCTGCGGCG
Organism: Nocardia neocaledoniensis; assembly: GCF_029868625.1. GTDB lineage: Bacteria > Actinomycetota > Actinomycetes > Mycobacteriales > Mycobacteriaceae > Nocardia > Nocardia neocaledoniensis_A. Next base: position 786 of record NZ_JARWOJ010000284.1, on the reverse strand, counting down.
ACCTGAGCCCGTGGTCGGATCAGGGTGTACTGCTGCTGAACCGCGTCCTCACCGTCACCCCCGGCACGCCGGCCTCGCATCGCGGCAAGGGCTGGGAAGCGGTGACCGAGCAGGCCATTCGCGCCCTGGTCGCCCGCGACGAGCCGCTGGTCGCCGTGCTGTGGGGCCGCGACGCCGGCTCGCTCAAGCCCACCCTCACCGCCGCCGAGATCCCCTATATCGAATCGGCGCACCCCTCACCACTGTCGGCCTCGCGGGGATTCTTCGGTTCGCGGCCCTTCTCCCGGGTCAACGAACTGCTCGACGAACTCGGTGCCGAACCCGTCGATTGGCGGCTGCCCTGACCCGGGGCGTCGCCCGCACGAAAGAAAAATGATGAAGGAGCACAACCCGATGCACATCACCACCGTTCGCGCCGCCGTCGCGACCGCCGCCGTCGCCGCCGCCCTCACCGCGGGCGCCGCCTCGGCCAACGCGGCCGGACTGGCACTCGAGCCCTACAACGAGCAGGCCGCGCCGGTCGCCACCAGCCCGATCGGTGAGGAGTGGACCTCCACCGGCACCTCCACCATCTCCTCCGGCGTGAACGCGAAGGTGACCTGCTTGCTGCAGAACACCTTCAGCGCTCTCGGCGCGCAGTGCTGATCGGCGGCTGGTGCCGCGGGGTTTCGGCCTCGTGACCTCGTCGCCGAGGGGCGATACTTCGCCTTCGGCGTTACGTCTCGCCCCTCGGCGACGAGGCGGCCGAAACCCGTGGGGATCAGCTGAGTCCCAGGTAGTTCGGCT
>NZ_JARWOJ010000283.1 GCF_029868625.1 Nocardia neocaledoniensis | reverse complement strand
GGGGAGGTCACCGTGCCGGGGCTCGGCAGTGACCGCCTCCCAGGGAACCACGTGCGCATGCTCGATGAGATCGACTGGGGTTCGCTCACCCACGCCTACGGTTGCGCGGCCGACACTCCCGCCCACCTGGCCTGAGTTAGTTCACGTAAATGCCCGGGTGTCGTCGACACCGGGCCTTTCTCATGTCAGGTGCGGGCGAGATTGCGCGGCAGCAGATCCCAGACGTGGCCGTTCTCGTTGATGGTGGCCGCGGTGCGGGAGCCGGTCCGCGAGTAGAGGATCCGGGTCACCGAGCAGTAGTCGATCGGGAAGGTGAGCGGCCTGGCCAGCCCGAGGATGTCGGCCAGCAGCACATTGATCACCCCGCCGTGCGCGAACACCGCCACCGTGTCGGCGGGGTCGGTCGCGGCGACGATGCCGTCGACCGCGGCGAGCACGCGGGCCGTGAACGCGGCGCCGTCGATCTGCTCGGGCAGCAGCCCGGCCTTGATCCGGGCGTACGTCTCGGCGAACTCGGTCTTCGCGTCCTCGATGGGGATGTAGGCGGGCAGGTCCCGGTCGTACTCCGCCAGGTCGTCGACGACCTCGACCGGGAGGTCGCGCGCGGTCGCGGTGGCCGCGGCGGTCTCGCGGGCCCGACGCTGCGGGCTGCTGACGATCCGGGTGATCCCGTGCGCGGCCAGCGCGGCAGGCACCCGCTCGGACTGCCGCCTGCCGATCTCGGTGAGCGTGGGATCGGCGACCGCGGTGGTCGCGAGGACGCGTTCGGGCTGGGCGTGACGCACGAGAATGAGCTGCACGCCCTCACTGTACGAGCGAGCGCCGCGCGCTCACGGCTCCGGGTCGATCTCCTCGCGGCCGGTGACGTCGGCGGTGTCGACGATGACCATCTCGCGGCCGTCCTCGAGCAGCACTTTCAGGAAGCCCGGCGGAACCTCCATCACGTAGCCCTCGACGACACCGTGTTTCGTCTGGATGTACTCGCGCGAGACCCACGGCACCTGCACGCTCGCGGCGAGAATCAGGGCGGCCGAGGTGACGATCAGGGCGGAACTACCGAGGAATCGGTGCGCGAACCGGGCACCGCGTTCGTCGTCGCGGCTGACGCGCAGTGACAGATACAGTACGAGGCCGATCACGCAGGCGCCCACCGGCACCCACCACACCCGGCCGCGATAGGTCCACAGCAGGGTGACCGTGAACAGCGCGACGGTGACGAGCCAGGCGAGATTACCCGCGGTGGTCCAGGAGGGGCGGCCGAGCCGGATCTGGCGGACCACCGCCTCCGGCAGCAGCACCGCGAGCGCGATACCGCCGAGCAGCGGGCTGGCCATCAGCGTGCCGATCACCATCGGCACCACGTCGTCGAGGCCGAGCGTGCCGACCACCGAGAACGCGGCGTTCCAGTCGTAATCGGTGATCGCGAACAGCCGCAGCAGCAGGAACAGCCCGGCGACGCCGGTCGCGGAAAGGCCCTTGGCGACCAGGTGTTCGTTCGAGGACTCGCGGGAATGCCTCGTCATCCGGCGAGGATATCGCCGCGAGTCCCTCGATCAGGTCAGGGCTGGCCGTAGGGCGGCTGCTGCTGGCCGTACGGCGGCTGCCCGCCCTGCTGGCCGTAGGGCGGCTGCTGCTGGCCGTACGGCGGCTGGCCCTGCTGGCCGTACGGCGGCTGGCCACCCTGCTGGCCGTAGGGCAGCTGTCCACCCGGCTGCTGGCCGTAGGGCTGACCACCCTGCGGGCCACCGTAGGGCGGCTGCTGACCGCCCGGGCCGCCGCCGTCGCTCTTCTTCTTCTTGAGCAGCAGGACGGCCACCACGATGACCACCACGACGACCAGGCAGATGACGCCGAAGATCACCGCGCCACCGCCGCCCTTCTTTTTCTTCTTCGCCAGAAGGTCCGTCGCCGTGTTGACCGCGTCCGCGCTCGCCAAGGTGTCGAAAGTGCTGGTGAGCGTGTGAGTGTCGACCGAGGCGGCCGTGGTCAGCAGGTCCAGATACATGAATTCCCATCCCGTTGTCGTCCCCGACATCCTCCCGATGCCGGACCTTCGAGCGTATAGCGGTGGCTTCCGGATCGAAAGCCTCGAAGTATTGGTTGATCGCTGCCGTACCCGGCACCGTTTACATCCGTACCCATTCTCAGCGCGGTTTCACCAATGGGAAGGGCAGTGTCTCGCGGATGCTGCGTCCGGTGATCAGCATGACCACCCGGTCCACGCCCATGCCGAGCCCGCCGGTGGGCGGCATGGCGTGCTCGAGGGCCTGCAGGAAGTCCTCGTCGAGTTCCATCGCCTCCGGATCGCCGCCCGCCGCCAGCATCGACTGTTCGGTGAGCCTGCGCCGCTGCTCCACCGGATCGGTGAGTTCGCTGTAGGCGGTGCCCAATTCGACGCCCCAGGCCACCAGATCCCACCGCTCGGTGACGCCGGGGATGCTGCGGTGCGAGCGGGTCAGCGGCGAGACGGAGGTGGGGAAGTCGAGGTAGAAGGTGGGGTCGGTGGTCTGCGATTCCACCAGGTGCTCGTACATCTCCAGCACGATCTGCCCGGCGTCCCAGCCGTGCTGGTAGTTGACCCCGGCCTCGTCGCACAGCTCGCGCAGCCGCGGCACCTCGGTGCGCGCGGTGATCTCGGTGCCGATGGCCTCGGAGACCGCGCCGTGCACGGTGCGCACCCGCCACTCACCGGAGATGTCGACGGCGTCGAAACCGCCCTCGGCATTGGGCCGCATGGCGACCTCGGCGCCGTTGGCCGCCATCGCGGCGTCCTGGATCAGCTGACGGCACAGATGCATCATCCGCAGGTAATCGCTGTGCGCCTCATAGGCTTCCAGGATCGTGAACTCCGGGTTGTGGCTGAAGTCCACGCCTTCGTTGCGGAAGGTCCGGCCGATCTCGAACACCTTCTCCATGCCGCCGACGCACAGTCGCTTGAGATACAGCTCGGGCGCGATCCGCAGGTAGAGGTCCAGGTCGTAGGCGTTGATGTGGGTGCGGAACGGTGTCGCGTTCGCGCCGCCGTGCACCTGCTGCAGGATCGGCGTCTCCACCTCGAGAAAGCCCCAGTTGAACAGCGAGTCGCGCAGCGAATGCACCACCGCGCTGCGCTTGGCCAGCACCTGGCGGGCCTCCGGGTTGATCGCCATGTCGACGTAGCGCTGCCGGACCTTGGCCTCGGAATCGGCCAGGCCACGCCACTTGTCGGGCAGCGGGTGCAGGCACTTGCCGTTCATCCGCCAGTCCTGGGCCAGCAGCGAGAGCTCACCGCTGCGGCTGTTCCCGAGCTGGCCGCTCACCTCGACCAGGTCGCCGAGGTCGAAGAACTCGGTGAACTCGGCGCTGCGCTCGGCGCCGACGCGCTCGCGATCGATCACGAGCTGGATCTCGTCGGACCAGTCACGCACCACCGCGAAGATCACCCCGCCGTAGTCGCGGATGCGCAGGATCCGGCCGGCCACCCGCACGGTGGTGCCCGTCGGGCAGCGCCGGGCGGCGGCGGTGGTGTGGGTGGGCGGGTTGGGGATGGGGTACGGGCCGTGTACCAACTCACTAGAGGCTTTTCTCGGCAGCATAGGATCACTGAATTCGTCGCAACGACTACGCATCACCTCTCAGGCTTAATGTTGTGCGGATTTGCCTACACAACGCCCTACAGGCTTACACCAGGTATTCCATCACCTGGCCCAGCTACCTTCCTGCGTCACCCCATCGCTTGACTACTACAGCGAAGGTCCCGTGCAGCAATCCTCCCTCTCGCCCGAAGGCTTGATAAGAGAACATTTGGACGGTTAGTACCACTGATTCGCCATTGGGCGCGGATACACGGGTACGGGAATATCAACCCGTTGTCCATCGACTACGCCTGTCGGCCTCGCCTTAGGTCCCGACTCACCCTGGGCGGATTAACCTGGCCCAGGAACCCTTGGTCATTCGGCGG
>NZ_JARWOJ010000282.1 GCF_029868625.1 Nocardia neocaledoniensis | reverse complement strand
CACGCCATCATCACCGCGCGGAGATCGGCGCTCTACCTCGATACCCGCCGAATCACTCTCGGCGACAGCACCATCCCGCAGAACGCGCAGCGCGATCACGCCCAGGATCGCGTGCAGGGCGCCCGCCACCTCCTGGGGGGGGGGGGGCGCCCGGGGGGGCCACGGGTTCCAGCCCTCCCCCTCTGTCGTGGCGCCTGAGAGATTCGGTGACCCGACCGCAGGCGGCCGTGCCCCTTTCCCCGTGGGCGGGCAGCCGGATGCCACCGCTTTCCAGAGGCGTCGAATCACCGTGCGGTCCCTGTTGCCTGAGAGATTGACGGGGAGGTGCTGCTCCTTCGGCGCCCGGACTCGGCTGAACCCGGGACTCTCCCGCACGGCGGCGACGCAGTACCGAGTCTAGATGCAGCAAACCCCCGGCCGCGCCACCAGGGGCGCGCCGGGGGTGTAGTGCTCGTCACGTATGGACTAGCCGGTCTTGCGGTTCTCCCGCGCCTTGCGCCGGTAGGACAGTTCGTCCTCGGGCCGGTCGGTGATCGCGGTGGCCCGCTCGGCCGGGAAGTCGGCGATCGCTCCGGTCAGTTCCCGCATGGCGCCGCTGACCGCGATTCCGAAGACGCCCTGCCCGCCCTGCAGTAAATCGACGACTTCCTCGGGCGAGGTGCACTCGTAGACCGAGGTGCCGTCGGAGAACAGGGTGATCCCGGCCAGATCCGGGACGCCCCGGCTGCGCAGGTGATCGACCGCGATCCGGATGTTCTGTAAAGAGATGCCCGCGTCCAGCAGCCGCTTCACGATCTTGAGGACGAGGATGTCCTTGAACGAGTACAGCCGCTGACTCCCCGACCCCGCGGCGCCCCGGATGGACGGCACGACGAGCCCGGTGCGGGCCCAATAGTCGAGTTGACGATAGGTGATGCCGGCGACCTGACACGCGCTCGGCACCCGGTAGCCCACCAGATCGTCCGGAACCGAGTCGTCCGGGAACAAGCCAGGCTGCACCACATCCTGCGATTGCTCTTCCACTGACCACTCCTTGCTCTGCCGACGTTCTCGAAGTACCGGAGTCACGACGGATGTTGCCCGACTTTCGAGATTACTCCTGCCATTGTCGGACGCGCAGGGTTGTCCCACCAAGCACCGCACGCGGCGATTCCCTCGACCTCTACTTCAGGTCTAGAAGATCATGATGTGAATCAGCTGTCGGTGGCCTTGAAGTCGTCGGGCGAGACCGACTCGAGGAATTCCTTGAACTTCTCCACCTCGTCCTCGCGCTCGTCGGGCATCACGAGCCCCGCCTCGGCGAGCACCGGTTCCTCGGCGAAGATCGGGCAGCCGACCCGCAGCGCGATGGCCACCGAGTCCGACGGCCTGGCCGAGACCCGCAGGTCGCCGTCGAAGACGAGATCGGCGTAGAAGGTGCCCTCCTGCAGATCCACGATCCGCACTTCCTTGAGGGTGTGACCCAGTTCGGTGATCAGGATCTTGATCAGATCATGGGTGAGCGGACGGATCGGGGTGACGCCCTCCTGCTCGAGCACGATCGCTGTGGCCTCGGCCTGTCCGATCCAGATCGGCAGGTACCGCTCGCCCGCCGCCTCCCGCAGCAACAGCACGGGCTGGTTCTGTGGTTGCTCGACACGGATGCCGATGACGCGCATCTCACTCACGCCTGCACCTCGCTCATCCTGTCCTCCCAATACTCGCCGCCGACGGGCACGACCGCTTGCCCCGCTCGCCGTACACACGAGTCTAGGCGAATTCCCGGCCGCGCAACGGGGACGGCCGAGCCGAAATCCGCGTGTTGCTCCGGTGATACCGAATCCGGCGCCCGGGTGTGTCAGTTGCCGAGCGCGGCGCGCACGGCCGCCTTCACCAGTGCCGCGTGCAGGTTCAGCGACAGCGCCGCCAGCTCGCGGACGGTCTCCTCGGCCCTCGCGCGCGCGTCGGCGTCGCGGCTCTTGGCGATCGGCGCCGCGATCTGGGCGACCAGAGCCGCCTCCCGGTCGGCGGCCAGCTTGAACGCGCGCAGATGCCGGGCTTCCAGCCCGAATTCGGCCATCGATTTGGCGGCGTTGGCCAGCGTCACCGCGTCGGATTCGAAGAAGCCGCCCGCGCCGGGCACGATGAGGCCCGCGCGCACCAGGTCGTCGAGGAACCGGTCGTCGATGCCCGCCTTGTCGAGCAGGTCGGCGCGCGTGAGCCGGACCCCGACCTCGACCCGGAGTTCCTCCGGGGTGATCTCGCCCGGCACGACGCCGAGGCGACGCGGCGGCGCCGGCTCGCCGCCGTTGTCGGTGCGCGCGGAGCCGGGTACCGACGACCCGGTCTCCGCGGCGCCGTGGCGGGAGTGCGCACGGGCGCGCGCCTCACGCACGCCCAGCGTCGCCGCCCCGCTGTCGATCGCTTCCAACTGCTCCTTGATCACCTTCAGTGGCAGGTACTGATCGCGTTGCGCGGTCAGCACGAAACGCAGCCGTTCGTAGTCGGCCACCGAGAATCGGCGGTACCCCGACGGCGTGCGTTCCGGCCGGATCAGGCCCTCGGATTCGAGGAACCGGATCTTGGAGATGGTGATGTCAGGAAAATCTGGTCGCAGCAGGTCGAGCACGGAGCCGATCGACATTCCTCCGCGCGCCCACTGCGCCGCCCCAGTCACAGCACTGCGCCCTTCGCGGACTCCAGCACCGTAGGGGTCATCGCGACCCCGCGCCCGACGCCGATTCGTTCGCCTGCGCACGCGGACCGGTCAGGAAGACCAGCCGGAACTTGCCGATCTGGACCTCGTCGCCGTTCTGCAGCTCCGAGGAGTCCACCGGCTCCCGGTTGACGTAGGTGCCGTTGAGGCTGCCCACATCGACGACCTGGAACGAGTCGTCGTCCTGACGGAACTCCGCGTGCCGACGGCTGACGGTGACGTCATCGAGGAAGATGTCACTGTCAGGGTGGCGGCCGGCCGAGGTGGTCGGCTGATCCAGCAGAAAACGCGAGCCCGCGTTCGGGCCGCGCTTGACCACCAGGAGGGCCGCGCCGACCGGCAGGCCCTCGACGCCCTGAACCGGCTGTTCGCCGGTCGGCTCTCCGGAGCGCGACGCGTCGACCTCGTTGAGGAAGTCCGCGCGGAAGACCGACGTCGTCTCGGCCGCGGTCTCCCCGTAACCCGGGTCCCTGTTCTCGCTCACCGTTTCTCTCCTCCTCGAACCTGATTATCCATGCAAGCAGGTGCTGTATTCGGCGACACGACCGGCGCGATCCCATCGCCAGGAAAAGATTCCCGGCGTCGATTCCCCGACGTATCCGCTTGGCTTTGACCGTACCCTGCCGGGGCGTACCCGTGCAGGGAGAACTGTGAAGGCTGGTTCAGCCCCCGATAACTCCTTGATAACCCGCCGCATCCAGCAGTTCGGCGAGGGCGGAATCCAGCGCCGCCGCATCGTCGAAGGCGAGCTCGAACAGCCAGCCCGCGTCGTAGGGATCGGAGTTGAGCGTCTCCGGCGCGGACACCAGATCCTCGTTCACCGCAACGACTTTGCCGCCCAGCGGGGCGTAGATGTCGGACACGCTCTTGGTCGACTCGACCTCGGCGATGCTCTCCCCCGCCGTGACCTCTTTGTCGACGTCGGGCAGTTGGACGAACACGACGTCACCCAGTTGTGACTGGGCGTAGTCGGTGATGCCGACACGAACCGCCGTGGGGCCGGTCCGCCGCACCCATTCGTGCTCCTCGGTGTAGCGCAGATCCTCAGGGGTCCGGGTCACAGGACGTCCTTTCGTCGTGAACGTTGCACGCAACAGTATCGGCTAGCTCCCACGGTGCGGCACAGGCGGTATCGATCGCGCGACCGCGACCGCCAGGCCCGCGTAGAGCACCCCGGTCCACACGTACAGCGCGGTGCCCCAGATCAGCAGTGCCCAGCCGAAGGCCCAGCCGAAACCCGCCCCCGCCCAGTCCATCTCCCCGGTGAGCAGCCAGGGCAGCGCGGACATGAGCGCGAAGGTGGCGGCTTTGCCGAGGTAGATCACCTCCGGTGCGGGCAGCTCGCGCCGCTTGTACACCGACAGCGTGAGCGTGAGGACCAGATCACGGCCGATCAGGATCACCGCGATCCACCACGGAATGAGCCCACGTGCGACGAACGCCACGAGTGTCGTCACGAGGTATAGCCGGTCGACGAGCGGGTCGAGCAGCGCGCCGAGGCGCGAGGACTGGTCGAGCAGCCGGGCGAGTTTCCCGTCGAGGAAGTCGGTGAAGCCACTGGCGATCAGCAAGGCGAACGCCCAGCCGTCGGCCCGCTCGACCAGCATCAACCACAGGAAAACGGGGATACCGATCAGCCGGAGCAGGCTCAGCACGTTGGGCACGGTCAGGATGCGGTCGCTGAACACGCCACCCGATGCGGTGTCGTTGGTGTTCGGCGTTCCCGATTCGGTTGCCACGCCCCTGCTTACCTCACCTACCCCCACCCGCGCCATCCGCACACGCCGATTTCTCGTCAGCCGGGCGCGCACCGGGCGGTTCGCGGTGCCGATTCGCCGGTCCGACCGCTAACCTGGGCGGTTGTGTCCGTCAGTGGTATAGATCTGCGTTCCTACGTCTCCGCCGAGGACGCCCGCGCGCGCGGTCGCGCCGCCCGCGACCGGCTGCCGGTGAGCGCACGCGACCGGGCCGCCGAGAGCCCGCGAAGGCCGACGGTGCTCGAGTTCGTCGAGGCGAGCAACGCGGGCCGGATCGAGCGGCTGATCCCGCTGCGGATCGGCCGCATGGCGGCCTCGCCGTTCACCTTCTTCCGCGGTGCCGCCGGGCTCATGGCCGCCGACCTCGCCGCGGGCCCCGACAGCGGCCTGCCCGCCCAGATCTGCGGGGATGCCCACGCCGCGAACTTCGGCCTCTACGGCACCCAGCGCGGCGAGATCGTCATGGATATCAACGATTTCGACGAGACGATCCACGGTCCGTGGGAGTGGGATCTCGAGCGCCTGGCGGCCAGCCTCGTACTGGCGGGCCGGGAGAGCGGCGCCGACGCCGACGACTGTGTGCGGGCCGCCCGCGATGCCGCCAAGTCCTACCGCCGCACCGCCGCCGACCTCGCCGAGATGCCGTTCCTGCAGTCGTGGACCGCGATGCACGACGAGTCGATCCTGACCGAGGCCAAGGCCGAGGATCTGCTCGACGACTTCAAGAAGGCCGCCAAGAAGGCGCGCAAGAACACCAGCGCCAAGGTCGTCGCGAAGTGGACCGAGCAGCTCGACGATCACACGACCGATATCAGCAAGCACCGCTTCGTCAGCGATCCGCCGATCCTGACCGCCGTCGACGAGCAGGTGGCCGAGGCGGTGATCGACGGGCTGGAGCGGTACGCGGGCACCATCCGCGAGTCGCGGCGCAATCTGCTGGCCCGGTTCGCCGTGTCGGACGTCGCGTTCCGCATCGTCGGGACCGGCAGCGTGGGCCTGCACAGCTATGTGGCGCTGCTGCACGGCAACGACGGCGAGTCGCTGGTGCTGCAGGTCAAGCAGGCGAATCCGTCCTCGCTGGCCCCCTTCCTCCCGCCGGCCGCGCCCCGGCACGAGGGCGAGCGGATCGTGGTCGGCGCGCGCAGCGTGCAATCCGAGACCGACATCCTGCTCGGCTGGTCGACCCTGCACCTGGACCGGCAGATCCCGGTGATCGTGCGCCAGTTCCGCAATCTGAAGGGCAGCATCGATCCGGCGGAACTGTCGGCCGACGATCTGGACGACTACGGCCGGCTCGCCGGCGCCCTGTTGGCCAGAGCGCACGCCCGCTCGCTCGACCCGCGCACCCTGGCCGGTTACCTCGACGACGACGGCGAGGAGTTCGACGACGCGATCGCCGCCTTCGCGGTGCGCTACGCCGACCGGACCGAGGCCGACCACGCCGAGTTGGTCGCCGCCGTCAAGGCGGGCAAGATCGAGGCCGAGCCGAGCTGAACACCACCCCCGACCTGACCGGCATCGGCGCGTCATCGAGCTACGATGTACGCCAACGGTTCTCGGCCCGCGGCGCCAACGACCCAGAAGGGCGGTCTCCATGCTCGTGCGCGTGCAGAATGCGGCAGGCACCGATGCCGAGCTCGCACTGATCGACTGGCTGCGCACCTGGAAGGATCCCGCCAGCCCACACGGCGTCGCCACCATCAACTGCAGCCTGTTCCACGACGACCGCCTGCACCATTTCGACGCGGTGGTGTGGACGCCGACCAGCTGCGTGGTGATCGAGGCGGAGACCTTCACCGTGGCGCAGGACGGCGTGCTGGAGATCCCGCTCAACGGCCCGTGGATGGTCTCCGGGGAGCTGGCGCAATTCGCGGGTGGGGAGAAGTCGACCCCGCTGGAGCGGTCACGGGAGCACACCTTCGCGCTGCAGGACTATCTGGCCGCGCGCGGGCTCGGCCAGCGCGCGGTCCACGGTCTCGGGGTGATCGTGCCGCAGCCGGGCGCCCAGATCGATGTGCACCAGGGCTGGAGCGATCCCAGCTTCGACGTGATCGTCACCGACGACCCGCACCGGCTCGAACAGTACTTCGAGGTGCTGGCCGAGAAGGAACACAATCGCTGGACCGCCAACGACATCGCCATCGCGTTCCGCGGCCTCGGCATCCTGCCGTATCTGCCCGCCCCGCAGGATCTGCTCAACGAGGGTTTCCTCGGTCCGATCGACGTGACACTGTGGCACGGCGGCCCGACCCAGGCCCAGGCCGAGCAGTACGCCGAGGAACAGGCCGAGCTCGAGCGGCAGCTGCAGTCGCGCGGTCTGGTGGCGCCCTGGTACAGCCCGTGGAAGCTGTACCCGCGCGTCGGCGGTGATCTCGACTTCGGTCGCGCGTTCCTGCGGATCACCCTCGCCATCGGCATGATCGTGGCGATCGTCTGGGTGCTGTGGTTCGTGGTCACCGCCGTACTCACCTACGGCCCGGCCTGATCGGTTCCGCTACCGTCGGGGCGTGTTCGACGATGCTCCCGCGCCCGCGGTCGGCGTGGCCCGCGCGACGGCGATCGGCGCGGGCGCCGCGGTCACGGTCGCGCTCCCACTGACGTTCCCCGCCGATGGCGGGCCGACCGCGCTCGACACCGCGGTGGCCGATCCCGTCACGACCGCGCTGTCCCCCGGCGTCGCCGAGGTGCTCGTCGCGCCGAGCAACGGCCCGGTGGTCCTGTTGCTGTTGCTGGCCGGTTGCGCGTGGTTCGCCGCGCACCGGCGGTGGCGGTGCGCGGTGACCATGCTGGTGGTGCCCGAGGTGATCCTGGCGATCAACACCTGGCTGCTGAAACCGTTGTGGGACAGGCGGATCGAGGACTATCTCGCCTATCCGAGCGGGCACACCGCGCATCTGGTGGCGGTCGCGACGACGTTCGCGTGCCTGGTGACGAGCACGACGGCGCGGATCGTGGTCGCGGTGCTCACCGTGCTCGCGCTGCTCGTGATCACCCCCGGCATGGTCGAACTCGGCTACCACCACCCCACCGATGTGCTCGGTGGGGCGGCGGCCGCCGCGGCCATAGCGATCGGGCTGTGCGGGCTCGCGAGCCTGCCGCGTGCCAGGGCCGGCACCTAGGCGCGCTCGAAAACGCTGGCGTCGTGCAGCATTTCGGCGCGCAGCATGGTCTCGGGCACGCCCATCGCCTCCACCAGAGTCAGCGCGTCCGGGCGCAGCCGGTCGACGAGTTCGTTCACGCCGCGCCGCACCGCCTTGGCCCGTTCCACCGACATGAACCGGTGCATGATGTACCAGGACAGGTTCTCTTCCAGCGTCGCGTACACGTAGAGATCGCAGACGGTTTCGGCGAGTTCCCTCGCCTCGGGGTCCTCGATCTCGGCGATACCGTCGACGAATTCCTCGAGCACCAGCCGGTCGATGTGCGCGGAGCCCGCGGCCAGGATGTGGTCCTGGGCGTTGTTGAACGCCTCGAACGGGCCGGTGTCGGCGGCCCTGGCCCGCAACCGGTGCGCGGCCGTGCGCAGCAGGTAGTCCTCACGGTCGGCGAACAGCTGCACCTGGACCGCGCGCTTGGACAGGTCGCCCTCGTCGACGGATTCGTCGGAGCGGTCGCGCAGCGTCTGGATCAGCTGGCGCACTCCGGTCTGCTTGCGCACCACGTCACCGGCCATGGTGGCGGCGAACCTCACCCAGCCCAGCGCGTCGAGGTCGCGAACCTCGTCGGAGTAGGCGGTGAGCAGCTCCTTCGCGACCAGCTGGGTCAGGACGACGTTGTCTCCTTCGAAGGTGGTGAACACATCGGTGTCGGCCTTGAGCGTGACTAGGCGGTTCTCGGTGAGGTAGCCCGCACCGCCGCACGCCTCGCGGCACTCCTGGATGGCCCGGGTGGCGTGGCGGGTCTGGGCGACCTTCAGCCCCGCCGCGCGCTTCTCCAGCGCGCGCTGGGCGGCCGGATCGGTCTCGCGCCCGGACTGGATCAGGTCCATCCGGCGCACCAGGTCGTTCTGCGCGAACGCCAGCGCGAACGACTTCGCCACCAGCGGCAGCAGCCTGCGCTGATGGCTGCGGTAGTCCATCAGCAGCGTCTCGGCGCCGGTGTCGGGATCGGCGAACTGGCGGCGTGCCAGCGCGTACCTGACCGCGATGCTCAGCGCGACCCGCGCGCCCGCGGCGGCCGCGCCACCCACGCTGACCCGGCCACGGACCAGGGTGCCCAGGGTGGTGAAGAAGCGGCGGCTGGGGTTCTCGATCTCGGAGCTGTACGTGCCGTCGGGCGCCACGTCGGCGTACCGGTTGAGCAGGTTCTCCCGGGGCACCCTGACCTGGTCGAAGACGATGCGGCCGTTGTCGACACCGGGCAGGCCGCCCTTGAGGCCGTCGTCGTAGGTGGTCACGCCGGGCAGGTCGGCGCCGAGCTCGTCACGGATCGGTACCAGCAGACAGTGCACGCCCTGGTTCTTCCCGTCGGTGATGAGCTGGGCGAACACCGCCGCCATCCGCGCGTGCACGGCCGCGCCACCGATGTAGTCCTTGCGGGCCGACGGGGTGGGGGTGTGCACGACGAATTCCTGGGTCGCCGGATCGTAGGTGGCCGTGGTCTCGAGGTTCGCGACGTCGGAGCCGTGTCCGGATTCGGTCATCGCGAAGCAGCCGAGCAGGTCGAGGGAGATCAGCCGCTTGATGTATTGGCGGTGACGTTCGGTGCCGAGGTTCTCGACCGCGCCGCCGAACAGGCCCCACTGCACACCGGATTTCACCCACAGCGACAGATCGGCGTAGGCCAGCATCTCGAGGCTGGTGACCGCCCCGCCCGGGTCGCCGGTGCCGCCGTGTTCGGAACGGAAGCCGCGTTCGGGGTAGCCGAGGGTCGCGATGACCTTCATCTGCTCGAGCACCCGGGCCCTGGCCGCGTGGATGTCGAGTTCCGGGTCGCCGCTGAAGCGTTCGTCCGCGAGCTGGGCTCGCGCCTGATCCCTGAGCGCGCGCCACGGTCCGTCCAGCGCTGCGCGGAGATGTTCTGCCGTCGTCGATGTGCCGGTAGCCATGTCCTCGACCCTAGCCCGGTCCGGGCCGACGACGGCGCCGACGAAACTCGCGTCACAAAAACTCTTGCTCGTCGATTGAACGGGCGTTTAGTATATTGAACATGTGTTTAGCCAACAGCCCGTTCCGCAAGGACCCTCCCCAGATCTGACGACCGCGGCCCGCATTCGCGATTGCGCGATCGACCTGTTCGGCGACCAGGGTTTCGGGGTCGGCGTCCGGGCGATCGCCGCGGCGGCCGGCGTCTCCCCCGGCCTGGTGAACCACCACTTCGGTTCCAAGGAGGGCCTGCGCGCCGCCTGTGACGACCGCGTGCTCGAGATCATCCGCGACGAGAAGCTGCGCGTCATCCGTTCGTCGGGTCCCACCGGGATGCTCAACGCGATGGCCGAGATCGAGATGTACGCCCCGCTCGTGGCCTACATGCTGCGCAGTTTCCAAGCCGGCGGCACGCTGGCGGAATCGCTGCTCGAGCACATGATCGCCGACGCCGAGCAGTACATGCAGACCGCCGTCGAGGAAGGCCAGCTCAAACCGAGTCGCGATCCCGCGGCTCGGGCCAGATACATCGTGCTCTGCCATGTCGGAGCCATGAACCTCTATCTGCAGATGCGAAGTCAGCGCGAGGGAAAGCTCGACTACCGCAAGGCGATTCGGGAACTCTCCGAGGAAATCACCTTCCCGGCACTCGAGCTCTACACCCAGGGCATGCTGACCGATTCGACTCTGCTCGACAGCCTCAGCGAGGAGTAGACGATGCCCTCCCCCACCACCGATCGGGTCATCGATGTGCGTGACCTGCGCAAGAACTTCGGCCGCTTCACCGCGCTCGACGGCCTCGACCTGCGGGTCGGTCCCGGCGAGATCCACGGCTTCCTCGGCCCCAACGGCGCGGGCAAGTCCACCACGATCCGCGTCCTGCTCGGCGTCCTGCGCGCCTCCGGCGGCGAAGCGACGCTGTTCGGCCGCGACCCGTGGACCGACGCCGTCGCCCTGCACCACCGGATCGCTTATGTCCCAGGCGATGTCACGCTGTGGCCATCGCTGTCGGGCGGCGAGACGATCGACCTGCTCGCCCGGATGCGCGGCGGCATCGACGAGACCCGGCGCGCGGACCTCATCGAGCGTTTCGAGCTCGATCCGACCAAGAAGTCCCGCACCTATTCCAAGGGCAACCGACAGAAGGTCGCGCTGGTGTCGGCGTTCTCCGCGAATGCCGATCTGCTCGTCCTCGACGAGCCCACCTCGGGCCTGGATCCGTTGATGGAGCAGATCTTCCAGGACTGCGTGCGCGAGGCCGCCGCCCGCGGGGTGACGGTCCTGCTGTCGAGCCACATCCTGTCCGAGGTCGAGCACCTGTGCGACCGGGTGACGATCATCCGGGCCGGACGCACGGTCGAGTCCGGTTCACTCGATCAGCTGCGCCATCTCAGCCGCACGGCCATCACCGCCGAATTGATCGGCGACCCAGGCGATGTCGGCGCGCTGCCAGGTGTCGACGATGTGGAACGGGACGGTTCGACACTGCGCTGCCAGGTCGACGCCGAAAATCTCGGCGCGCTCATCCGGGTTCTCGGTGACGCCGGGGTACGCAGCCTGACCAGCGCGCCGCCCACACTCGAGGATCTGTTCCTGCGCCATTACCACGTCGAGGCCGACGGCGCGCCGACGACCGAAGCGGCGGTGCGGGCATGACCACCATCGCCGCCGCACCCGGCGTCCTGCACACCTCCAGGACCGCGAGCGAATTCGCGGGTACGGGCCAGATGCTGCGCCTGTTCCTGCGCCGCGACCGGATCATCGCGCCACTGTGGTCACTGCTGATCGGGCTGATGCCGGCCCTGCAGATCGTCTCGATCAAGGACCTCTACGCCACCCAGCAGCAGCTGGACAGCTTCGCGACCACGACGGCGGCGAGCCCCGCGCTGCTCGCCATGTACGGTCCGGTGTTCAGTTCCTCGCTCGGTTCCATCGGCACCTGGAAGGCCGGGGCGATGTACTCGATGATCGCCATCGCCACCGTGCTCACGGTGATCCGGCACACCAGGGTCGAGGAGGAGACCGGTCGCGCGGAGCTGGTCGGGGCCACCAGCATCGGCCGGTTCGCCGGCCTCACCGGGGCACTGCTGCTCACCTTCGGCGCGTCCATCGTCGCCGGAATCGCCTGCACCGCTTCGCTGTCGGCCGCCGAGCTGCCGATGGCGGGTTCGCTCGCCTGGGGCCTGGCACTGACCGCCTCCGGCATGGTGTGGGCGGCCGTCGCGGCGGTGGCCGCACAGCTGAGCAACGGCGCGCGGATCGCGCGCGGTGCCGCGCTCGGCGCGCTCGGCGCCGCGTTCGCCGTGCGCGCGGTGGGTGACGCGGGAAACGGTGTGCTGTCGTGGTTCTCGCCGCTGGGCTGGTGCCTGCAGATCCGGCCCTACGCCGGGGAACGCTGGTGGGTGCTCGGTCCGCTGGCCGTCGTCGCGGTCGGCGCGACGCTGCTGGCCTATCAGCTGCTGCGCACCCGCGATCTCGGCGCCGGGTTGCTGGCCGAACGTCCCGGCCCGCCGGTGGCGGGCGGTGCGCTGGCCGGTCCGGTCGGGCTGGCGTGGCGGTTGCAGCGGGGGTCGATGCTGGGCTGGACGATCGGATTCGGCCTCTACGGCCTGCTGATCGGGGGCGCCGTGAACAGTATCGGCGGCATGCTCGGCGACAGCGGCACCCTGCAGGACGTGGTCACCTCCATGGGTGGCTCGACCGACCTGGAGAAGTCGTTCATCGCCTACGGGATCACCATGCTCGCCGCGGCGGCGGCCGCCTACTCGGTGTCGTCGGTGCTCCGGCTGCACGAGGAGGAGAACACCGGACGCGCCGAGACCGTACTGGCCGCCGCCGTCGGGCGGACCGGGTTCGTGGCGAGCCACCTGCTCTTCGCGATCGCCGGACCCGCTGTGGCCCTGCTGGTTTCGGGTCTCGGCATCGGCATCGTGTGGGGTGGCACGGACGGCGACATCGCGGGCAAGGTCGGCGAATCGCTCGGGGCCGTGGCGGTGCAGCTGCCCGCGGTCTGGGTGATCACCGCGATCGCGCTGCTGCTGTTCGGCGTGGTGCCCAAGTACGCGACGCTCGCCTGGGCGGTGCTCAGCGCGACCGTCGTCATCCTGCTGCTCGGTTCGCTGGGCACGTTCCCGCAGTGGCTGATGGACCTGGTGCCGTTCGTGCATCCGCCCAAGCTGCCCGGCGCGGCGTTCGACCTCGTTCCCGTCGCCTGGTTGCTCGTGGTGGCGCTGGCCGGGATCGCCGTGGGGCTCATCGCCTTCCGCCGACGCGATCTGCGCTGAGCCGGCCGCGGGGTGCCGGCGCCGCTCGGCACCCCGCGCGGACCGATAGCGACAAGTTGTCCGAAACTCTCGGTTACTGAAAGTAACTGTCACACATACCCTTTGACCTGCGACGACAGGTGACCATTCCCACACGGCCGGCGGGCGCTCCACGCTTGCCGAGCTAGGTTACTGACGAGTACGGTTAGCGCAGCCGGGACGACGCTGTGCCCGGTTTCACTGATGCCCGCATCCACCGCCGCATGCCGGATCACTGTTGCACGACACCGTGTTTCGACGAATTCTTCAGGAGGGGCGATGGTTTCCTACATCGTGACAGGCGGTACGGGATTTCTGGGTAGGCGCGTGGTGCGGGGGCTGCTCGCGGCCGACCCCACCGCGATCGTGCACGTGCTGGTGCGTGCCGAGTCGCTGGCCAAGTTCACCGCGCTCACCGCGCAGCACCCCGACGGCGATCGGGTGTTCGCCCTGGTCGGGGACCTGACCGCCGACGGGCTCGGCCTCGGCGACGAGCCCCCGCGCGCCGATCACATCCTGCATCTGGGCGCGGTCTACGACATGACCGCCGACGAGGCCACCGCGCACGCGGCCAATGTCGCGGGTACCCGCTCGGTGCTCGAGCTGGCGCGCAAGCTCGACGCCGTGCTGCACCACGTGTCCTCGGTGGCCGTCGCCGGTGATCACCGCGGCAAGTTCTTCGAGGAGGATTTCGACCTCGGCCAGAACCTGACCTCGCCGTATCACCGCACCAAGTTCGCCGCCGAGAAGCTCGTCCGCGAGGCCACCGACGTGCGCTGGCGGGTCTATCGCCCGGCCATCGTGGTCGGCGATTCGCGGACCGGCGAGATGGACAAGATCGACGGGCCGTACTACTTCTTCCAGGCGATCGCGGCCCTGGCGGCGTTGCCCGCCGAGTTGCCGTTGCCGCTGCCCGACCTGGGCGCGACCAACGTGGTCCCGGTCGACTACGTCGCCGAGGCCATGGTGCGGTTGGTCCGCCGCGAGGGGCTCGACGGCCGCACGTTCCACCTGGTCAACCCGAAGCCGCAGCCCTTCGGCGAGATCTACCGCGCGCTCGCGACCGCCGCGGGCGGGCCCGCCGGGATCGGCACGGTGCCGGGCAGTGCCCGCGCGCTGAGCGGTCTCGGCCACGTGCCCGGCGCGCACACCGTGCGCGACTTCCTCTTCGAACAGGCAGGCATCCCGGCCGAGGTGGCGCCGCACGTCGGATTCACCGCGCAGTTCGTCGCCGAGTCCACCCAGGCCCAGCTGCCCGGGCTCACCGTGCCCGCCTTCGACACCTACGCCGCGAAACTGTGGGACTACTGGCGGGCCAACCTGGATCCGCACCGTGGTCGCCCGGCGTCCGACGCGGACCGGCTGGCGGGGCGTGTCGTGCTGATCACCGGCGCGTCCTCGGGGATCGGGCTGGCCACCGCACACGCGGTGGCGCGGCGCGGTGCCACCGTGCTGATGGTGGCACGCGGGGCCGAAGATCTCACGGCCGCAGCGGAATCCGTGCGCGCCGACGGTGGCACCGCCTTCGCGTACCCGTGCGACATCACCGACGCGTCCGCGGTCGACGAGCTCGTCGCCCAGCTGTTGCGCGAGCACGGGCACGTGGACTATCTGGTGAACAACGCGGGCCGGTCGATCCGCCGGTCGGTCGTCAATTCGGTGGACCGGATGCACGACTTCGAGCGCACCATGGCGGTCAACTACTTCGGCGCGGTGCGCCTGATCCTGGCGTTGCTGCCCTCGATGCGGGAGCGGCGTTTCGGGCACATCGTGAACATCTCCTCGATCGCGGTGCAGACCAAGGTGCCGCGTTTCGCGGCGTACGCGGCGAGCAAGTCGGCGCTGGACAACTTCAGCGAGATCGCGGCGGTCGAGAACCGCGGCGCCGGAGTGAGTTTCACCTCCATCCGGATGCCGCTGGTGCGCACGCCGATGATCGCGCCGACCGACCTGTACCGTGCGCTGCCGCTGCCCGATCCGGATCGGGCCGCCGACATCGTGGTCCGCGCGCTGCTGGAACGGCCCGATCGGATCGACACGCCGGTCGGCACCTTCGCCCAGGCGGTCGAGATGTTCCTGCCCTCGCTCAAGCGGTCGATCCTGCACACCGGCTTCCGCCTGTTCGGGGAATCCACCGCGGCGCAGGGTAAGCCGGTCGCCGCACCGGTCGACGCCGAGCCGGCCGAGTCGGAGGCGCCGAGCCGCAACGCGCTCACCGTGCTGGCGCCGGTGCTCACCCCGCTGATGGTGATGCCGAGCCCGGCGGCGCGGATGAGCCGAATGCTGCCCGGGGTGCACTGGTAGGACGACGACGAGGGCCGGCCACATCGTGACCGGCCCTCGTGCTCAGCGCAGGTGGGTCCGCGCCCAGGCGGCCAGGGTCGTCGGCGTGGTGGTGTGGATCGACCGTGGCTGTTCGGCGACGAATCCCGAGCCCAGCCCCGCGGACATGCCCGCGATACCGTCCATCTGCCCCGCACCGAGTCCGGCCTCGCGCAGGACTCCGCGGAACTGCTCGTCGCTGATCGGGACCGGGGTGACGTCGCGGCCCAGTTCCGCGCCCAGGATCTCCGCGACGCGCGCGAAGGTCAGGTCCTCCGGACCGTGCACGGCCTGCACCACCCGGCCCGACCACGCGTCCGAGAGCAGCCGGGCCGCGGCCACCTCGCCGATGTCGCGGGGATCCACCCAGGGCATCACATGCTCGAGCGGCCACGGCGTCGACAGTGTGCCCGCCCTGATCTCGTCGAGCTGGGTGAGCAGGTTGGTGAAGAAGTAGGCGCACCGCAGGTGCACCACGTTCGCGCCGGTCGCGTCGAGGAGTTCCTCGGTGCGGGCCAGCCCGTCGATCTCGCCCGCGCCACCGCGCTTCTCGGCGCCGATGCTGCTGAGGAACACCGTGGCCTCGATGCCGTTCTCGGTGATCGCCCTGGCCGCCGACTCTCCCATCCTGGCGTAGCCGGCGACCGGGTCACCGTCGACGAGGGCGGGCGGGTCGACCCAGAACAGCCGGTCCGCGCCCCGGGTGGCCGCGACGACCGCGGCGGCATCGCCCTGGTCGGCCCGCACCACGTCGACGCAGGCCCGGGTGGCGGGATCGAGGCGGGCCGGGTCGCGCATCAGCACCGTGGGCCGTATGCCCGCCTGGATCAGCAACTGGAGTACGCGCGAACCCACATGTCCGCGTGGGGTCGTGACAACAATCCTCTTCTCTCGTGTTCGCATACCGTCCACGCTAGGGCCGATCGCGGTCGGTTCCCGGCCGCGATTCGGCCCTGTGTCGCGGATCGGGCGGGGTCCGCGGCTCAGGGAGCCGGCACGGCGGGAGTCCGGTAGGGACGGCCCTCGTCGATGAGCGTGCGGACGGCGCGCAGGTCACGGGGCCGCGCCATGGCCGCGGCGCCGACGGGGATCCCCTGGTGCAGCGCGGTGACGAGGAAGTCGTGGGAGTCGAGGTCACCGTCGACGATCAGCTCGTCGTGCGGGTGGAGCCAGCCGGCGAACTGCAGCGACCGGCCGTGCTGATCGGTCCAACCCCACGGGACCTCGACGGCGGGCGCGGTCAGGCCCAGCATCGACAGCGCCGCCGCGGCACCAGCGGTCATCGCCGAACTCCAGTGCTGCGGACGCTCATAGGCGCCACGCAGTGGGTGGTAGACCGTGGTCGCGTCGCCCGCGGCGAAGACACCGTGCGCCGAGGTGCGGTGGTGGTGGTCGACGATGATGCCGTCGTCGACGGCGATGCCGGCGGATTCGGCCAGTGTGGTGTCGGGAACGGAGCCGACGGCGACCAGCGCGGCCGCGCCCGACCAGGTACGCCCGTCGGCGGCGACCGCGGTGACGGCGGCGTCGGTGTCGACCAGATCCGTTGTCACGACGTCGTTCTCGACCCGCACGCCGTGCCCATGGTGAAGTCGTCCCATCAGCTCCGAGACCGGGGCGGGCAGCACCCGGTCCATCAACGCGGGGCCCGCGTTGAGCAGGGTCACCCGCGCGCCGAGGCCACGCGCGGTGGCCGCCACCTCGCAGCCGATCAATCCGCCGCCGACGATCAGCAGCGAACCGCCCGCGCCGATGTCCGCGCGCAGCGCCTCGATATCGGCGCGGGCGCGCAGGGTGCGCACCCGCGCCGACGCGGTGTCCAGGGTTCTGGGCCGCGCGCCGGTGGCCAGGAGCAGGCTGTCGTAGCCGAGCGTCTCGCCGGTGGCCAATCGCACTGTCGCCCGGTCGGTATCGATGGCCTCGACCGCCACGCCGGGACGCAGCTCGATCCGGTTCTGCGCCCAGAACGCCGCCGGCTTCAGCGCCGCCCGCTCGATCGAACCGGTGCCGGCGAGCAGGTCCTTGGAGACCGCGGGGCGGCGGTAGGGCAGATCCGGTTCGGCGCCCACGAGCACGATCTCGCCCGTGTACCCTTCCCGCCGCAGCGTCTGGGCGGCGGTGGCACCGGCGACACCGGCGCCGACGACGACGATGCGCCCGCTCATCCGCGACTCACCTCGTGCATGTCGAAATCGGGCTTCTCGCGAACGCCGCAGTCCGGGCAGCACCAGCCCTCGGGAATCGCCGACCACGCGGTGCCCGCGGGAAATCCCTCCCGGGGAGCGCCGCGGCGCTCGTCGTAGCGGTAGTCGCAGACGGGGCAGAGGTAGACGGCCATCAGCGCGCTCCGTACTTCGCCAGCACCTTGTCCCGCTTGGCGGGCTGGATGTTCACGCGGGTGATGTCGCCGTCGTAGTGCGCGAGCACGCGCGGGTCCATCACCTTGCGCCACAGCGGGGTCAGGTAGGCCAGGCCGATGAGGCTGGCGTAGCCGCTGGGCAGTTCGGGCGCGCCGTCCATGTGGCGCAGGGTCTGATAGCGCCGGGTCGGGTTGGCGTGGTGATCGCTGTGCCGCTGCAGGTGGTACAGGAAGATGTTGGTGACGAGATGGTCGGAATTCCAGCTGTGCTCCGGGGTGCAGCGCTCGTAGCGGCCCGAGGCGGTCTTGCGCCGCAGCAGACCGTAGTGCTCGAGATAGTTCACGGTCTCGAGCAGGGAGAACCCGTACACCGCCTGGATCAGCAGGAACGGCAGGATCACCGGACCGAACACCGCGACCAGCGCGCCCCACAGCACCACGGTCATCAGCCACGCGTTGAGCACGTCGTTGTGGATCGTGAAGGGGCCCTTGCCGAGTCGCTCGAGCCGCGTGCGTTCGAGCTCCCACGCCGAGGTCAGGCTCCCCCACACGCTGCGCGGCAGGAAGGTCCAGAACGATTCGCCGAACCGGGCGCTGGCCGGGTCCTCGGGCGTGGAGACGCGCACGTGGTGGCCGCGATTGTGCTCGATGTAGAAGTGGCCGTAGCCGGTCTGGGCGAGGGTGATCTTCGACAGCCACCGTTCCAGCTCGTCCTTCTTGTGCCCGAGCTCGTGCGCGGTGTTGATGCCGATGCCGCCCATGGCGCCGATGGTGAAGGCCAGGCCGATCTTCGAGACCAGGCCGAGGCCACCGTCGATTCCGAGCCAGGACAGATCGTCCGCCGTCCACAGGTAGCAGGCCAGCACCAGGCTGATCAGCTGCAGCGGGATGTAGGCGTAGGTGCAGTAGCGGTAGTACCGGTCGTTCTCCAGCGCCTCCATCACCTCCTCCGGCGGGTTCTTGCCGTCGGGGCCGAAGAAGCGGTCCAGGATCGGCAGCAGCACGTAGAGCAGGATCGGGCCGAGCCACCACCAGACCGGCGCGACCGCGCCCCAGCCCAGCTGATGGAAGGTCCACACGAACGCGCAGGCCAGCAGTGCGGCGCTGGGCGCGATCAGGCCGAACAGCCACAGGTAGCGCTTGGGGTCGCGCCAGTGCAGCACCGCCGCCGACCCGTCGTGGTCGATCCGAGATGTCGTCATCCTTGTTCTCCTGCCGCTTGGACACCGGCGGCACCGTTGCCGCCATCGTTTACACATCCGAGCAATGTGTTCTAGTGAAGACAGTCACTATCGATTTGTCAACGATCGATTCGAAACGGCAGGACATGTACGATCGCGTACGTGACCGAATCGCCGAACTTCCACGCCGAGATGCGGCAGCTCTTGCGCGACCGCATGCTCGACGCAGCCAGGGCCATGGTCGTCACCGAGGGGTGGGGCGCGGTCAACATGTCGCGCGTGGCCAAGGAGGTCGGGATCAGCCGCCCCGTGCTCTACAAGGAGATCGGCACCAAGCAGGCGCTGGCGGACGCGCTCATCGAGCGCGAGCTCGGCATCTATCTGGCCGGTATCGCCGACACACTCACCGAGCATCCCGGCGACCCCATCGCCGGCATGACCGCCGCCGCCGACTACACCCTGCGCAACGCGGGTGACAACACCCTGATCAAGGCGGTCCTCGCGGCCCGCGCCGAGGCCGACACCGCCCTGCTGCCCGCACTGCTGAGCGAGCCGGAACCCGTGCTCGGCCGCGCGGTCGCCGCGCTCACCGGCACGGTGCGCGAGCGCTACCGACTCGCCGAGCTGTCCGACGACGAGCTCACCTCGGTCGTGGAGATCATGGTCCGGCTCACGCTGAGCCACCTGTTCCAGCCGACCGGCAGCGTCGACCGCGCGGTCGACCAGATCAGCAAGGTCCTGTCCGGCGTGCTGCCCGCCGCCTGAGCGACGGACAGCACGCGCTCACATCCGCGCGCCCACCTGAGCGGCGGCGGCCACGAAGGCCCAGTCGTAGGCGCCGTGGGCAGTCGGGAACACCCCGCCGGCGCAGACGGGATCGCCTGCGGTGCAATAGTTCTCGGTGCGGTCGGCGTACAGTGGCGCCGTCGTGCCACCGACGAGACGCAGTGGATCACCGAACAACAGCACCGCGACGACGCGCGGAGCCAGCTCCGGTGGCAGCACCCAGATCCCGGGCAGGACGGTCACCGCGGCGGAGCCGAGTACTCCATGGGTGACCACCGCGCCCTGCGAATAGCCGACGAGCACGAATCGCTGATCCGGGCAGGCCGCGGCCTGGGCGAGCACGTGTCCGGTCATCGCCCGCGTACCGTCGCCGACCGAGCTGGGCACCAGGAGGTCGGCCGGATACTCGACCCGATGCGCGGTGGTGTCGACCGGTAGCTGCCTGCTCAGCACCGCGTAGAGGGGATCGCCGACGGCGGCCCCCAGATAGCCGGGTTCCTGTGTGCCACGGGCGATCACGACGTCGATCGTCGCGCAGTGCTGCGCCGATGCGATCGAGCCCTGGGACGTCGCTGTCCCGATCCCCGCGGCCAGGAGCACCACCGACAGCATCCGTGCCGTCCGTCGTGCGATACCGGACATGACCTTTCGAGAGTTCATGGCACCCACCCACTCACGCCGTTGTGAGAAATTGCGAGCGATTACCGTCCACCGCAAGGGTTTTCGGCGCTCACTGATGGGATACCCGCGACCACGCATCGACTCGGCGTGGACTCGGCATCTGTTGTGCCACGACCGGGTCTCGGATCACCTGCGGCGCAAGGCCGCCCGGGTCAGCGCTTCTTCGGCTTCTTCTTCTTCTTGGGCTTGTCGTGGTCGGGCTCCCACTCGTAGCCGGGAACGCCGCGCTCGCAGTAGGAGTTCTCGACGAGGACGTCGCCCTGGTCGCGCTCACACCACCGTTCCGTGCGCGAGCAGGACGTGGCGCCGAGACCGGCGAGGACCGCGAGGACGAGCACGGCCGCACCGGTGCGCGTACGGATAGGCATGGAAGACCTCTCTACCGGAAACCTGGCTGGTCAGGGCGTTTTCCAAGACTTGCCCCCCGCCCCGACGCACCAATGCTACTTTCCCGGGTATGCCGAGCACAGCCCCTGAGCCCACCACAGACTTCATTCCCGACGCGATCGTCGTCGGCGCCGGACTCGCGGGCCTGGTCGCCACCCACGAACTCGTCCTGGCCGGGCGCAAGGTCCTGGTGGTCGACCAGGAGAATCGCGCCAACCTCGGCGGGCAGGCGTTCTGGTCGCTCGGTGGCCTGTTCTTCGTCGACAGCCCCGAGCAGCGCAGGCTCGGCATCAAGGACTCCTACGAGCTGGCCCTGCAGGACTGGTTGGGCTCGGCCGGGTTCGACCGCGACGACGAGGACCGGATGGCGCGCCGATGGGCCGAGGCCTACGTCCGGTTCGCCACCGACGAGAAGCGGGATTACCTGCACGCCTTGGGCTTGCGGGTCACTCCCCTGGTCGGCTGGGCCGAACGCGGCGGCGGCCTCGCGGGCGGGCACGGCAACTCCGTCCCCCGGTTCCATCTCACCTGGGGCACCGGCCCGGAAGTACTGCGCGTGTTCCTCGAACCCGTGCTCGCCGGCGAGGCGCGCGGCCTGGTGCGCTTCGCGTTCCGCCACCGGGTGGACGAACTCGTCGTCACCGACGGCGCCGTCACCGGGATCAGCGGCAGCGTGCTCGCACCGAGCGAGACCGAGCGCGGCGTGGCCTCCAACCGGGAGGTGGTGGGCGAGTTCGCCTTCCATGCCCCCGCGGTGCTGGTGAGCTCGGGCGGGATCGGACACGCGCACGACATGATCCGCCGCAACTGGCCCACCGAACGACTCGGACCGTGCCCGGAGACGATGATCTCGGGTGTTCCCGCCTACGTGGACGGGCGAATGCTCGGCATCTCCGAACAGGCCGGCGCCGCGCTGGTGAACCGCGATCGGATGTGGCACTACACCGAGGGCATCAACAACTGGGACCCGGTCTGGCCCGACCACGCCATCCGGATCATCCCCGGACCGTCCTCGCTGTGGTTCGACGCGCACGGAAACCGCATGCCCGCACCGTGTTTCCCGGGTTTCGACACCAACGCGACCATGCGGCAGATCCTGTCGACCGGGCACGACTACTCGTGGTTCGTGCTGAATCAGACGATCATCGAGAAGGAGTTCGCGCTGTCGGGGTCCGAGCAGAATCCCGACATCACCGGCAAGGACCTCAAACTCACCCTGCGCAGCCGGGTGGCCAAGGGTGCGCCGGGCCCCGTGGAGGCGTTCAAGCGGCACGGCGTGGATTTCGTGGTCGCCGACTCGCTCGCGGAGTTGGTCGACGGGATGAACGCGATCGCGCGGGGACCTCAGCTCGACGTGGCCGCCCTGGAGCGCCAGATCGTGGCCCGTGACCGCGAGGTCGCCAATCCGTTCGGCAAGGACGCGCAGCTCACCGCGATCACCAACGCGCGCAAGTACTTCGGCGACAAGGCCGGTCGGGTCGTCAAGCCGCACCGCATTCTCGACCCGGCGCACGGCCCCCTCATCGCCGTGCGCCTCAACATCCTCACCCGTAAGACCCTCGGCGGTCTGCAGACCGATCTGGACTCGCGGGTGCTGCGCCCGGACGGCTCGGTGTTCAGCGGGCTCTACGCCGCGGGCGAGGTCGCCGGTTTCGGTGGCGGTGGCGTGCACGGCTACAACGCGCTCGAGGGCACCTTCCTCGGTGGCTGCATCTTCTCCGGACGCGCGGCCGGACGCGCGATGGCGGGGCGCCCGGTCGGCTGAGCCGGGCGCTAGTGGGGGCGCCCGTGCCGGGGCACCAGGGCGCGTGCCGCCTCCTTGGCGACCTCGGCCAGTGCCCTCGCCAGTCGCGCGGTGTCGAGGGCGCTGCGGTCACCGTGCAGGCTGCCCGACAACGAGATGGCGGCGAGCGCGGCACCGCGCCCGCGGATCGGCACCGCCACGCACCCCACGCCGGGCAGCGACTCCTCGGTATCGACGGCCACGCCCTGCCGGTTGCGGATGCGGGCCAGTTCGCGGTGCAGCTCGGCGCGATCGACGATCGTGCGCGCCGTGCGCGGGGCGGTGTTGCCTCGCAGGGAGGCGTCGGCGATGCCGGGTTCCAGGGTGGCGAGCAGGGCCTTGCCGACCGCGGTGCAGTGCGCGGGAAGCCTGCCGCCGACCCGGGTGGGCACGGCGGCGTGGCCCCGGCTGCCCGCACGGTCCAGGATCAGCACCTCACGGCCGTCGAGCACGGCGAGATGCCCGATCAGGCCGGTGCGCTGGCTGAGGTCGTAGAGCAGCGGTCCGACCACTTCCCGCAGTTCGTTGTGCTCGGCGGCGAGCCCGCCGAGTTCGAGCACGCGCAGGCCGAGCCGGTAGCCGCCGGGCGTGTGCGCGAGCCAGCGCAGCCGGATCATCTGGTCGAGAATGCGATGCACTGTCGAGCGCGGCAGACCGGTGCGCTCGGCGAGGCCGAGCAGGGTGAGGGTGGGGGTGGTCGCGTCGAACGCGTCCAGGATCAGCGTCATCCGCTCGATCATCGACGTCGGCGGCGCCCCGGTCGCGCGGCCCGATCCGGTCCACAGGTCCTCCGGCGCCGGCTCGGTCACGATCTCGACCGTCATGTGATCCAACCTCCACAGTGTGTAGCGGATACAGACTAGAGCTGTTCGCCCCGCCTACGCACCATTTCGCTGTACCGTCCGGTTCATCCGGCTGGATCGGCCGACCCGAACCGGCGCCGCCCGCGCGATCACCTCGGTTCTTCGTCCGGCCCGGACCGCGTGCCGGGCCGCGCGGAGAGTCCCACCACCGTCGAGCGAGCGATCTCGAGATGGGCCGCCCGGTCGACGAGGAGCTCGGCGGCCCCCGACGGCGGTGTGGCGCGACGCCAGATGGCGCGGAACTTGCGGGTCAGGCGGGCGGCGTCGGTGGTGGGGACCGCGACGAGGGCGCCGGTGGCGAGATCGGGGGCGGCGATGAGGCGGCTCAGGACGGCGGGCGCCATGCCGGTGCGCGCCGCGGCCACGATCGCCGCGGCCGAGCCGAGTTCGGCGGCGGGGCCCGCGGGGGCGGCGGCCGTGCTGAGCAGGTCCCAGACGGTGTCGCGGGTACCGGAACCCGGTTCCCGCCACAGCAGGGCGGTGCCGGCGAGTTCGGCCAGGGTGACCGGATCGGTCCGGCGCGTCCACGGGTGACCGGGCGCCACGACGACCACCAGATCGTCGGTGCCGAGGACCCTGCTACCGAGCGCGGCGGGCGGATGCGGACCCTCGACGAACCCGAGATCGGCCACGCCGTCGCGGACCAGGGCCGCCACCTGGGTCGAGTTCTCCACCTCCAGCGAGATCAGCACCTCGGGGTGGTCGGTGCGCAACGCGGCGAGCCAATGCGGAATGCGGTGGTCGGCAATCGTTTTCGAGGCCGCGATGCGCAGGCGTGGCGCGTGCTCGGCGCGCAGGTGGTCGACCTCGTCGACGAGATCCCGCACGGCCGCCAGCACCGTCCGCGCGTGCTCGACCACCGTCCGCCCGGCATCGGTGAGCGCGGATCCGGTCGGTCCCCGATCGAGCAGCTTCACCCGCATCCGACGTTCCAGCGTGCTGATCCGCATGCTCGCCGCGGGCTGGCTGATGCCGTGCCTGCGGGCCGCGGCGCCGAGGCTGCCGAGTTCGGCCACCGACACCAGCAGGTCGAGGACCTCGAGGTCGGGGGCACCGGGCGGCAGCGTCATGCGCCGATTATCGGCGACGGCACGCCGGGGCCGGCGTCAGGCACCCTCGGCGTCGCGATCCAGGACCCGCCCGCGCAGGGTCTTGGCCACGCCGTAGAGGGCGAAGACCGGTTTCAGCGGCAGCCACTCACCGAATCGGTATTCGCGTCCCGGCACGAGCCGCGTCGCGAGTTCGGGGGCTTGCTCAGCGAGGTAGGCGCGCGCGGTGGCGGCGTGTGTCGGCAGTGAGACGATCTTGATCCGGTCCACGTCCTTCAGGAACGGGATCGCGAAAGCGATGTTCTCCCACGTGGATCGGCTGGCATCCTCACAGACGAGCTCGCCGCGATATCCCCGTTCGCGCGTCGCGTAGTCGGCCATGAGCGCGGCCTCGGGGACCGGTCCGGCGACGGCGCCGCCGCACAGGACGAGCCGGGACCGAGACGCCGCGGTGTCGATGGACCGCAGCCCGGCCCGCACCCGCCAGCGGTTCATCGCATTGGCCGCCGGCCCCGGATTCCGGTAGCCGAGGACGACGACGGCCTCGGACCCGTCGACCCCCGGCCCCACGCCCCGGCGCGAGGCCCGCCAGTTCGCCCACTCACCCCACAGCATCGAACCGATACCGGCGGCGATGGTCAGCCGGGTTCGTTTCCGCACACCTCCAGCAAACCACACCTGCGCCGGGCAGGCAGGAGACGCGGCTTTCGACAGCAAGTCCCTACTTGACAGTCACTCCCACTTAGGGAGATGCTTCCAGAAGCGGCCGGCCACGAGGGACCGGCTCGAGCACGGAGGTGGGCGGTGTCCTTACGGGAACGGCAGCGGCGGCAGGTACGCGCCGAGATCCAGCGGGCCGCGTTCCAGTTGTTCGCGCGGTCGGGGTTCGACGCGGTGACCACCGAACAGATCGCCGCCGCGGCGGGGGTCTCCACCAGTACGTATTTCCGGCACGTGCGCAGCAAGGAGGACCTGCTGCTCGATCCGGTGCGCGACGGCGGCGCCGGGATCGCCGCCCTGCTCGAGGGCAGGCCCGCGGCCGAACCGGCCGATGTGGCGCTGTCCCACGCGATCCTGAGCCGCTCGACCGCGCTCGGCGGCGAGGAGCTCGCCCAGTGGCGGGCCGCGTTCGCCACCGCTCCGCATCTGCTCGACCGGGTCGCGCTGATCCCGCCGGACCATCGCACGCGGTTGGTCGAACTGACCGCGCGGCGCATGGCCACCGATCCCACCGCCGACGCCCGCCCCGGACTGCTGGTCCACCTGATGCTGGCGGCCGCCGAGTTCGGCTACCTGCAGTGGCTGCGCTCGACCGACGATCCCGCCGCCTCGCTCCCGGTCTGCGTCGAAGCCGCGCTGGCCGCTGTCATCGACGACCGCTGGCGGACTCCGCGCTGACCCATGGTGGGCGGCGAATTCGGAAGAAAGAAGAAGTCATGCAGGACAATCGTATTCCCGACGCCGTCGACGTGGTCGTCGTCGGCTCGGGCGCGGCGGGGATGACCGCCGCGATCACCGCGGCCCGGCACGGCCTGTCGGTGGTCGTCGTCGAGAAGGCGAGCCGGTGGGGCGGGTCGACGGCCCGCTCGGGTGGCGGCGTGTGGATTCCCGGGAATCCGGTGCTCCGTGAGCAGGCGCCGCCCGACGATCTCACCGCCGCCCGCGCCTATCTGCGCCACATCGTCGGGGACGACGTCGCGCCGGACCTGATCGACACCTACCTCGAGCGTGGCGTCGAGGCGTTCGAGTACCTGGCCCGGCACACGCCGCTGGCGATGCGCTGGGTGCCCGGTTACAGCGACTACTACCCGGAGGCCCCCGGCGGACGCGCGCACGGCCGCTCGATCGAGCCGGTCCCCTTCGACGCCGGCGGGCTCGGCGCCGACCTGGCCACCCTGGAGCCGGACTACGGCAAGGCCCCCCGAAATCTCGTCCTCACCCAGGCCGACTTCCGGCAGCTCCACCTCGGTCTTCGCAATCCGCGAAGCCCGTTGCGCGCGTTGCGGATCGGCGCCCGCTGGCTGACAGCACGGGCACGCGGCCGGCATCTGCTCGCCCGCGGCCAGGCCCTGAGCGCGATGCTGCGCCTCGGCCTTCGCGAGGCGGGCGTGCCGCTGCTGCTGGAGACGGCATTGGTGGAGTTGTCGACCACGGACGCGCGGGTCACCGGCGTGGTCGTCCGCCGCGACGGCGACGAGCGGGTGATCTCGGCGCGCCGGGGCGTGGTGCTGGCCTGCGGCGGCTTCGAGCACGACGAGGCTATGCGCGAGCAGTATCAGCGCGCGCCCATCGGCACCGCGTGGACCGTCGGCGCCGCCGCCAACGCCGGAGACGGTATCCGCGCGGGTCAGGCGCTGGGGGCGGCGACCGCGTTCATGGACGACGCCTGGTGGGGGCCGTCGATTCCGCTCCCCCGCACGCCCTGGTTCTGCCTGGCCGAGCGCAACCTGCCCGGCAGCCTCATCGTCAACGACCGGGCCGAGCGATTCATGAACGAGTCGCTGCCCTACGTCGAGGCGACTCACCGCATGTACGGCGGAGATCACGGGCGAGGGGACGGCCCCGCGGAGAACCTCCCGGCCTGGCTGATCTTCGACCAGCGCTACCGTAACCGCTATCTGTTCGCGGGCCTGCCGCCCCGCCAGCCGCTGCCGAAGCGCTGGTTCGAGTCCGGGGTCCTGGCCCGCGCCGACACCGTCGAGGCACTCGCGCGTGAGATCGGCGTTCCGGCAGCCGGACTCACCGCGACCGTGGCCCGGTTCAACGGCTTCGCGCGCACCGGGGTCGACGAGGATTTCGGTCGCGGCACGAGTGCCTACGACCACTACTACGGCGACCCGCGCCAACGCCCCAATCCCAACCTCGGCGCATTGGAGACCGGCCCGTTCTATGCCGCGCGACTCGTCCCTGGCGACCTCGGCACGAAGGGCGGTCTGGTCACCGATGCCCACGCACGCGTCCTGCGAGCGGACGGCACCACCGTGGCCGGGCTCTACGCGGCCGGCAATGTCGGCGCACCGGTCATGGGCCACACCTACGCCGGTCCGGGGGCCACGATCGGCCCGGCCATCGTGTTCGGGTACCTCGCCGCGCTCGACCTGGCCGCCGACTAGCCGCGCCACCCATAAGCACCGCTTATGGGCACCTCGGAAATCGGCGTCTACCTCGGCTTCCGCGAGGCCGCGAGGGTGGAGGGGTGAATCGCGTACGGACCCTCGCCCCCGGGCTGGCACTGGCCGCCCTCCTCGCCACCGTCGCCACGCCGTTCGGCAAGGCGCTGCCGATGGTGGGCACGCCGGTGCTGGCGCTGGGCTTGGGCGCTGTCGCAGGCACGGTGTTGCGTCGTGCCGAGGCCGTGGACGAACGCTTCGCCCCAGGACTCGAGGTGGCCCGGCAGCGCCTGCTCGGACTGGCGATCGTGCTGCTCGGTCTCGGCCTGCCGCTGGGGTCGGTGCTCAGCGTCGGCCGCGAGACCGCGGTGGTGCTCGTCGGGACACTGATCGTCGGCGCGGTGGCGGCCTTCGTGGTCGGCCGGATGCTGGCCGTCGACCGGGAGTCGGCGACGCTGGTGGCCGTGGGGACGACGATCTGCGGCGCGTCGGCGATCGCGGCGGCCACCGCCGTGCTGCGTCCGGACAAGCAGCGGGTGGCCTACGCGCTGGGCACCATCTTCGTCTTCAATGTGGCCGCGGTGCTGGTGTATCCGCCGCTCGGGCGGGCACTCGGCCTGTCCCAGGAGGCGTTCGGCCTGTGGGCGGGCACCGCGATCAACGACACCTCCTCGGTGCTGGCGGCGGGCGTGATCTTCGGTGCGGGCGCGGCCCAGTTCGCGGTGATCGTGAAGATGGTCCGCAGTCTGGCCATCATCCCGCTGTGCCTGGGGTTGCACGTCGGGCGTCGCCACCTCGCCGCGCCCGGTGACACGAACGGTTCGCTGCGACAAGCGTTTCCGCTGTTCGTGGTGTTGTTCGTGGCGGCCTCGGTCATCGCCGGGCTCGGCCTGCTGCCCACCGCGCTGACCACCCCGCTCGCCACCCTCAGCGGCTGGCTCATCGCCGCGGTGCTCGCCGCGATCGGGATGTCGCTGAGTGTCGAACGGCTCCGCAGCGCCGGTCCGCGCCCCCTGATCCTCGGTGGCGTGCTCGGCGCGATCCTCGGCGCCGCGAGCTTGGGCCTGATGGCCCTCACCGGCTGGTGCTGACCCCGCGGTGGGGGGGGGGGGGGGGGGGGGGGGGCCGCGCCGGGGCGGCCCCGCGCGCCGCCCCCCGCGCCGCCGGGCCGCCCCCCCCCCCGGGCCCCCCCCCCCCGGCCCCCGGGGGCGCGCCCCGGGGGGGGGGGGCCCCCCCCCCCCCCCCCCCCCCCCGCGGGG
>NZ_JARWOJ010000281.1 GCF_029868625.1 Nocardia neocaledoniensis | reverse complement strand
CCCCCCCTGTGGGCCGGGGGGGGGGGGCCCTCTTCCTATTTCTCCGCCCCATCCCCCACACCCTATGGGGGGGGCCCCGGTGGCCCCCCCCCCCTTTCGCACGTCTTCAGCTCACAGCATGCAGCTGACGCAGCCCTCCACCTCGGTCCCCTCGAGGGCCATCTGGCGCAGGCGGATGTAGTAGAGCGTCTTGATGCCCTTGCGCCAGGCGTAGATCTGGGCCTTGTTCAGGTCGCGGGTGGTGGCGGTGTCCTTGAAGAACAGGGTCAGCGACAGGCCCTGGTCCACGTGCTGGGTGGCCGCGGCGTAGGTGTCGATGATCTTCTCGTAGCCGATCTCGTAGGCATCCTCGTAGTACTCGAGGTTGTCGTTGGTGAGATACGGGGCCGGGTAGTAGACGCGGCCGATCTTGCCTTCCTTGCGGATCTCGATCTTCGACGCCACCGGGTGGATGGAGCTGGTGGAGTGGTTGATGTAGGAGATCGAGCCGGTCGGCGGGACGGCCTGCAGGTTCTGGTTGTAGATACCGAACTCCTGCACCGAGGCCTTCAGCTCACGCCAGTCGTCCTGGGTGGGGATGTGCACGCCCGCGTCGGCGAAGAGCTGACGCACCTTGTCGGTCTTGGGCTCCCACACCTGCTCGGTGTACTTGTCGAAGTACTCGCCGCTGGCGTACTTCGACTCGGCGAAGCCGCCGAACGCGCTACCGCGCTCCTTCGCGATCAGGTTCGAGGCCCGGATCGCGTGGTAGACCACGGTGTAGAAGTAGATGTTGGTGAAATCGACACCCTCTTCGGAGCCGTAGTGCACCCGCTCGCGCGCCAGGTAGCCGTGCAGGTTCATCTGGCCGAGGCCGATGGCGTGGGACTCGTTGTTGCCCTGCTCGATCGAGGGCACCGAGTAGATATGGGTCTGGTCCGACACCGCGGTGAGCGCGCGGATCGAGGTCTCGATGGTCTGGCCGAAATCCGGGGAGTCCATCGCCTTGGCGATGTTGAGCGAACCCAGATTGCACGAGATGTCCTTGCCCACCTTGGAATACGACAGATCGTCGTTGAATTCCGACGGGGTCGAGACCTGCAGGATCTCCGAGCACAGGTTCGAGTGGGTGATCTTGCCCTTGATCGGGTTGGCCCGGTTCACCGTGTCCTCGAACATGATGTACGGGTAGCCCGACTCGAACTGCAGCTCGGCGATGGTCTGGAAGAACTCGCGCGCCTTGATCTTCGACTTGCGGATGCGCTTGTCGTCGACCATCTCGTAGTACTTCTCGGTGACGTCGACATCGGCGAACGGCTTGCCGTAGATGCGCTCGACGTCGTACGGCGAGAACAGGTACATGTCCTCGTTCTTCTTCGCCAGCTCGAAGGTGATGTCGGGGATCACCACGCCCAGCGAGAGCGTCTTGATGCGGATCTTCTCGTCCGCGTTCTCGCGCTTGGTGTCGAGGAAGCGGTAGATGTCGGGGTGGTGCGCGTGCAGATACACCGCGCCCGCGCCCTGCCGCGCGCCCAGCTGGTTGGCGTAGGAGAACGAGTCCTCGAGCAGCTTCATGATCGGGATGACACCCGAGCTCTGGTTCTCGATCTTCTTGATCGGCGCGCCGTGCTCACGAATGTTGCTCAGCAGCAACGCGACACCGCCGCCGCGCTTGGACAGCTGCAGCGCGGAGTTGATGGAGCGCCCGATGGACTCCATGTTGTCCTCGATGCGCAGCAGGAAGCACGACACGGGCTCGCCGCGCTGCTTCTTACCGGAGTTGAGGAAGGTCGGGGTGGCGGGCTGGAAGCGGCCGTCGATGATCTCGTCGACCAGCTTGCTCGCCAGCACCTCGTCGCCCGCGGCCAGCGTCAGCGCGACCATGACGACGCGGTCCTCGAACCGCTCCAGGTAGCGCTTGCCGTCGAAGGTCTTGAGCGTGTACGAGGTGTAGTACTTGAACGCGCCGAGGAAGGTGGGGAACCGGAACTTCTTGGCGTAGGCCTGCTGGAACAGGGCCTTGATGTACTCGCGGCTGTACTGGTCGAGAACCTCGGTCTCGTAGTAGTTCTCCTTGACCAGGTAGTCCAGCTTCTCGTCGAGATTGTGGAAGAAGACCGTGTTCTGGTTGACGTGCTGCAGGAAGTACTGGTGCGCGGCCTCGCGGTCCTTGTCGAACTGGATCTGTCCGTCGGGGCCGTACAGGTTCAGCATCGCGTTGAGAGCGTGGTAGTCCAGAACCTCGCCCGCCTCGCCGCGGGCGGCGGACTGCTCTAGGCGAGCTGTCTTGCCTGCCGGTGCTGTGGTTGCTGTTGCCAAAACAATCCCAATCCCTCTCGGACGCGCACGACGTCCTCAGCGGTTCCCATGAGTTCGAAGCGATACAGGTACGGCACCCCGCATTTGCGCGAGATGATGTCGCCTGCGGCGCAATAGGTATCGCCGAAGTTCGTGTTGCCGGCCGCGATCACACCGCGCAGCAGCGCGCGGTTGTGCGGGTCGTTGAGGAACTTGGCGACCTGCCGCGGTACGAGGTCC
Source organism: Nocardia neocaledoniensis (assembly GCF_029868625.1). Taxonomy (GTDB): domain Bacteria; phylum Actinomycetota; class Actinomycetes; order Mycobacteriales; family Mycobacteriaceae; genus Nocardia; species Nocardia neocaledoniensis_A. The sequence goes on along the minus strand of NZ_JARWOJ010000281.1, from coordinate 14,137 downwards.
TTGTCGGACCGTTGTCCCCCCATGACGTGCCGACCACCCCCGTAGGTGGGAGTGATCAGCACGTAGGGTTCGTCGACGCGCAGCGAATCAGCGGTGTGCAGTGGTAGCCGAGTCGCCGGGAGACCCAGCTTCTCGACGAAACGATGAGTGTTCTCCGAAGCGCTGGAGAAGTAGACCAGCCCGCCCGGAGTGCTCCGCTCGGGCATGACGCCTCCTTCCGGCGGAAGTCCTAGGCGGCCGCGACCGCGAGCGACTTGATGCGGTCGGGACGGAAGCCCGACCAGTGATCGTCACCGGCGACGACGACCGGCGCCTGCAGGTAGCCGAGGGCCATGACGTAGTCGCGCGCCTCGTCGTTCTCGGAGATGTCGATGACGTCGTAATCCACCCCGGCCTTGTCGAGCGCCTTGTAGGTGGCATTGCACTGGACGCAAGCGGGCTTGGTGTACACGGTGATGGTCATCTAGAGTCCCTCTCTCCTATGCCTGATCCACAGCCTGTGATCCGTATGCAGTGCACGAACGGTGTTGCTGCGCAAACTCCTGGATCTGGCGAAGAAAGCCCTGCTCGTAACCCCTTCCCTTGGGCCCGATCAGTGGTGGCTCCACACCGTCTTCCAGTACCGAAGACACTACACCTAGTGGCCGACAGATTGGAACAACACAAGGTGTTGCGAGTCGCACAGATGTAATTCCGACGCGGTAAGTCCCAGGACGCGCCATCGACACGCTGGGGAAACAGTGGCCCAGATCACGATTTTGCATCCCGGCGAGTCTTCAGCAAACTCCGCGGACAGCACAGGGGCGTCGCACCCGCGATGGATGCGACGCCCCTGGTCGAACCGACAGCTTACGCCGAGACGAGCTTGCCGTCAGCGGCGGCGACCAGCTCGTGCACGGTCGCGCCGAGCTGGGTCAGGGCCTCGGCGTCCTCGGTCGGGTGGGTCTGGCCGAAGCGCTCGCCGATGGTGCCGAAGCGCGCGTGCGCCGCCTCGACGACGACGCCGCCGGCGACACCGACGGACTTCACCGCGTCACCGTGGGCCCACTCGGCCGCGCGGGGGCTGATCGAGGCGCTCACGACCGCGACCGGCTTGCCCTTGATCGCGCCGGCGCCGTACGGGCGCGAGGCCCAGTCGATGGCGTTCTTCAGCACGGCGGGCAGGGTGCCGTTGTACTCGGGGGTGACCAGGAGGACGGCGTCGGCCGCGGCGACGGCGGCGCGCAGCGCCTCGGCCTGCGCGGGCACGGAACCGGGGACGTCCAGGTCCTCGTTGTAGAAGGGAATCTCGCCGAGACCCTCGTAGATGGCGATGTCGACGCCGGCGGGCGCGGTCTTCGCGGCGGTCTCGGCCAGCTGGCGGTTGATCGAGCCCGCGCGCAGGCTGCCGACCAGGGTGAGGATGCGGGTCTCGGCCATTATCGACTCCTTGGTGTGTTGAATGGAATGAGCTAAGTTCAATCACCATAACCGGACCGCAGTCCGATTACTTCCCCCGGAGGACGCGTGAGCGGCGTGAGGTACAGCACACCCAGCCCGGACGGTGCGCCGCTGCTGCGCATCGAGCCGTCGCAGCCCGCCGTCGCCGAACCGAGCGAACGGGCCGACGCCGCCCGTAACCGGGCCCTGCTGCTCGACGCCGCCCAGCAGCTGGTGCGCGAGCACGGCGCGGGCGGGCTGACCATGGACGCGGTCGCCAAGCGCGCCGGCGTCGGCAAGGGCACGGTCTTCCGCCGCTTCGGCAATCGCACCGGGCTGATGCTGGCGCTGCTGGACCACTCCGAGCAGAAGTTCCAGGCCGCTTTCATGTTCGGCCCGCCGCCGCTGGGCCCCGAGGCGAGCCCGGTCGAGCGGCTGATCGCCTTCGGGCGGACCCGGCTGCTCGACATCGAGGTCGAGGGCGATCTGCACCGCGCGGCCGAGGAGAAGGGCCGTTTCGGGGCAGGGCCCTACGCCCTGCACAAGTCGCACATCATGCTGCTGCTGCGCGGCGCCGAGGTCGACGGTGACGTGTCCTTGATCGCGGACACGCTCATGTCGACCCTCTCGGCGGCGCTGGTCATTCACCAGATCGACATCCTCGGCTATACGCGCGCTCAGCTCGGCGACAACTGGGAATGGCTCGTTCGCCGGGTCGTTTCCCCTGCCGCGCAAGTAGAGTGAGGCGGCATGGGGACACTGCGTGAACAGATCATCGCCGAGTTGGGCGTCCTGCCGGAGATCGAGCCGAAGCAGGAGGTCCGCCGTCGCGTCGACTTCCTCAAGGACTATCTGGGCACCACGCCGGCCAAGGGCTTCGTGCTCGGCATCAGCGGCGGCCAGGACAGCGCGCTGGCGGGCAGGCTGTGCCAGCTCGCCGCCGAGGAACTGCGCGCCGACGGCGCCGAGGCGACCTTCCTCGCCGTGCGGCTCCCCTACGGCGTCCAGGCCGACGAGCACGACGCGCAGGTCGCCCTGAACTTCGTCGACCCCGATCGGACGGTCGTGGTGAACGTGCGGCCCGGTGCCGACGCGGTCGCGGCCGAGGTGGCGGGCGCGCTCGACCACGAGCGGCTGCGCGATTTCGTGCGCGGCAACATCAAGGCCAGGGAACGGATGGTCGCGCAGTACGCGCTGGCCGGGCAGGAGAACCTGCTCGTCGTCGGCACCGATCACGCGGCCGAGGCGGTCACCGGGTTCTTCACCAAGTTCGGCGACGGCGGGGTCGACCTGACGCCGCTGACCGGCCTCACCAAGCGCCAGGGCGCGGCCCTGCTGCAGGAACTCGGTGCGCCGTCGAGCGTCTGGTCCAAGGTCCCCACCGCCGACCTCGAGGACGACCGCCCCGCGCTGCCCGACGAGGAAGCCCTCGGCCTGCGCTACGCCGAGATCGACGACTACCTCGAGGGCAAGGACGTCACCGACGAGGTGGCCGCCCGCGTCGAGTCGATCTTCACCAACACCCGCCACAAGCGCACGGTGCCGGTGACCCCGCACGACACCTGGTGGCGCTGAGCTCAGCAGATGACGGCGCGTCACCGGAGGCGTTGGCGCGCAAGAGGTCTCGCAGCAGGTCGTAGTCGATCTTCGCCGGGTCGCGGAAGCGTAGTCAGCCCTCGCCCATGTCGTGCTGGGCGAGGCGCTCGGCAAAGGCGGCGCTCGGGCTAGCCGCCCGCGAACGGGGGCAGCACGTCGACGCGGTCACGCAGCATGGCCGACGGGTCGCGGGTGAGTTCGTCGCCGATCAGGAAGGCGCAGACCCCGACGAGGGTGTCGATCTCGGAGCCGTAGGTGGCGGCGAGGGTGGCGCGCAGGTCGGCGACCGTCGCGCCGGAGGGCAGGTCGAGTGATTCGGTGTTCTTGCCGACCGCGTCGGCGATCGCGGCGAAGTAGCGGACCTCAACCACCGATGGCTCCCATCGTGCGTTCCGGCGGGACGAAACCCGCGGCGTCGATGCCGTGACCGGCCCATTTCTGCCACATCGCCCCGCGCCACAACTCGGCGACCTCGTCGTCGTCCGCACCGGCGCGCAGCGCGGTCCGCACGTCGAACTCCTGGTCGCTGAACAGGCACGAGCGCAGCATGCCATCGGCGGTGAGGCGGGTGCGGTCACAGCTGTCGCAGAACTTGCGGGTGACGGTCGCGATGATGCCGACCGCGGCCGGACCACCGTCGACCAGCCACTTCTCGGCCGGCGCCGACGGATCGGACCGGCCTGCCTCGGTGAGGCTGAACCGTTCGCCGAGGACGTCGAGCAGGTCGGCGGCCGTCACCATGTTGGCGCGTGCCCATTCGTGGTCGGCGTCGAGCGGCATCTCCTCGATGAACCGCAGTTCGCACTCCTCGGCCAGGCACCACGCGAGCAGGTCCGCCGCACCGGCCAGGTTCTGGCGCATCAGTACCGCGTTCACCTTCACCGGCGCCAGTCCGGCATCCCGGGCGGCGCGGATGCCGTTGAGCACCGATTCGAGCCGGTCGCGGCGGGTCAGGCGGGCGAAGTCGAGCCGGTCGACGGTGTCGAGGGAGACATTCACCCTGCTCAGCCCGGCCTTGGCCAGGGCACGCGCCCGGTGTTCGAGGCCGACGCCGTTGGTCGTCATCGCCAGTGGCGTATCGGGCACCGCGGCGTGACAGCCCGCGATGATCTCCTCGAGCTCGCGTCGCATCAGCGGTTCACCGCCGGTGAAGCGCACCTCACGCACGCCCAGCTCCCGCACCGCGAGCGTCACCAGCCGGATGATCTCGCCGGCGCTGAGCAGTTCCTCGCGCGGAATCGGCGGCAGACCTTCCTCGGGCATGCAGTAGGTGCAGCGCAGCGAGCACTTCTCGGTGATGGAGACGCGCAGGTCGCGCGCGACCCGGCCGAAGCGGTCGACGAGGAGCGGCGTCTCGGGCCGGCCGTCCAGGGAAGGCCGCTCCGATCGCACAGCGGGTATCCCCATTTCGACCAGCGTCATTCCTTCAGTATGCCCCGTGAGGGCGGGCGGGACCGGCCGGGAGCGCCGATCCGTCACGATCTCGTCGCTCACCGGATCGAGGCCCTCGCTGTGAGCTATCCGGTACGTTCGCGCCGCTCCCGGGGCGATTAGGCTGGCAGCATGACTTCCCGGCCCGCCACCGCGTCGGCGCGCAGCGTCGACGAGTACCGCGACACCGTCGCCGCGCTGCTGGCCCCGCTCGCCGATCGCCGGAACGAAGCCGTCCCGGTGCCCGACGCGCTCGGCCGGGTGCTGTCGGCCGACGTGCTGTCCCCGATCGATCTGCCGGTGTTCCGCAACTCCGCGATGGACGGGTACGCGGTGCGTGCCGCCGACGTGGCCGTCACCCCGGTCACCCTGCCGGTGGCCGGCGTGGTCGCGGCGGGCAAACCGGGGACAACGCCGCTGCCCGAGGGCGCGGCGGTGAAGGTGATGACCGGCGCGCCGATCCCGCCCGGCGCCGACTGCGTGGTGCCCGTCGAGGACGTGCGTTCCGACGGCGACCGGATCGTCGTCGAGCGCGGCCGTGGCCAGGGCGAGTTCGTGCGGGAGGCAGGCACCGATGTGCGTGCTGGCGACCTGGTGGCCCGCGCCGGGACCGTCCTCGCGCCCCGCCATATCGCGGCACTGGCGGCGGTCGGATTGCCGAGTGTGCCGGTGCTGCGTCGCCTGCGCGCCGTGTGCATCACCACCGGCGACGAACTGCGCCCCGCCGGCGCGGAGCTGGCGCCGGGACAGATCTACAACTCGAACGGGATCGCCCTGGCCGCGGCGCTGCGGGCCGACGGGGTCGAGGTGCTCGAGGTGGCGCACAGCTCCGACGACGCGGCCGAGTTCACCGCCGTGCTGCGCGCCGCGGTGGCCGCCGCCGATCTGGTCTGCACCTCCGGCGGGGTGTCCAAGGGCGACTTCGAGGTCGTCAAGGACGTGTTGCGGCCGCTCGGCGGGGTGTTCGGTTCGGTCGCGGTGCAGCCGGGCGGGCCGCAGGGGTACACGGTGGTCGACGGTGTTCCGGTGCTGAGTTTCCCCGGTAATCCGGTGAGCACCACGGTCTCCTATGTGGTCTTCGCCCGCGATGTCGTGCGCGCGCTGGGCGGCCTGCCCCCGGCGGTCACCGCCGAGACCACGTTGCTCACCCCGGTGCGCTCCCCCGGCGGCAGGCGCCAGTACCTGCGTGGGCTGCTCACCGGCGACGGGGTGGAGGTGATCTCCGGACCGGGCTCCCACCTCATCGCCGGCATGGCCTGGGCCGATGTGCTCGTCGATGTGCCCGCCGAGGTCACCTCGCTGCCCGCGGGGGCCACTGTGCGAATCTTGAAGCTATGAGCGAGTTGTCGCACGTCGACCGGGAGGGTCGGGCACGCATGGTGGATGTCAGCGCGAAGGCCGACACCACCAGGATCGCCGTCGCCGCGGGTGAGTTGCGCACGACGCCCGAGGTGCTCGCGCTGGTCAGGGCCGACGACATGCCGAAGGCCGATGTGCTGTCGACGGCGCGACTGGCCGGGATCTCCGGTGCGAAGAAGACCTCGGAGCTGATCCCCCTGTGCCATCAGCTCGCGTTGTCGTCGGTGAAGGTGGAGTTCGGGTTCACCGAGAACGCCATCACCATCGAGGCGAGCGCCAAGACGACCGGGCCGACCGGGGTGGAGATGGAGGCGCTCACCGCGGTCGCCGTCGCCGGGCTCACGCTGCACGACATGGTGAAGGCCGTCGATCCGGCCGCGGTACTGACGAACGTCCGATTGCTCACCAAAGAGGGTGGGAAGCACGGACATTGGGTGCGACCGGACAGGGGCGCGGAGAGCCCTGCCGAGCGCCCGGCGGCGCACCCCCATGACGCGACCGGCCCCCTCGACTCGGCGGAAGGCGCTGCTCCCCAAGATGTTTCGCGACCGGCGGTTGTCGTGGTCGCTTCCACCGGCGCTGCGGCCGGGACACGCGTTGACACCACCGGGCCGGTGCTCGCCGAATGGCTGACGGCGCGGGGCTTCTCGGTGCGTGGGCCGCTGGTGTACGCCGACGCCGACATCGCGGCGGGCCTGGCCGACGCCCTGCTCGGCGGACCGTCACTGGTGATCACCACCGGCGGCACCGGCGCCTCGCCGACCGATGCCACCCCCGAGGCCACCCGCGCCGTGCTCGACCGCGAGCTGCCCGGGGTCGCCGACGCCATCCGGCAGCGCGGGACCGCGAAGTTCCCGCTGGCCGCGCTCAGCCGCGGGGTGGCGGGGCTGGCCGGACACACCGTGGTGGTCAACCTGCCCGGCTCGCCCGGCGGGGTGAAGGACGGGATCGCCGTCCTGGAACCACTACTCGATCACCTGCTCGCGCAAGTAGCCGGAGGCGGCGCCCATGAATGACCACGGCACGGTCCGGCTGACCGCGATCAGCGACCAGGACCTCGATCCCGTCGCCGTCGAAAAAGCCGTCGACGGACCGGAATTCGGTGCCGTCGTCGTGTTCACCGGCAAGGTCCGCAACCACGACGGCGGGCAGGCCGTCACGGCGCTCGAGTACTCGGCGCATCCGCAGGCCGAACGATTCCTGCACACGATCTGCGCCGAAGTCGCCGCCGCGCACGGACTTCCGGTGGCCGCGACGCATCGCGTCGGGTCGCTCACCATCGGCGATCTGGCGATCGTCGTCGCGGTCGCCGCGCCGCACCGGGCCGAGGCCTTCACCGTGTGCGCCGAACTCGTCGACCGGATCAAGCACGAGGTGCCGATCTGGAAGCGGCAGCTGTTCGCCGACGGGCTGTCGGAATGGGTCAACGCCTGCGGCTGAGCGGCTAGCGCGGGGTGTAGCGCCAGACGCCGAGCATCGCCTGCTCGTCGAGCGGCTCGTCACCGTCGAACACGGTGGCGTGCAAGCGATCCAGGGCCGCATCCGGCTCCAGCCCGGCGCCGATCAGCACCAGGCTCGACACCCGTTCCTCGCCGCGTGCCCAGGTGCCGGGCGTGAACACGACATGCCTGCCGACCACGTGCAGCTCGAACTTGCGGCGCTCCCCCGCCACCGCGAACGCGACACAGCCCTTGGCGCGGAACAGGCCGGGCGGCGGATCCTCCAGGAAGGCGACCAGGGCGCGCGGATCCAGCGCCCGCTTGCTGGTGAACGACACCGAGAGGTATTCGTCGTGCAGGTGCCGGTGGTCGGGATCGTCGTGGTCGTGGTCGTGGTCGTCGAGCAGGGCGTCGAAGCTCAACTGCTGCGCCACTGTCGGTTCCTCGCGCACCCGCTCGTCGAACAGCAGGCCGGGGTCGACGCGACCGTGCGTCGTCGCGTACACCGGCACCTGACCCACCCAGTCGGTGATCCGCGCGCGCAACGCGGCCAGCGCCTCGGGCGCGACGCGGTCGGCCTTGTTCACCAACACCAGATCGGCCAGCCGCAGATGCGTCACCAGTTCCGGATGCCGCGCGCTGGTGGAGTCGAACAGTTCGGCGTCGACGACCTCGACCAGGCCGCCGTAGGCGATCCGCGGGTTCGGGGTGGCGATCACCATCCGGATCAGGTTGCGCGGCTCGGCCAAGCCACTCGCCTCGACGACGATCACGTCGACCGCGCTGCGCGGCTGCGCGAGGCGGCCGAACAGGTCGTCGAGTTCGGAGACGTCGACAGCGCAGCACACGCACCCGTTTCCCAGCGACACCATGGCGTCGACCTGGCCCGCGACCAGCATGGCGTCGATGTTCACCGCGCCGAAGTCGTTGACCACCACTCCGATCCGGGTGCCCCGGTTGTTGCGCAACAGATGATTGAGCAGGGTCGTCTTCCCCGAGCCCAGGAACCCCGCGACGATCACAACAGGAATCACTGTTCTCATCTTGCCTCGCTCGTCCGGCGCGGCGGCACGGCCCCCTCGCGTCGTCAGCGGAACCGTCCCCGCACACCGCGGCGGCCGCCGCCCCGGGTGGGACGACGGCCGCCGCGGTGACCAGTGCTACTTGGTGGGGCCGAAGACCATGCCGACCAGGGTGTAGGCCAGGTTGATCAATTGGTTGGTGATCATGGTGTTGTCCATGCCGAGGGACTGGGCCAGCGGCATCAGCATGTCCATGACCTTCAGGATCGGACCGCCGAGGGCGCTCAGATCGGGCAGCTCTTCCTCGGGAGTCGCCTGGGTCTTCGGCGTGGCCTCCCGCTTGCGGGGGCTCGGCGCGGCGGGCGCGGTCGGCTCGCCGGGGGCCGCGGTCCGCACCTGGGTGCCGGTGCCTGCGCGCGCGGGTTCCGGGCTGGGCGGTACCGCCAGCTGACCACCCGATCCGCTCGGCGGCCGTCCCTCGTTACCACCCGGGACCTGGAAGTGCCCGCTGGACCCGGCGGGCGGCTTCGGAACCGCCGAGACCGGGCGCGCCGGGGCGGCGACGGTGGTGGTCGGCGCGGTGCTGGTCGACCGCGGCTGGCCCGTGCCCGGTGTGGGCTCGTCAGCGGCCGGCGCCGGCGTTGTAGTCGGCGCCGGGGTCGTGGTCGACGCGGCTCCGTCCTGTGCGGGCTCCTCCGGGAGGGATGTCGGGTCCGCCCCCGAGTCCGTGGGCTCAGCCCCGGTGGAGCCCGCGCCCGGAGTCGAACCGGCCTGTCCGGCCGCAGCTGGTGCGCTGGTCGTCGTCGGCGCGGCGGGACCGGACGGTTCCCAAGTGTCGGCGGGCGCGCTCTTCGTCGTCGTACCGTTCGCGGCGGGTCCGGCCGCCGGGGTGGTGGTCGGCGTCGCCGTGCTCGAGGGGTCGGCGGCGTCGGCGGGCGCGCTCGGTGTGGTCGTGCCGCTCGCCGAGCTCGTGGTGGTGGGCGTCGCGGTGTGGGACGGATCGGCCGCGTCGGCGGGCGCGCTCGGTGTCGAGGTCGGCGCCAGCGCGGGTGCGGCGGCCTCGGGCCGGTCGGCGGCCGAGCCCGAATCGGCCGGAGCCGGGGCGCTCTTGGTCGTGGTCACGGTGTCGGACGGGTCGGCGGCCTCGGCCGGAGTCGAGGTGGGGACGCCGGTCGACGCCGGGACGCGAGCCGGGAGGTACGCGGCGGGGCGGTCGGACGCGGAGCCCGAATCAGCCGGAGCCGGAGCGCTTTTCGTCGTCGTCACGGGTACGGACGGCGCGCTCGGTCCCGCCGCGTCGGCGGGCGCGCTCTTCGTCGTCGTGGGAGTGCCCGAGGACTCGGTGCCGGGCGCGCTCTTCGTGGTGGTGCCGTCCGCTGACGGTTCTGTCGCGGGATCGGCGGGCGCGCCCGTGGTCGGTGCCGCGCTGCCGGACGGCTCGGCGGCGTCGCCGGGCGCGGGCTTGCTCGTCGAGGTCGCGCTCGGGTCCACCGAGGTCGAGACGGGGACACGGGCGGGAGCCGGGCTGAAGGCTGCCGGGGTCGCGGTGACGGGCTTGTCCAGCAGATAACCGACAACGCCGGTGGCGATGGCGACGGCATGCTTCAGCTGACCCTCGCGGGATTCCAGGAGCGCGGCATCCTCGGGGTTGGCCCCGTTGCCCATCTCCACGAACACCATCGGCACCTGGGTCAGCGCCGGACCGGCGATGTCGTCCCTGGTCTGCAGCCCGTTGTCGACGCCCGCGTAGGTGGCGGCGGGGAAACCGGAGGCGAGATAGGCGTCGCGGACGACCGAGGACACGGCGCGCCCCGGACCGGACTGCGCCTGGTCGGCGGCGGGGTTCGGGATCGGCAGCGCGGGCACGATCAGGTGGAAGCCACGCTGGTCGGCGGGGGCGCTGTCGGCGTGGATGCTCACCGCGACCGCCGCGCCGGAAGCATTGGCGGCACGGGCGCGATCGTCGACGCAGCCGCCCCAGCCGGTGTCGTCGGCACGACTGAGCACGACCTCGGCGCCGAGGGCCTGCAGCGAGGCCTGCACGAGCTGGGCGACCTGCCAGTTGATGGTGTGTTCGGGGACGCCGTTGAGACTGGTCATGCCGGTGGTCTGGCAGTCCTTGGTGCCGCCGCGGCCGTTGTCGACCTGGCGGGACAGGTTCTCCGAATGCGCGGACCCCTGATGACCTGGGTCGAGGAAGATCGTCTTGCCGGCGAGCTGATCGCCCACCGCCGGTTCGGGCGTCGCGTTGGCCTGCACGGGCACCAGCCCGGTCAGCGAGACCACGACCGCGGCGGACACGGTGGAGCAGAGACCGGCCTTCATGATGTTTGGTTGCATGTTCGGTCGGCACCCCGGAACGGAGCACCCCTCCCTTCCCATTGGTAACACCAAACCCAGTGGTTCACTCTTGCAACACGAGCAACCACAGAGCAAGCACCGTTATCGAAATGTGACAGGCGAGAAGGGGCAGATCAGCGCTGGTCAGACGCCCAAATACGGCCTCGACGGCGGCCGATCAGGCAACGTCGGGCAATTGACGCAGCGACCGCAACGCGTAGTGCACGCGTGTCTTGACCGTGCCGACCGGAATGCCGAGGTCCGCGGCCACCTCCCGGTACCCGCGATCGCGCAGGATCACCTCGACGACGGCCGCGCGCTGCGGCTCGGGCAGGTGCGTGAGCAGCTGGTCGACCAGCAGCCCGTCGACGAGCCCGTCGGCGAAATCGCGACAGGCCACGTCGGTGACATCGTCCCAGCCCACATCACCGGGCCGGGCGGCCCGCGCCCGCACGATGTCGACGACGACATTGCGTTCGATCGCCAGCAGCCAGGTCCGCACACTCCCCTTGCTCGCGTCGAAGTCCCGGCACGCGCGCCATCCGCGCAACAGCGTCTCCTGTACGGCATGCTCGGCCAGGCCCGGATCCCCCAGTCCGCGCAGCGCCCGCCAGTGCAGCAGTCCGCGGTCGGCGGCCAGTACCTCGGCCAGGCCCTCGGAGGTACACAGTCGCGCGCAGTGCGCACCGCAGGGTTCGTCTGTCATATCCGGTTATCGCCGCGAGCGGCGGCGATGACAACGCCTTAAGCAACTCTTCAGGATCCTGCTGGCCCGCCACGCGACACTCTTTTCGCGAGCCCGGGCCGGGCCTGCTCCAGGAGGGGGGAGCAGGGCCCCCGGGCTCGTTCTTTTTCCGTATCCGGCCGATCCCTCGACACAACCGGCCGTCGAGGACGACAATCGCGGCGAGGGGAGCGAGAAACGTGGACATCCATGCATACCCGACCGACGCCACCACGCCGGTCGATCAGGCCGAGGCCACCCGCATCGCGGAGGCTCGGCTCCCGGCGCCGGATCAGGGCACCGAGCGGCACGTCGTCGAATTCGACGACGGTTTCATCGTCCTCGCCGTGCGGCCGCTCGCCACGGTCGCCGGACGATCACGACCGGTGGGCGGTTCGGTCCATGTCATCGACAGGGAGACCGGCGCGGTGTCGTTCTGGCCGACCTACCCGTACGAGCTGATCGCCCCGCTCTACGCGACGGGCCGGTTGATCGTCGAGGACGAGTGGCCGGATCAGGCCGACCGATCGTGACCTGCCGGGCTTCCCCACCGGACCCCGCGCACATCTAGGCTGGAACCCGAGCGGGACCGGCGGGCAGCCGCATGCCGTTGACCAGCCACGATCCCTCTCTGACACGGGCAGATCAAGAACGAATTGCACACATAGCGATGTGTGCATATGATTGCGACCGATCGAACCGCACGGAGGGATGACGCGATGGGCGCAGGACACGGGCACGACCACCACAAGGTCTCGGCCGACAGCGATCGGCGCTGGCTGGCCGGCGCACTGGCGGTGATCGTCACCTTCCTCATCGGCGAGGTGATCGTCGGCATCATCGCCGATTCGCTGGCTCTGCTGTCCGACGCGGCGCACATGACCACCGATGCCGCCTCCATCGTGCTGGCGCTGCTGGCGATCCGGCTCGCGGCGCGACCGGCGACCGGCCGGATGACGTTCGGCTGGAAGCGCGTGGAGATCCTGTCCGCCCAGGCCAACGGCCTGACCCTGCTCCTGCTGGCGGCCTGGCTCGGGTACGAGGCGATCCGCAGGCTGTTCGAGCCGCCGGAGGTGCACGGCACACTGGTGCTGGTGACAGCGCTGGTCGGCGTCGCGGTCAATGTGCTGGCCACCTGGATGATCAGCAGGGCCGACCGGTCCAGCCTCAATGTCGAGGGCGCCTATCAGCACATCCTCAACGACCTGTTCGCGTTCATCGCGACGGCCGTCGCGGGCCTGATCATCATCCTGACCGGGTGGGTGCAGGCCGACGTGATCGCGACCCTGATCGTGGTGGCGCTGATGATCAAGGCCGGCATCGGGCTGATCCGCAAGTCGAGCCGCATCTTCCTCGAGGCGGCGCCGGACTATCTCGATCCGGAGCGGGTCGGCCGCGACATGGCCGCCAGGGACGGCGTGACCGAAGTGCACGACCTGCACATCTGGGAGATCACCTCGGGCTCCCCCGCGCTGTCGGCACACGTGCTGGTCGAGCCCGGCCACGATTGCCACGCCGTGCGCGAGGACATCGCGCACATGCTCGACCACGAGCACCACATCGAGCACGTCACCCTGCAGGTCGACCACGCGCGCCCGACGGTGATCGGCATCGGCGCCGACGACAGCGACACCAGCCACTGCGGTGAGGCGCACGGGCCCCGGCACGTGCCGACCGGCAAGGCCGCGCACTCGCACTGACCCCCGCACGACGGAAGGGCCCCACACCTGACAGGTGCGGGGCCCTTCTCATCGGTCACGCCAGTGGCGGACCCGGCCGTTCATCGACCGAGGGGGCTTGTTCAGCCGCCGAAGGAACCGGTCCACAGGGTGTCGACCAGGCCGTGGAGGGCGGCGCCCAGGGTGTCGAAGAGGCCGTTCAGAGCGGCGCTACCGGTGTCGATGATAACGGGGATCATATGAATTCCTCTGTTCTCTTCAGTCCCAGCCGCAGCTGGCTTACAGAGGGCGTATCGACACTCGAACAGCGCGAGTTACGGAATTCCCGAATTAGTGACGGCGCTAACAGGTACCCCAACAAACCTATCACCACCTGCGGTTATGCTCGAATACCTCATATTCCTGAGGGAAATATGAGAACTCCGTGAGAGTCATGTTGCGACATCCGATAAGTCCGAATTTCCGATGCCACCAGAAATAGGGGCGCCAATCACGAATTGATAATGTTACTTACGGTCTCACCTACTTTCCCGCCGCGGACCGGCCGACCGCCCAGCATCGTGACCACCAGGGCGAGGAAGTCCAGGTGGCCACGCAGGGCGGTGACGTCGCGGGCCACCGAGACCACGGTGCTGGTCCCCGACCGCACCGGGCGGCCGGCGAAACGGTCGGTCAGCCAGGCCAGGGCCACCGGGACGACGAGGAACTCCAGTGGCAGATGCGAGCCGCGCCGCACCCGCAGGTATTCGACGGTCGCGCCGGCCGCCCGGTATCTGGCGACCTGGCCGTCGATGTCGGCGACCGCGATCACCTCGTCACGCACGCCCTGCACCACCAGCAGCGGGGCGGCGGGAGCCCGGGTACCCGGCTCGATGTCGGCCAGGATGCGGCGCAGCGCCGGTTCGGCGAGCAAACCGGCCACCCCGTCGCGCAGATGCCGGGCGACATCGCGTCGGGCGAACCGCAACAGCAGCGCGAAGGTGGGGCGTTGGGGGGGCGCGCCCCGCCCGGGCCCGGGGGCCCGGGGGAGGGGGTAGTGGGGGGCCCCCGGCACGGGGGGGTTTGGGCGGGGCCCCCCCCCGCCCCAGGCGGCGGGGAACCCCGCGCCCCCCCCCCCCGGGGGGCCCC
>NZ_JARWOJ010000280.1 GCF_029868625.1 Nocardia neocaledoniensis | reverse complement strand
GGGCACGATCGGCCAGCTGTGCCCGCCCGGTGGGGGGGCCCCGCGGGGGGGCGCGGGGGGCGGCATTGGCCCGCGGGGGGGGGGCCCGGCGGGCGGGCGGCGGGGTGGGGGGGGGGGGGGGGGGGGGGGGGCGGCGGGGGGGGGGGCGCCGGGGCCCCACGACCGGGTGGGCATGTTCGTCACCACCCTGGTGCTGCGCACCACGGTGGACCCGGCCGCGTCGTTCACCGAGCTGCTCGCCCGGGCCCGGCGCGTCGACCTCGCCGCCTTCGAGAATGCCGACGTGCCGTTCGAGCGCCTCGTCGACGTCCTCGACCCCGTGCGCTCCACCGGTCACAGCCCGCTGTTCCAGGTGATGCTGGCGTTCCAGAACCTGGACGCGGTACCGGCCGAGGTAACCCTGCCCGACCTCACCGTCACCGGCCTCGACACCGCGACGGCCGTCGCCAAGTTCGACCTGGATCTGGTCCTCGCCGACACCGCCGAGGGTGGCTGCGCCCTGAGCCTCACCTACGCCACGGATCTCTTCGACGCCGCCACCGCGCACCGTGTCGCGGAGAGCTTCGTCCGGCTGCTCGACGCCGTCACCGCCCACCCGGACGGGGCGATCGGCGAGGTCGAGCTACTCACCGACGAGGATCGAACGGTTCTCGAGAACTGGTGTGACACAGCACGTGCGGTCTCCGGCGAGGTGCTGCCCGTGGCGTTCGACCGTCAGGTCGCCGCGACGCCCGACGCCGTCGCCCTCGCCGACGGCGACGTCGAGCTCACCTACGCGGAGTTCGGTGCCAGGGTCAACCGGCTCGCGCGTCACCTCGTCGCGCAGGGCGTCGGCCCCGACACCGCGGTGGCGGTCGCCGCGCGCCGCTCGCCCGACCTGCTGGTCGCGGTGCACGCGGTGCTGGCGGCCGGTGGCACCTATGTGCCGATCGACCCCGACCATCCGGCCGAGCGGATCACCCGGGTGCTGCGGATCGCCCAGCCGATCTGCGTGCTGACGACCACTCGCGACGCCACCGACCTGCCGATCCCGGCCCCGGACTCGGACCGCAGCGGCGGACTGCCCTGGCTGGATGTCATCGAACTCGACGCCGTCGACCTCACGGCCCACTCGGCCGAGCCGCTCACCGACGCCGAACGCACGCAGCCGCTGCGACCGGAACACACGGCGTACGTGATCTTCACATCCGGTTCCACCGGCTTGCCGAAGGGTGTCGGGGTGCCGCACAGGGCGATCGTCGGCCACCTCGAGTGGATGGCCACCGAATTCGGTTTCGCCCCCGGCGACACCGTGTTGCACAAGACCCCGATCACCTTCGACGCCTCGATCTGGGAACTGCTCCTGCCCCAGCGGGTCGGCGCCCGCACGGTCATCGCCCGTCCCGGCGGCCACGGCGACCCCGCCTATCTGGCCACGCTGATCGCGCGGCACGGCGTGGACACCGCGCAGTTCGCGCCCACCCTGCTGGCCGCCTTCCTCACCGATCACGCGCCGGACCGGCGCAACCGGGCAGGCTCGCTGCGGCGGGTGTTCGCCGGTGGTGAGGCGCTGCCCGCCGCCCTGGCGCAGCGCGCGCGTGCGGTACTCGGGGCGGAGGTGATCAACCTCTACGGCCCGACCGAGACCACCGTCCAGGTGAGCACGCACCGCGTCGGCGACGACGACCAACTGACGGTCCCGATCGGCGGCCCGGTCACCGGCACCGCGCTCTACGTTCTCGACGCGCGGCTGCGGCGCGTGCCGCCGGGTGTCGTCGGCGAACTGTACGTCGGCGGTGGGCAACTCGCGCACGGCTACGTCGGGGCGTCCGAGCTCACCGCGGAGCGGTTCGTGCCGGATCCGTTCGCGGGGCCCGGCGCCAGGATGTACCGCACCGGCGATCTGGTCCGCCTGCGGATCGGCGAGAACGGTTCGCCCGCACTCGATTACGTCGGCCGTGGTGACCTCCAGGTCAAACTCAACGGGCAGCGCGTCGAACTCGGCGAGGTCGAGGCCGCCCTGCTGCGGCAGGGCGGCGTGGCCCAGGCCGCGGCGGCTGTGGTGCCGGGGGTCGGCGCGGACCGGCTGGTCGGCTACGTCGTCCTCGGCGCGGATCCGTCCGGGGCGCACACTGATCCGGCACGCCTGCGGGCCGCGCTGGCGGCGGAACTGCCGGGGTACCTGGTGCCCGCCACGGTGCTCGTGCTCGACGAATTCCCGGTGAACACCTCCGGCAAGCTCGATCGCGCCGCGCTGCCGCGACCGCACCTGCGTCAGGCGGCCTACCGTGGGCCGATCACCGAGACCGAACGGATCGTCGCGACGGAGTTCGCCCGGGTCCTCGACCTGGACCGAATCGGCATGGACGACAACTTCTTCGACCTCGGCGGCAACTCGCTGACCGCGGTCCAGCTGTCCGCGCGACTGAGCGAAGCGCTCGGCGTCGCGGTGCCGGTGGCGTGGTTCTTCACCGACCCGACCCCCGGCGTCGTGGTGGACCGCCTGCGCGCCGCCGACGACACCGCCGACGACGCGTTCGCGGTCCTGCTGCCGCTGCGCGCGGGCGGCAGCGGCGCACCGCTGTTCTGCATCCACCCCGTCGGCGGCGTGTCCTGGTCCTTCGCCGGGCTGACCCGCCACCTCGATCCCGAGCGGCCCGTCTACGGCCTGCAGTCCCCGGCCCTCACCGCCGCGGAACCGCTGCCGGAAACGATCGACGAGTGGGCGCGCCGCTACATCGAGGCCATCCGCACGGTGCAGCCCGAAGGGCCGTACCACCTGCTCGGCTGGTCACTGGGCGGGTTGCTCGCGCACGCCGTCGCCACCGGACTCCAGGCCGAGGGGGCGCAGGTCGCGAGCCTGGCCATGATGGACAGCTGGCTCGGCGCGGAACCGGCGCAGACCCCCGCGCCGACCGTCGGCGACCTGCTCGGCGGCCTGGCCGGCGACGACCTCGACATCGGCTGGGACGAGCTCGTCGCGGCAGATCTCGGCGGCCCACTGGCGGCGCTCGACCGCACCCGCCTCACCCGCATCATCGACGCCGCCACCGCGTCGATGACGATGGTCGACAACTACCGGCCCGGCCGCTTCGACGGTGACCTCGTCTACTTCGCGGCCACTGTCGACGACCCGACCGGCACCCGCGGCGCGGCCACCTGGACGCCCGCCGTCACCGGCACGGTGCACCGCTACGGCATCGACGCCACCCACTGGGCGATGGCGGGGGAGCGGGCCCTCGCCCGGATCGCGGCGGTCCTCGACGGCACCGAACCCGCTGTGGCCCAGCGCGACCAGGACGAACCGGCGCCAGGCGAGCAGCGACCCGCGAGGGCCGATGCGCGGGCGGGGGCGATGGGCGCCTAGAATCGCTGAGCCAGGCCGTCGTGCCTGCTGCCGGACACCGAGGCATCCGCGCACGTCGCCCGCACCTGTTTCGAGAGGTTGAGAGAACCCATGCCAGCACAGCCGTCCGGTGGGATCGGGTGACGAAGCCACAGTTGACCGAGTCGAATTCCGAATCCACCGACAGCATCGGCACCGAGGGCGGGGTGCGGCGCACCGTACTCCCCGGCGGACTCCGCGTGGTCACCGAGCACGTGCCCGGGGTGCGCTCGGCCTCCATCGGCGTCTGGGTCGGTGTCGGCTCCCGCGACGAGGGACCGACGGTCGCGGGTGCGGCGCACTTCCTCGAACACCTGCTGTTCAAGGCGACCCCCACCCGCTCGGCCCTCGACATCGCGCAGGCGATGGACGCGGTCGGCGGTGAACTCAACGCCTTCACGGCCAAGGAACAGACCTGCTACTACGCCCACGTCATCGACGAGGACCTGCCGCTGGCGGTCGAACTCGTCTCCGATGTGGTGCTCAACGGACTGTGCCGGGCCGTGGACGTCGACGTCGAACGCCAGGTCGTGCTCGAGGAGATCGCCATGCGCGACGACGATCCCGAGGACCTGGTCGCCGACTCCTTCCTCACCGCCCTGTTCGGCGACCACCCGATCGGGCGGCCCGTCATCGGCACCGTCGAATCCATCGAGGGCATGCGCGCGAGTCAGCTGCGCGGGTTCCATCAGCGCCGCTACCGGCCCGACCGGATGGTCGTGGCCGTGGCGGGCAACGTCGGGCACGAGCGCACCGTCGAGCTGGTGCACCGCGCGTTCGCGGCGCGGCTCGACGCCGCCGTCGAACCCGCCCCGCGCCGCGAGGGTTCGTTCCGGGCGCAGGCCGCGCCCGGCCTGATCCGGATCAACCGCGACAGCGAACAGACCCACCTGGTGTTCGGCGTGCGCGCGTTCGGACGCCACGAGGGTCAGCAGCGCTGGCCGCTGTCGGTGCTCAACACCATCATCGGCGGCGGCCTGAGTTCGCGGCTGTTCCAGCGCATCCGGGAGGAGCGCGGGCTGGCGTACTCGGTGTACTCGAGCGTGGACACCTTCGCCGACACCGGCGCCTTCTCGGTGTATCTGGGCTGCCAGCCGGAGAATCTCGCCCAGGTCGCGACCCTGGCGCGCGATGTACTCGCCGACGTGGCGGTCAACGGGGTCACCGACGCCGAATGCGCCCGCGCCAAGGGGTCGTTGCGGGGCGGACTGGTTCTCGGGCTCGAGGATTCCGCGTCGCGGATGAACCGGATCGGCCGCAGCGAACTCAGTTACGGCAACCATCGCAGTGTCTCGGCGACGCTGGCCCGCATCGACGCGGTCACCACCGACGAGGTCAGCGCGATCGCGCGCACCCTGCTCGCCCGGCCCTTCGGCGCCGCCGTGGCCGGGCCCTACCAGCGCACCCGCGACCTGCCCGCCTCGGTCCGTAAACTCGTGGAGCGCTGAGGAATTCGCGATCAGCCCGCGGTGGCCCGGTTCGCGGCCTCGACGACCGCGGGCAGCAGGCCGGGGAGCGCGTGCGTCAATTCCTCGGTGCGCAGCCGCTGATAGGTCTGGCCGTCGATGGTCATCCGCTCGATCAGGCCCGCCTCGCGCAGGATCTTGAAGTGGTGGGTCGCGGTGGATTTGTTGATCGCGTCGTAGAGCGCCGAACACCGGACCGGGCCGCCCGCGTTGGCCATCCGGCGCACCATCTCCAGGCGCACCGGATCGTGCAGGGCACTCAGCACGGCGGGCAGCCCGGCGACCGGTGCGGTCGGCGCCGGGGGGAGACCGTTAGCCTGAGTCATGATCTACCTCACTCGGGGGTTTGATACTCATCATACTCGGCGTACGCTCGACACCGTTCGATGGTTATCAAACTCACCTGATGGGGGCTGCGATGGCGGCGACAACGATGGCTCCGGCCGAGTCGGGGCAGCGCTGGGCGTACGGACTCGTGCTGGCCGCCACCGGCGTCGCGCTCGGTGTCTCCGGGGCACCCGCGCCGCTCTACGGCATCTATCAGACCGAATGGCATCTCTCGCCGCTCACCACGACCATGGTCTTCGCCGTGTACGCGGTGGCCGCCCTGGGCGCGGTCCTGGTCTCGGGCCGGATCTCCGA
The DNA here is from genome assembly GCF_029868625.1 of Nocardia neocaledoniensis. Taxonomy (GTDB): domain Bacteria; phylum Actinomycetota; class Actinomycetes; order Mycobacteriales; family Mycobacteriaceae; genus Nocardia; species Nocardia neocaledoniensis_A. The sequence continues at coordinate 21,685 of NZ_JARWOJ010000280.1, read as the reverse complement.
TGTCGTCGGCCGCAAGCCGGTGATGGTCGGCGCGTTCGCCACGATGATCCTCGGCCTCGTGGTCTTCCTGCTCGCCGACTCGGTGCCGATGCTGCTGCTGGCCAGGGCGCTGCACGGCGCGGCGGTCGGCGCCACCGTGGTGGCGGGCGCGGCCGCGCTGCTGGACCTGCGGCCCGAGCGCGGCGCGCGGTCGGGGCAGCTCAGCGGGGTGGCGTTCAATGTCGGCATCGCGATCGCGGTGCTCGGGACCGCCGTGCTCGCCCAGTACGCGCCGTCGCCACTGCGCACGCCGTACGTGGTCATCGCGGTGATCTGCCTGGCCGCGGGCGCCGGGATCCTCGCCGTCACCGAACCGCACACCGCCCGGGTGAAAGCCCGCATCACGATCGCGAAACCGGCGGTGCCGCAAGAGATCAGGGCCGACTTCTGGTTCTCGGCGATCGGTGTGATGGCGGCCTGGTCGGTACTCGGTGTGCTGCTGTCGCTGTACCCCTCGCTGGCCGCGGCCAAGACCGGCGTGCACAATCTGGTCTTCGGCGGCGTCGTGGTCGCCGGGACCGCGCTCGCCGGCGCCGCGGCGCAGTTGTTCGCGACGCGGATCCAGGCCAGGCGCGCCGCCATCTTCGGTGACCTCGGCATGGCCCTCGCTCTGCTGGCCACGATCCCCGCGCTGGCCAGTGCGCAACCGGCCGTGGTGGTGCTCGCCGGACTGGCGCTGGGCGCCACCTTCGGCCTCGGCTTCGGTGGGTCGCTACGGCACCTGTCGGAGGTCGTGCCCCCGCACCGCCGGGGCGAGACCATGTCGGCCTACTACCTGCTGGCCTATTCGGCCCTGGCGTTGCCCACGCTGGCCGCGGGCTGGGCCGCCACCACCTGGGGCCTCACGACGGTGTTCCCGTGGTTCATCGGGCTGGTCTCGGTGGCCTGTGTCGTCGCGGCGCTGCTCGGGCTCCGTGGAACCCGAGCAGCCGTGGGCGACTAGGCGGGCCAGCCGCCGTAGGGCACCGTGATCAATTCCAGGAAGTGGCCGTTGGGGTCGAGGAAATAGACCCCGCGGCCGCCGTCGTTGCGGTTGATCTCGTTGACCCCGTGTTGTTGCGGATCCGCCCAGTGATCCAGCTTGTAGCGCTGGATCTTGGCGTAGGCGGCATCGAATTCCGCCTCCGAGACGAGAAACGCGTAGTGCTGCGGCTGGACTTCGGGAACATGCGGAGGCACCTTCGCGAAATCGAAGGTGACGCCGTTGGCGACGGGGATCGGAATGAACGGACCCCACTCTGTTCCTACGTCCAACCCGAGGATGTCCGCCCAGAATTCGGCGGTCTCCCGATTATCGCGACATCCGACAATGGTGTGATTGAACTGTACTGACAGTGGATTTCTCCTTGTTCGTGATGGCGCCGACCCTGGGCACGGTACGAGGCGGCCGACAGGAGCACCATCACCACGGCCGAGGTTAGCGCCCGGATCCCGGATCGTGCAACGGTGACGCGGGGTAGCGTCGCGCACATGAGGATTCGTGGAGCCGTCCTGGAGACCATCGCCGCGCCGGCGCCGTTCGCCGAGTCGCGTCCGATCACCGTGTGCGACCTCGAGCTGGCCGCCCCGGGGCCCGGTGAACTGCTGGTGCGGATCGAAGCGGCGGGGCTGTGTCACTCGGATCTGTCCGTCGTCGACGGCAACCGGGTGCGGCCGGTGCCGATGCTGCTCGGGCACGAGGCAGCCGGGATCGTCGAGTCGATCGGGGACGGCGTCACCGATCTCGCGGTGGGGCAGCGGGTCGTGATGACCTTCCTACCGCGCTGTGGCGAGTGCGCGGGCTGCGCGAGCGGCGGCTGCACCCCGTGTACGCCGGGCAGTGTCGCCAACAACGCGGGCGAACTGCTCGGCGGCGGCCGCAGGCTCCATCGCGACGGCGCCGAGGTGCACCATCACCTCGGGGTGTCCGGTTTCGCGACCCACGCCGTGGTGGACCGCCGCTCGGTCGTCCCGGTCGACGACGACGTGCCGCCCGAGGTCGCGGCGGTACTCGGCTGCGCGGTGCTGACCGGCGGCGGTGCGCTGCTCAACGCGGCGAAGCCGGGCCGGGGCGATCGGATCATGGTCGTCGGGCTCGGTGGCGTGGGGATGGCCGCGGTGCTGGTCGCCGTTTCGCTCGGGCTCGGCGAGGTGATCGCCGTCGACACGGTGCCCGAAAAGCTGCGGCTGGCAGAGGAATTCGGCGCGAGCGCCGCCTACACGCCCGCCGAGGTCGCGGAGCGCGGCATCGTGGCCGAGGTGGTGGTCGAGGCGGCCGGGAACGTGCGCGCGTTCGAGACGGCCGTCGCCGCCACCGCGCCCGGTGGCGTCACCGTGACGGTCGGACTGCCCGCCCCCACCGCGACCGCCACGATCTCGCCGCTCGCGCTGGTCGCGCAGGGCCGCACGATCATCGGCAGCTACCTGGGCTCGGCGGTGCCCGACCGTGACATTCCCGAATACGTCCGCCGCTGGCGCGCGGGCACCCTGCCGCTGGAGCGGCTCGTCTCGGCGCGGATCGGACTCGACCAGGTGAACCAGGCGATGGACGACCTCGCGGCCGGCGCGGCGCTGCGCCAGGTGATCGTGTTCGACTGACCTCGCGCCCGGTCACCCGTCGCTGCTCGATAGGCTTGACCACAAGCGAGGACGAGGCGAGGAGAAGCGGGTGACCATTCGGGTCGGAGTGCTCGGAGCACGCGGCAAGGTCGGACAGGCGATCTGCGCGGCCGTGGAGGCGGCGGCCGATCTGGACCTGGTCGCCCAGGTCGACAAGGACGACGCGCTGGCGACGTTCACCGAGACCGGCACCCAGGTCGTCGTCGACTTCACCCACCCCGACGTGGTGATGGGCAACCTGAAGTTCCTGATCGAGAACGGCATCCACGCCGTCGTCGGCACCACCGGCTTCGACGAGGTCCGCCTCGCCGAGGTGCGCGGCCAGCTCACCCAGCGCCCCGACGTCGGCGTGCTGATCGCCCCGAACTTCGCCATCGGCGCGGTGCTGTCGATGCGCTTCGCCGAGCAGGCGGCCCGGTTCTTCGAGTCAGTCGAGGTCATCGAACTGCACCACCCGAACAAGGCCGACGCGCCCTCGGGCACCGCCTACCGCACCGCCGGCCTGATCGCCGCGGCCCGTGCCGCGGCGGGTATCGGCGCGAGCCCCGACGCCACCAGTACCGAACTCGAGGGCGCGCGTGGCGCCGACGTCGACGGCGTGCGGGTGCACTCGGTGCGGCTGGCCGGACTCGTCGCCCATCAGGAGGTGCTGTTCGGCACCCAGGGCGAGACGCTCACCATCCGCCACGACTCCATCGACCGGAACTCCTTCGCACCCGGCGTGCTGCTCGGCGTGCGCGAGATCGCCGGGCGCCCTGGGCTGACCGTCGGGCTCGACCCGTTCCTGGATCTGTGAGCACCCCCGAACCCGCCGCGCGGCGACCTGACCGCCAGGTCGTGAAGATCCTCGCGCTGGTGGCGTTCCTGGTGCTGGCGCTGGTCTACTACTTCGTCCGGCTCGGCGGGCTGGCCATCGCCTACATCGCCGACGGCGAGTTCGCCGGCATCGCGATCGGGATCGGCATGCTGCTGCTGCCGATCGTCGGGATCTGGATCGTGTGGGCGACGCTGCAGGCCGCGTTCGCGCACCAGCGCCTGGCCCGCCGGATCGACGAGGAGGGCCTCGAGGTCGACACCTCGCAGCTGCCGCGCCGCCCCTCCGGCCGCATCGAACGCGCCGCCGCCGACGAGCTGTTCGCGCGGATCAAGACCGAATGGGAAGCCGACCCGGACAACTGGCGTTCCTCCTACCGCCTCGCCCGCGCCTACGACTACGCGGGCGACCGCACCCGCGCCCGTGAGACCATGCGTCGCGCGGTGGCGCTGGAGAAGCTGGAACGCGAGGCGTAGTGGCCCGGCTGCTGCTCATCCACCACACTCCCTCGCCGCACACGCAGGCGATGTTCGAGGCCGTGCTCGCCGGCGCCACCGATCCCGAGATCGAGGGCGTGGAGGTGGTGCGCCGCGCCGCGCTCGCCGTCACCGCCGTCGACGTGCTCGAGGCCGACGGTTACCTGCTCGGCACCCCGGCCAACCTCGGCTACATGAGCGGCGCCCTCAAACACGCCTTCGACACCTTCTACTACCCGTGCCTGGACTCCACCCGCGGCCGTCCCTACGCGCTCTACCTGCACGGCAACGAGGGCACCGAGGGCGCGGAGGCGAGCGTCGAACGGATCACCACCGGCCTGGGCTGGCAGCGGGTGGCGGCCGCGGTCGCCGTCTCCGGGCCGCCCGGCAAGGCCGAGCTGGAACGGTGCTGGGAGCTCGGGGCGACCGTCGCCGCCGGGCTGATGGGCTAGCCGCCCCGAATTCTGGTGGGCTGACACACGCTGGGCCGATGCGGTACAACTCGACTCCTACGTGTCGCGGGCTGGCCGCGGATGGGTGTTCCAGGATGGGGAGTGGTCGGTGAGTGAGTTGGAGCGGACTCCGCGGGTGCGGCGGATCGGGCTGGTCGAGGACCACGAATCCGTCGCCATCGGGCTCGCCGCCATGCTCGGACCCGAACCCGACCTCGATCTGGTCGCCACCGCCGACAGCGTGAGCGGGCTGCTCGCGGCGACCGACGCGCTCGATCTGGTCGTGCTCGACCTGCGCCTGCCCGACGGCTCCTCGCCCGAGGACAATGTCACCGCGCTGCGCGAACGCGGCATCGAGGTGCTGGTGTTCACCGGCGCCGACAACGCGTTCCTGGTGCGCTCGGCCGCCAAGGCGGGCGTGCTCGGCGTGCTGCGCAAGTCCGAGAGCGTGGCCACGGTGGTCGCCGCGGTGCGCAGGGCCGCCTCCGGCGAACAGGTCGTCACCACCGACTGGGCCGCCGCGATCGACGGTGACCCGCAGCTGTCCGACGTGGGGCTCAGCCCACGTCAGGAGGAAGTGCTCATGCTGTACGCCTCGGGGGAGAAGGCGTCGCGCGTGGCCCGGCTGACCGGGTTGTCGGAGCAGACCGTCAACGACTACCTCGGCCGCATCCGGCAGAAGTACGCCGACGCCGGCCGCCCCGCGCCCACCAAGACCGACCTGTACAAGCGCGCCGTCGAGGACGGCTGGTTGCCGGTGCCGGAACGACAGCAGCGCCCGTGACGACCGCGGTCCGGGTGGCCGCCGCCGGGGACACCGAACTCTCCCGGGCGGCGACCGACCAGATCCTGCGCAGGCTCGGGATGGTCATCGGAGTCGGCGCGATGATCGTGATGACCCTCGAACTGCCCGCCGTGCTGATCCAGCCGCTGAACCGGTCCCTGTGGCCCGAGGTGCACCTGATCGGGGCGTACCTGCCGTTCGCGCCGCTGGCCCTGGTGTCGGCGCTCGGGCCCGTCACCGCGATCCGCCGCGTCGCCGCCGTCGCCGCCGGATGCTATCTGCTCGCGACGGTGCTCACCCCGCTCGTGTACTCGGTGGTCTCGATCGGCTCGTTCGCCTCCTGGCCGTACCGCGGCCTCGCCCTCGGCGTGATGGCGGGCGGGCTGGCCTGGTCGGGACGGATCGCGACGGCCTTCGCCGCCGTGCTCGCGGTGGCCACGAGCGTGTCCAATGCCGCTGTCGTACCGGACAGTTCGACCTGGGCGCTGTTCGGCGACATCACCAGGGGACTCGGCGTCGGCGCGCTGTTCCTGTGGTGCGTGGTGTATGCCCGCACCGCCGCCGACCGGGTCGACCGGGAGGCGGTGCGCCAGCGCAGCAAGGCCGCCACCGTCGCCGCCACCGCGGCCAGGGAACGCGAGGGCGCGCGCTTCGCCGCCCTCATCCACGACGGGGTGCTGTCCACCCTGCTGGAGGCCTCCCGCGCGCACGAGTCGTCGTCGGTACTGCGCGCGCAGGCCGCGCGCACGCTCGACCAGCTCGAACAGGCGCGCAGCGCACCCGAGATCGACCATCTCGACGCCTCCGCCGCGGTCGAGTTCCTGCGGGCCGCGGTGCGCGAGGTCGATCCCGACGTGCCGGTGCGCGCGGCCCGGCGCGGCGCCGATCTGCGCCTGCCGCTGGAGGCGGCGCAGGTGCTGGGCGCGGCGTTGAGCGAGGCGGTGCGCAACAGCCTGCGCCACGCCGGGGTGCCGGGTCGTCCCGTACGGCGGACGGTGGCCGTCACCATCGCCACCGGCGGCATCCGGGTGGTGCTCACCGACGACGGCGCAGGCTTCGACCCCGCGCGCGTGCCCGTGGACCGGATGGGGATCGCGGGCAGCATCCTCGGCCGCATGCGGACCCTGGCCGGCGGCGCCGCCTTCGTCGAATCCTCACCGGGCAACGGGACCGTGGTGACGCTGGTCTGGGGCAGTCATGGCTGACCGGGACCGGCCCTTCGGCATGCGTGACCTGTTCGGCCTCAGCGACAGCATGGCCTGGCTGTTCGTGCTGATCTTCGAAGCCACCATCGTGCTGTACCTGCGGGTGAACTTCGACATCGCGCCGCCGGTCCCGGCCGCCGCGGCCCTGGCGTTCATGGCGGTGGCGGCGCTGGTGGTGCTGGTCGTCCCCACCGACCCGCTGCCCTGGCCCGCCACCGCCTACGTGGTGTGCGCCGGCCCGGCGGCCATGGCGCTGACGGTGCCCTGGATCGAGAACCCCTCCGGGTTCTCCCACCAGCTGTGGACGGCCTATCCCACCTCGTACCTGCTGGCGATGCTGGTGCTGCGCGGACGGATCGTGGCGGCCTGGATCGGGGTGGCCGCGGCCGCGACGGTGCTCATCACGATGGGCGTGTTCACGACCTGGCATCCCGAGACCGTGGTGCGCGCGCTGACCCCGGTCGCCACGGTCGGCGCGGTGACGGTGTTCATGGCGATCCTGCGACCCACCCAGCGTTCGCTGCGCGCCCTGCGTCAGCAGGCCACCGAGCGCGCGGCCACGGAGGCGGCGCTGGCCGCGGCCACGGCCGAGCGGGACCGGCAGCTGGCCCGGCTGGACCGGGTCGCGCGGCCGATGCTGGCCCGGATCGCCGAGGGCGCGCAGCTCACCGACGCCGAACGCGAACAGTGCCGATTGCTCGAGGCCGAACTGCGCGACGGCTTGCGGGCCCCCGACCTGGCCACCGAACGCCTCAGCGGCGCGGCGCGCGAGGCCCGTGCCCGCGGGGTGGAGGTGACCCTGCTCGACGACGGCGGGTTCCGCGCCGTCCCCAGCTCGGTGCGCCACCGGGTGCTCGACGCCGCGGTCGGCGAACTCGAGACCGCCACGGCGGGCAGCGTCACCGTGCGGGTGCTGCCGGTCGGGCGCCGCTGGGTGGCGACGGTGCTGGCGGCGGCGCCGACGGGGGACCGGCGCACCGAGATCGACACCGCGGGCGAGATCCGGGTGTCCACCTGAGTCGCGCCGATCTGTCGGACCCCTGTGCCAGGCTGGATCCATGCAGCGGATGAATGCGGCGGCGGCGCGGCGGATCGCCCTGGCCGCACAGGGTTTCGGGAAACGCCGACCGGCCAAGCCGAACCGGCGGGCCGTGCTCGATGTGGTCGCCAGAACCCGGCTGCTGCAACTGGATTCGGTGTCGGCGGTGGTCCGCGCGCACTACGCGCCGGTCTTCAGCCGGATCGGCCCCTACGACCGCGCCCTGCTCGAGCGGGCGGCCTGGAGCGACAGCCCGCGCGCCCGGCGCGGGCTGGTCGAGTACTGGGCGCACGAGGCGGCGCTCATCCCGGTCGCCGACTGGCCGCTGCTGCGCTGGCGGATGGCCGAATACCGGCACGGTCGCTGGTCGGGCATGCGCAAGGTGATCGAACGAAATCCCACGCTGGGCAAGGACATCCTCGACGTCGTCACCGAGGTCGGCGCGGCCAGCGCGGGCGAGATCGAACGCCACCTCGAACTGGACAAGCCGCGCCCCAAGGGCACGTGGTGGAACCTGTCGGACACGAAGATGATCTGCGAACAGCTCTTCGCCGCGGGCGAGCTGTCCATCGCGCGCCGCGTCGGCTTCACCCGCCACTACGACCTCACCGAACGCGTCGTCCCCGCCGATGTCCGCGAGCGTGAGGTCGGCGAGGCCGAGGCGGTGCGCGAGCTGATCCGCCGGTCCAGCCGCGCCCTCGGCATCGGCACCGAAACCGATCTGCGCGACTACTACCGCCTCAACCGGCGCCAGAGTGCCCCGGCCATCGCCGAACTCGTCGACGCGGGCGAACTCGTCGGGGTCGACGTGGACGGCTGGGACGCCCCGGCCTACCTGCATCCCGAGGCGAGCACCCCGCGCCGCATCACCGGCGCCGCTCTGCTGTGCCCGTTCGACCCCCTCATCTTCTTCCGTCCGCGCACCCAGCGGATCTTCGACTTCCACTACCGCATCGAGATCTACACGCCCGAACCCAAACGGGTGCACGGCTATTACGTGTTCCCGTTCCTGCTCGACGGGCAGCTCGTCGGCCGGGTCGACCTGCGCGCCGAGCGCGGCAGCGGCAGGCTGCTCGCCCCCGGCGCCTTCGCCGAACCCGGCCACGCCACCGCCGAGACCGCACACGCGCTGCGCGGCGCCCTGCGCGAGATGGCCGACTGGCTCGAGCTCGACGAGGTCGTCATCGGTGAGCGCGGTGACCTCGCGCCCTTGCTGTGAGCGGGCCGCTCACCAGCCCTTGGGGCCCTGCCCGCGCATCTGATCGCGCAGCGCGCCGCTGACCGCGCCAGAGAGCCACGAGTTCAGCGACTGCCCGTTCTGGGCCGCCGCCTCCTCGGCCTTGGACTTGAGCTGCTCGACCAGCCGCAGGGTGACCCGGCTGATGTCGCCGGTCATCTCCTCGAAGGTGGGTGGTTCCTCCGAACCCGACGGCGTGTTCTTGCGCACGTCCGCCACCGCCTCGGTGCCCTCCAGCCGGACGTGCACGGTGCGATCCCCGAGCTCGGTGCTGATCTCGGCGGCCAGTTCCGACAGCGCCGACAACAGCACCAGCCGGCTCGAACTCTCCACCGCCGCGGCCAGGGCGGCGGCGGTGGCCTGCGTTTTCTCGTCGCCGAGAGCCGCGGCGGCGATCAGTTCCTCGCGCAGCCGCGCGGTATGAGCGTTCAGATCCATGACATCAGTCTGATGTCAAAAATGACATCACGCAAGGGTGTTGATGATGTCACCGAGCAGGCGTATGGTGTCGAAAGCCAGCCACCGGCAGCCGCTTCGGCCGCTAGGGTGTCGAGGCGCATCCGGGGACCGGGTAGCCTTTCTGACCATGACGAACGGTGAATCGACGCCAACGGAGCTGCACGCGTCCGGCACGGTAGGTGTCGCGATGGTGACCCCCTTCAGCGCCGCGGGCAAGGTCGACGTCGACGCCGGGGTGGCGTTGGCCGCGCGCCTGGTCGACCGGGGCGTCGATCTGCTGGCCATCTCGGGCACCACGGGTGAGTCGCCGACGACCACCGAATCGGAGAAGTCCGATCTGCTGCGCGCCGTCGTCGACGCGGTCGGCGACCGCGCCACCGTCATCGCGGGCGCGGGCACCTACGACACCGCGCACTCGCTCGAACTGGCGCGCGCCGCCGAGGACGCGGGCGCGCACGGCCTGCTCGTCGTCACCCCGTACTACTCGCGTCCCACGCAGGAGGGGCTGATCGCGCACTTCACCGCGGTCGCCGACGCCACCTCGCTGCCGGTGACGCTCTACGACATTCCGCCGCGGTCGGTGGTGCCCATCGCCATCGACACGATCCGCCGCCTCGCCGACCACCCGAACATCGTCGCCGTCAAGGACGCCAAGGGCGACCTGGTCTCCGGTGCCGATCTCATCGCGACCACCGGCCTCGCCTTCTACTCCGGGGACGACGGGCTCAACCTGCCCTGGCTCTCGGTGGGCGCCACCGGTTTCATCAGCGTTATCGGGCACCTCGTGCCCTATCGCCTGCGCGAGATCCACCAGGCCTACACCGCCGGTGACGTGGTCCGCGCCAAGGAGATCAACGCGACACTGTTGCCGCTGTTCGCGGCCATGACCCGCCTGGGAGGTGTGGCGATGTGCAAGGGAGCTCTCCGATTGCTCGGTGTCGAAGTGGGGGAACCCCGGTTGCCCCAGCTGATGCCGACCCCGGCGCAGCTCGACGCGCTGGCCCTGGATCTGCAGGCCGCGGGGGTGTCGGCATGACCGAACCGCGCAAGCCGCGTCGTCGTTCCGCCAGCCGCGCCGCGGGCGCGCCCGAACCGGCGCCCGCCACCCCGGCCCCCGAGGCCGCGCCGCAGCGGCCCGCCGCGGCCGAGGTCGTGCCCCCGATCGAGCAGGCGCCCGCCCCGGAGCCGGTCGCCGAGATCGCCGCCGAGGCCGAGCTCGTCGTCGCCGCCGAGGACGGCACCGATCTGATCAGCGTGCCCGTGGAACAGGCCACCGCGCCGAAGAAGACGAGCTCACGCCGCGCCAAGAGCAAGCCGGCCGCCGAGCAGGCGCCGCAGCAGCAGTCCCGTGGCGGCGGCCGCGGCAGGCAGGGTGGCGGCGGCCGGGGCCGTGGCGCCGCGCCGACGGCCGAGCCTCGCGAGAAGGCGCCGCAGGACCGTCTCGGTGCCCCGCCGAAGCTGGCGAAGAACGGCCTGCGTGTGTTCGCGCTCGGCGGCATCGGCGAAATCGGCCGCAACATGACCGTTTTCGAGTACAACGGCAAGCTGCTGATCGTCGACTGCGGTGTGCTGTTCCCCGAGGACCAGCAGCCCGGCGTCGACCTGATCCTGCCCGACTTCCGGCCCATCGAGGACCGGATGGACGACATCGTCGCCATCGTGCTCACGCACGGTCACGAGGACCACATCGGCGCGGTGCCGTTCCTGCTGCGCAACCGCCCCGACATCCCCGTGATCGGCGCCAGGTTCACCCTCGCGCTGGTCGCCGCCAAGTGCCGCGAGCACCGGCTGCAGCCGAAGCTGATCGAGGTCGCCGAGGGCGAGACCACCGTGCACGGGCCGTTCGAGTGCGAGTACTTCGCGGTCAACCACTCCATCCCCGACGCGATCGCCGTCGCCATCCGTACCGGCGCGGGCGTGGTGCTGCACACCGGTGACATCAAGCTCGACCAGCTGCCGCTCGACGGCCGCCTCACCGACCTGGCCGGATTCTCCCGCCTCGGCGACGAAGGCGTCGACCTGTTCCTGGTCGACTCGACCAACGCCGAGGTCCCCGGCTTCGTCACCCCCGAACGCGAGATCGGCGGGGTGCTCGACAATGTCATCGGCAAGGCGCGCAACCGCGTCATCGTCGCCTCCTTCGCCAGCCACGTGCACCGCATCCAGCAGGTCGTCGACGTGGCACAGAAGTACAACCGCAAGATCTGCTTCGTCGGTCGCTCGATGGTCCGCAACATGCAGATCGCGCAGGACCTGGGCTATCTGACCGTGCCCGACAACGTCGTCGTCGATCTCGACGCGGCGGCGAACCTGCCCGGCAACCGGCTGGTGCTGATCTCCACCGGTTCCCAGGGCGAGCCGCTCTCGGCGCTGGCCCGGATGGCCAGGGGCGACCACCGCCAGATCAACATCCGTGCCGACGATCTGATCGTGCTGGCCTCCTCGCTGATCCCCGGTAACGAGAACTCGGTGTTCGCGGTCGTCAACGGCCTGGCCCGGCTCGGCGCGACGGTCATCACCCAGCAGAACGCGAAGGTGCACGTCTCGGGCCACGCCTCGGCGGGTGAGCTGCTGTACCTGTACAACGCGGTGCGTCCCACCAACGCGATGCCGGTGCACGGCGAGTGGCGGCACCTGCGCGCCAACGCCGCGCTCGCGGTGGCCACCGGCGTGCCCGAGGAGCGGGTCGTGCTGGCCGAGGACGGCGTGGTGGTCGACCTGGTCGACGGCATCGCCTCGATCGTCGGCCGGGTACCGGTCGGGCACGTCTACGTCGACGGCCTCTCGGTCGGCGACGTCGGCGAGTCGACGCTGTCGGATCGCCTCGTGCTCGGCGAGGGCGGGTTCATCTCGATCACCGTCGTCATCGACGCGACCACCGGCAAGGCGGTCAGCACCGAACTCAACGGCCGCGGCTTCTCCGACGACCCGACCGCGCTCAACGGCGCGAACGAACTGGTCGAGGCCGAGCTGCTGCGCCTGGCCGGCGAGGGCATCACCGACACCCATCGCATCGCCCAGGGCGTGCGCCGGGTCGTCGGTCGCTGGGTGGCCGACACCTACCGCCGTCGCCCGATGATCGTGCCGACGGTCATCGGCGTCTGATCCGCAGACACGAGAACCGCCGGGCGACAGTGTCGTCCGGCGGTTCTCGTTCGTGGGTCAGGCCTGGCAGGCCGCGGAGTCGAGCTTGGCCGACTTCACGATGTTGCAGGTGAACACGTGCGAGACGCGCCAGCCGCCCTCGGACGCGACGAATTCCACGGTCGCGCCCTGCACCGGGGTGCCGTCGATGGTGACGTCGGCGGGGGCCTTCACCTTGCCGTCGGCGGGCGCGCCGACGCTGGTGATCTTGGCGGTGACATTGTTCTTCTTGGCCGCCTCGACGAATTTGTCGACCAGATTCGGGTCGCGCTCGGCGTCCTCGATGAGCGTGGCCTTCTCCTCGGCGCTCAGCTGACCGGCCATGGCCTTGTCGAGGCGGGCGTTGAGCTCCTCGACGGTCGGCGCGGGCAGGTTCGGCACCGGCGTGGTCATCGGGGCGTCACCCTCCTGGGTGCCCTCGACCTTCTTGCCGTCCTCGAACCCGGCGCCCGCGGCGGTGGTCGTCGCGGCCGCGGTGCTCGACGGCTCGTCGCTGCTGCACGCGGTCAGGCCGAGCGCGGCGACGGTCATCGTCGCGGCGGCCGCCAGTGTGATCATGCGGTTGTTCACGGATCTCCCCAAATGAGATGAACGCCGGAGGGTCACTCCGGCGAGGCGGTGGCGACTCAGACCTCGTAGCCGGAGGTGCAGTTCCAGTTGATGATGGTGGCCGCGCCGCGATTGGCGTTGATCGCGTTGCGCTTGGCCGCCCGCAGCGAAGGCGCCGAGGCCCAGCTGTAGGAACGGCTCGACTCGGCGAGCGCGCCGCAGCCGTTGCGCCACGACACCTTCACATCGCAGCCGGCACCCCCGCCGCTGCGCTGGCAACCGGCGATGGCGGCCGACTCGGCCGCGGCGTAGCTGCCGTAATTCGCGGTGATGCTGGAGGCGCCGTTGCGCGAGAGCGCGAGCGCGCCGTAGTTGTCGGCCTGCGCCTGCGCGGGCGCGATGTGACCGGCCAGCAACGCACCGACCGTCGCGGTCATGATCGCCGCGCCGGTGAGAACTTTCTTCACGTGATTCCCCTCGTATTCCGTCCACACCCGGTGGACCAGGTGTCAACGTACAGACCCGGCGGTCCCGGGCGCCAGCGCTGCTGCGCGGATTCGGGCTCATCACAAGGGAACTGAAAGGAATCGCTTGGCGGAAAGGGGCGAACGCGGCGCGAAACGCGGTTGTCCCGCGAGATTTCCCCGCGCTGACCGGGGCCCCGCGACCTGCGGGTCCGGGTGAGATCAGCGTCGCAACCGGGGTGGGACCAGTGTTGCGGATGGTCCGGACGGTGCCTGAGCGGCTAGCCTGATGGTCATGGCAGGTAAGTCCCGCAGCACCACGACCTCTCGGGCGCGGGCGGGATCGAGCAGGGGGCAGACGCCGTCGGCGCGATCTCGTTCGACGACTCCGCGAGCGTCGGCGGCGCCGCGCGGACGCGCGACCCCCGCGCGCAGACCCGTGCGGCGCGCGTCGAACACCGCGCCGCTGGCGGTGATCGGGCGCGGTGTCGGCAGTGGCTGGACGATGTTGGCGCGCGGTGTCGGCGCCACCACCCGCACCTTGAGCCGGGCCGGCGAGATCGAACACGGGCACCGGCGCGACGGCATCGGCCTGGCGCTGATCGCGGTGAGCGCGATCATCGCCGCCGCCATGTGGCTGTCGGCCGGTGGACCCGTCGGGCGTTTCCTCGAAGACATCGTGCGCGCGATCGCCGGCACGGCGGGTGGCCTTGCCCCGCTGCTGTTCGTCGCCCTCGCCGTGGTGCTCATGCGCACCGAGCCACACCCGGAGATCCGGCCGCGGCTGGTCCTCGGCGGACTGCTCGTCGTGTTGCCCGCACTCGGGATCTGGCATCTGGCCGCCGGATCGCCGACCGACGCGCAGGGCCGCTCGCGAGCGGCGGGTGCGCTCGGCTACGCCATCGGCGGCCCGCTCGGCCAGGGCCTCACCCCGTGGCTGGCGCTGCCGATCCTGTTGCTGGCCATGGTGTTCGGTGTGCTGCTGCTCACCGGTACCACGGTGCGCGAGGTGCCTTCGGCACTGCGCGACTACTTCGGCCTCGGCGATCACCACGCCGACGACGACCCCTACGACCCGGCCAACTACGACGCCGACGGTTTCCCGGTGCACCGCAACCGAACCCGCCGCGGCCGGACCCCCGAGGACAACTACCCGCCCGACGAATTCGGCGGCTCCGACGCGCTCACCGAATCGATCGGCGAGCCCCCGCTGCGCGACGCCAAGCAGCTGCGGCTCGACGAGGAGCCACCGGCGCCCGTCCCCGCGCCCAAACCGGCGCGCCGCAAGCCCGCCGCCCCGGCGAAGGTCGTCGACCAGACCCCGCCCCCGCCGCCGGAGCCGGAGTTCGTCACCGACCGGGTCGTCGACGGCGACTACACCCTGCCTCCGCTGACCCTGCTGCTCGACGGCGATCCGCCCAAGAAGCGTTCGGCCGCCAACGAATCGATGATCGAGGCGATCACCGAGGTGCTGGTGCAGTTCAAGATCGACGCCGCCGTCACCGGTTTCGTGCGCGGCCCGACGGTGACCCGCTACGAGGTCGAGCTCGGCCCCGGCGTGAAGGTCGAGAAGATCACCGCCCTGCACCGGAATCTGGCCTACGCGGTGGCGACCGAGAACGTGCGCCTGCTCGCGCCGATCCCGGGCAAATCCGCCGTCGGCATCGAGGTGCCCAACTCCGACCGCGAACTGGTGCGCCTGGCCGACGTGCTCAAGTCGCCGCACACCCGCAACGACCACCATCCGCTGGTGATCGGGCTGGGCAAGAACATCGAGGGCGAGTTCGTCTCGGCGAACCTGGCCAAGATGCCGCACCTGCTGGTGGCGGGCTCCACCGGCTCCGGTAAGTCGAGCTTCGTGAACTCGATGCTCGTCTCGCTGCTGCACCGGGCCACCCCGGAGGAGGTCAGGATGATCCTGATCGACCCGAAGATGGTGGAACTCACGCCGTACGAGGGCATTCCGCACCTGATCACGCCCATCATCACCCAGCCCAAGAAGGCCGCCGCCGCGCTGGCCTGGCTGGTCGAGGAGATGGAACAGCGCTATCAGGACATGCAGGCCAACAAGGTCCGCCACATCGACGACTTCAACAAGAAGGTCAAGTCGGGTCAGATCACCGCGCCGCTGGGCAGTGAGCGCGTATACCGGCCCTACCCGTACATCCTGGCGATCGTCGACGAGCTCGCGGACCTGATGATGACCGCCCCGCGTGACGTCGAGGACGCGATCGTGCGCATCACGCAGAAGGCGCGCGCCGCGGGCATCCACCTCGTCCTGGCCACCCAGCGCCCCTCGGTGGACGTGGTCACCGGCCTGATCAAGACCAATGTGCCCTCGCGCCTGGCCTTCGCCACCTCCTCGCTCACCGACTCGCGCGTGATCCTGGACCAGCCCGGCGCGGAGAAGCTGATCGGTATGGGCGACGGCCTGTTCCTGCCGATGGGCGCGGGCAAGCCCACCCGTCTGCAGGGCGCCTTCATCTCCGACGAGGAGATCCAGGCGGTCGTCGAGTTCAGCAAGACCCAGGCCGAGCCCGAGTACCAGGACGGCGTCACCGCCGCCAAGGCGGGCGAGACCAAGGACGTCGACCCCGATATCGGCGACGACATGGACGTGCTGCTGCAGGCGGTGGAGCTGGTGGTCACCTCCCAGTTCGGGTCCACCTCGATGCTGCAGCGCAAGTTGCGCGTCGGCTTCGCCAAGGCGGGCCGCCTGATGGACCTGATGGAGACGCGCGGCGTCGTCGGACCCAGCGAAGGGTCGAAGGCCCGCGACGTGCTGATCAAGCCCGACGAACTCGACGGGTTGCTCTACTCGATCCGGGGTGGCGACCCCGGCGGAGCCGAGGACGACTGAAGTCCGCGCGCGCCGGTCGGCACGCGTCGCTGGTTTGCTCTGACCGTGCCGGGGCGAGCCGGCGACGAACGAGGAGGGACCGTGGCTCACCGCGGAGTCGAACCGCGCGCACGGGCCTTATGAGAGCCCGTCGGCGCCTGCGTGAGCCGGGAGTGGGGAACGGTTCGAGACCGGTGCCTCTGCCAGTTGGGCTACGAGGGAATGGGTGATCGCCCCCGGGCCGGGCGGCGGCTGGGGTGCGTGACAGGGACCGCGAGCGGTCGCTCGCGCTGTGGGGCAGGGGTGCCGGCGGCCTAGCGCCGGACGACGCCGGTCAGCAGTCGCCGCGGGCGCTCGAGAAGCGCTGCGGCTGCACGGCACCCAGGGGTAGGCGGTGCATCTCGACACGGCGTTCGTACTTCGCGGTGGATCCGTTCACGGCCAGCTCCTCTCGTGGGTACCGGTGGGATGACGATGCGTCGACGGTAGCAGCGCGGTCCCCCCGGCGACACTGATTTTTCGACGCGCCGATGGGCCCGTGCGCAGGTCAGCGGGCGTGTGTGTGAAATCATGGCGGGCAAGCGTTCCGCAAAGCCGACTGAAACGGACATTTCGGGCATGATGGACGGCATGAACTCTATCGATCGGACCACCACATGCAGGTGACCACGCTCGAGTGGGTGATCACCGGCCTGGTGATCCTCGGCTTGTTCGTCTTCGACTTCTTCGCCCACGTGCGGACACCGCACGAACCCACGTTCAAGGAATCCGGCTTCTGGTCGGCGGTCTACATCGGCCTGGCCCTGGCGTTCGGCCTGTACGTGGCCTGGAAATGGGGCGGCACCTTCGCGGGGGAGTACTACGCGGGCTTCGTCACCGAGAAGGCGCTCTCGGTGGACAACCTGTTCATCTTCCTCATCATCATGAGCACCTTCGCCGTGCCACGGATCTACCAGCAGAAGGTGCTGCTGATCGGCATCGTGCTCGCCCTGGTGATGCGCGGTGTGTTCATCGCCGTCGGCGCGGCCGCGATCAGCGCGTTCAGCTGGGTGTTCTATCTGTTCGGCGCGTTCCTGATCTACACCGCGATCAAGCTGCTGCGCGAGAGCGGGCACGAGGTCGAACAGGAGGAGAAACGCGACAGCCGCATCGTCGCGCTGGCCAAGCGGATCCTGCCGACCACCGACAAGTACGACGGCGACAAGCTCGTCACCACGATCGACGGCAAACGGGTGGTGACCCCGCTGCTGCTGGCGCTGCTGGCCATCGGCTTCGCCGACCTGCTGTTCGCGCTGGACTCGATCCCGGCCATCTACGGTCTCACCGAGCAGCCGTACCTGGTGTTCACCGCCAACGCCTTCGCCCTGATGGGCCTGCGCCAGCTGTACTTCCTCATCGGTGGTCTGCTCGACCGCCTGGTGTACCTGTCCTACGGCCTGGCCGCGATCCTGGCGTTCATCGGCATCAAGCTGGTGCTGCACGCGCTGCACGAGAACACGCTGTCGTTCATCAACGGTGGCGAGCACGTGAACGTGCCGGAGATCTCCACGCCGCTGTCGCTGAGCGTGATCATCGGGATCCTGGTGATCGCCACGGTGGCGAGCCTGCTCAAGACCCGCAACACCACCTCCTCCTGACCGCGCACTGCCCGGAACCGCGACGGTTCCGGGCAGTGCTGTGTCAGTGGCGGGTCACTCGCTGAAGGCGCCCATCACCGGCAGCCATTCGACCACGCGCACGGCCTCGATCAGGCCCAGCTTCGCGAACGGGTCCTCGGCCAGCAGCGCGGTCAGCGACGGCGCGTCCTCGGCGCGGAAGATCAGCAGCGCGCCGGTGCCGTCCGGGTACGGGCCGCTCGTGAGTACGGTGCCCGCGTCGACGAGCGCGTTGAGGAAGGCCCGGTGCTCGGGCCGATGCGTGGCCCGGTCGGCGGCGGTGGCCTCGGTGTAGGTGTAGTGCACGGCGAAGATCGGCACGGCGGTATCGCTTCCTGGTGAGTGCGGAATCAGAGGGTCAGCAGCATGCGGGTGTTGCCGAGGGTGTTCGGCTTGACGTAACTGAGGTCGAGGAACTCGGCGACACCGGTGTCGTAGGAGCGGCACATCTCGGCGTACACCTCGGCGGTGACGGGCGTGCCGTCGATCTCGACGAAACCGTGCCTGCCGAAGAAGTCCACCTCGAAGGTCAGCACGAACAGTCGCTGCAGCTGCAGTTCGCGCGCGACGGTGACCAGCCGGTCCACGACCGCGCCACCCACCCCGCGCCCCTTCACCACCGGGTCGACGGCGACCGTGCGCACCTCACCCAGATCGGCCCACAGCACGTGCAGCGCGCCGCAGCCGACGACCGCGCCGTCGAGCTCGGCGACCCAGAACTCCTGGACGGATTCGTACAGCGTCACCAGGTTCTTCTCGAGCAGGATGCGGCCCGCGTACTCGTCGACCAGACGCTTGATCTCGGGGACGTCGCTCGTTCGCGCTCGTCGCACGACCACGCCGGGAACAGGCGCCGCAGTGGGCGCGACGGGATGCGCGTCGCTTGTCGAACCACCCAGTGGTCCCCGTGAGGTCATGGGGTGCACAGTAGTCGGCCGGGTTACCGATACTCTGAACGTGTGCCGCACATCCTGTCGATCCGCTCACCGCATCGCGCCGGGCTCGTCGACCGGATCGCGTGGCACCGCCCGCGCGAGCAAACCGCGCGCGAAACATGTGGATTTCGGCGCAGTGCCGGGGAATGCCGAGAGGGCAGGGCATGAGAGGTCAGCGCCTGGAGGCGGCAGCTTGCGTAACCACGGAAGGCGCCCGAGCATGCCTGATGTGCGCAGGATGAGCGTGCGACCCGAAGAGAT
Organism: Nocardia neocaledoniensis; assembly: GCF_029868625.1. GTDB lineage: Bacteria > Actinomycetota > Actinomycetes > Mycobacteriales > Mycobacteriaceae > Nocardia > Nocardia neocaledoniensis_A. Next base: position 2,735 of record NZ_JARWOJ010000280.1, on the reverse strand, counting down.
GGACCGTGGGTGGGAGGCGGCGGCGCCGCTACGTCCCGTGGAACGTGCCGAGGGGCACGTTCCGCTGCTCAATATCGCGAATGTGCTGACCATCGCGCGGATCGTGCTGGTGCCGTTGTTCGTGCTGGCGCTGTTCGCCGACGGCGGCCACGACACCCGCTGGCGGGTCGTCGCCGCGGCCGTGTTCGGCCTGGCCGCGATCACCGATCGCTTCGACGGGCAACTGGCCCGCAAATACGGTCTCGTCACCGATTTCGGCAAGCTCGCCGACCCCATCGCGGACAAGGCGCTGATCGGTTCGGCGCTGATCGGCCTGTCCGTGCTCGGCGATCTGCCCTGGTGGATCACCCTGGTCATCGTCGGCCGTGAGCTCGGCATCACGCTGCTGCGGCTCGTGGTCGTCCGGCGCGGGGTCATCCCGGCGGGCCGGGGCGGCAAGCTCAAGACGCTGGTGCAGTCGGTCGCCATCGCGCTGCTGTTGCTGCCGCTGTCGGGGGCGTTCGAGACCGCGGGGATGTGGCTGATGTACGCCGCCGTCGCGCTCACCGTGCTCACCGGCCTGGATTATGTCGGCCAGGCGGCCCGGCTGTGGTTCGCCGGTGGCCGCGCGCGCGGCGAGTCCCGCGGATGAGTGACCCGCTCGTCGACGGCGCGCCGGTCGCGGATCTGGTGGGGGCCTTGACCACGGCCGGACAGACGGTCGCCACCGCGGAATCGCTGACCGCGGGCCTGCTCGCGGCCACGATGGCCGGGATTCCGGGCGCGAGCGCGGTGCTGCGCGGCGGTCTCATCGTCTACGCGACCGACCTGAAGAACCGTCTGGCCTGCGTCGACGCCGAGACCCTCCGCCTGGACGGGCCCGTCGCCGCCTCGACCGCCGAACAGCTCGCGGTGGGGGCGCGGCAGTGCTGTGGCGCCGACTGGGGTGTCGGCCTGACCGGGGTCGCCGGACCCGATTCCCAGGACGGGCACCCCGTCGGGACGGTATACCTCGGATTGGCCGGTCCACGGCACAGCGAGGTGGTCCGGTTGAAACTGCACGGCGACCGGTGGACCATCAGAATCGGTGCGGTACACAGCGCCGTGCGGGAGTTGCTGCGCTGTGTGACGACGAACTAGCCGCAGCCGGGAACCACCGGCCGATGCTCGACGTTGTGCCAGAAAGAGGTGAGCACCGCTGCGGCGGTGACACGAGGTGGAGGAGAACGAGATGACGCTGCTGCGGGAGGCAATCGGGGACAGTCTGCGGCGTGCACGTCTCGCCCAGCATCGAACGCTGCGCGAGGTGTCGACCTCGGCGCGCGTGAGCCTCGGCTATCTGTCGGAAGTGGAGCGCGGCCGCAAGGAAGCCTCCAGTGAGCTGCTCGCCGCCATCTGCGAGGCACTGGACGTGCCGCTGTCGCGGGTGCTGTGGGACGTGAGCACCATCATGGCCGGCGCCGACGGCTCCGCGCCGCGCGAACCCGCGCTGACCGGCCCGGTCACCGAGCGCGAGACCGCCGAACCCGCCGCCGCCGAACCCGCCGCGGCGCCGGAGACGGCCTCGGCGAGCCTGTCGGCCGAGGGCCCCCGGATCGGCATCGCCGAAGACACCCGCATCGTCATCCCGGCGCCGAGGGCCGAGATGCTGGTACTGGTGAAGGGGATGTGACGCGGCGAACCACGTGCCGGACGCGCGAGACGCTGCACACCGCTGGTGAGAACGGATAGATTCTCATCAGGCGTCGAGTGGGCCGGTCACACCGGCCCGGGTGCCGCATGGTGAAGGATAAGCACATATCTGGTGCGTGACGGTCGCGCACCACCAGTCGCACGAGCGACGCACAGATGGAGGCGGGATCAATCGATGGCTAATCCGTTCGTGAAGGCCTGGAAATACATGATGGCCCTCTTCGACTCCAAGATCGAAGAGCATGCGGATCCGAAGGTCCAGATTCAGCAGGCTATCGAGGAGGCGCAGCGTCAGCACCAGGCGCTGTCGCAGCAGGCGGCATCGGTGATCGGTAACCAGCGCCAGCTGGAGATGAAGCTGAACCGCCAGCTCGACGAGGTCGAGAAGCTCAATGCCAACGCCCGCCAGGCCGTCACTCTGGCCGATCAGGCGTCCGCCGCGGGCGACACCGAGAAGGCGATCCAGTACACCAACGCCGCCGAGGCGTTCGCCGCCCAGCTCGTCACCGCCGAGCAGTCGGTGGAAGACCTCAAGGTGCTGCACGACCAGTCCCTGCAGGCCGCCGCGCAGGCGAAGAAGGCGGTCGAGCAGAACGCGATGATGTTGCAGCAGAAGGTCGCCGAGCGCACCAAGCTGCTCAGCCAGCTCGAGCAGGCCAAGATGCAGGAACAGGTCTCGGCCTCGCTGCAGCAGATGGACTCCACCCTGGCCGCGCCGGGCTCCACGCCCAGCCTGGACGCGGTGCGGGACAAGATCGAGCGCCGCTACGCCAACGCGCTCGGTTCGGCCGAGCTGGCGCAGAATTCGGTGCAGGGTCGCATGATGGAGGTCCAGCAGGCCAGCATCCAGATGGCCGGGCACAGCAAGCTCGAGCAGATCCGCGCCTCCATGCGCGGGGACGCGCTGCCCACCGGCAACAACGCCGCGGCGATCGACCCGGCCAAGCAGCAGCCCGCCCAGGCCCCGCAGATCAACAAGGGCCAGGCCGCGCAGCAGTAGTTTTGGAGCGCTGGCGCGCTCGAGTTCGCGGCCCCTTGTGTCCCGGGGGGGGGGGGCCCCAGGT